>DAOUEL010000071.1:0-50580 GCA_034430595.1 Anaerolineales bacterium | reverse complement strand
CCGGCGCCAGCCGAAGAACGCCCACAGACCCCTGAACAGCGGGCGCGCTTCGACGACACCACCAAGTGCATCCTATGTGCGGCCTGCACGACCTCCTGCCCTTCGTTCTGGGCCAGCGGACAATATGTTGGCCCGGCGGCGGTCGTCCAGGCGCACCGCTTCATCTTCGACAGCCGCGATCGGGCCGCCGCCGATCGCCTGGCGCTGCTCAACGATCGGATGGGAGTCTGGCGCTGCCACGATATCTTCAACTGCACCGATGCCTGCCCACGCGAAATTGAGGTGACCAAGGCGTTGGGTGAAGTGAAAATGGCCATTGCAACCGGCCGCGTCGAGTAGCGAAAGCTGGATCGGGCGATCTTGCCCGCCTCAAACCGTGGTGGCGTATGGACCTGACCGGGATTTTTGATAGACCACCGCGCATCCTGATCGCCGACGACGATTGGCTCAATCGGGACTTGCTCAAGACATATTTGGTCAGCTCCGGCTGCGAGGCCGTCACCGCACCCGACGGGCGCACGGCCCTGGAGCTGGCGCTGCAGAACCCTCCTGATCTGGCGCTGGTCGATGTGCAGATGCCGCGCATGGACGGACTGGCACTCTGCAAGACCCTCAAAGCCAACCCGGCCACGCGCTTCGTCCCGATCGTGATCGTAACCGCCTTAGACAGCGAAGATGAAAAATTAAAGGCGATCGATGCCGGGGCCGACGACTTCGTCACCAAACCCTACAGTTCAGTCGTCCTGCTGACGCGCGTGCGCTCGCTGCTGCGGCTGAAACGACTGCATGACGAAGTCGAATCGCGCAATCGCCTTTTACGACAGGTGCTGGACCGCTTCCTGGCAGAAGACGTTACCGACATCATTCTCACCGATCCCGAGCGCTACCTCAAGCTGGGAGGTGACATCCGCCAGGTGACCGTGCTCTTTGCCGACATTCGCGGCTTTACGCGCTTCACCGAAGAGCACACCGCCGAGCACGTGATCGAGACCCTCAACCGCATCTACCAGGCCTTGAGCAAGGTGGTCTTCGAACACCACGGCACGTTCGATAAGTACCTCGGTGATGGCTTAATGGCTTTCTATGGTGCGCCGGTGACAACCGAGCATGATGCTATGCGAGCGATCGAAACCTCGATCGAGATGCAGCGCCTTTTTAAAGAACTGCGCGAGAACTCGGGGGAGGAACTTGAAGGACTTGGGCTGGGAATCGGATTACATTCGGGCGAGGCGGTTGTCGGCAATATCGGCTCAGAGAAGGTCATGGATTACACCGTGATCGGTGACGTGGTGAATGTTGCAAAGCGGCTGCAGGAACAGGCCGGCGGGGGGCAGATCTTGCTCAGTAAGAATACCTACGAGCTGGCGCATAAGGAGGTCGAGGCCGAACCACTGGAGCCGATTCAGGTCATCGGCCGGCGTGAGCCGATCCCGGCCTATTTGATCCAGGTTTCCGGGGCATGAGTGGGGAGTGCTATAATTTCGGCGAAGCCCCAGTAGCTCAAATGGATAGAGCAAGGCTCTCCTAAAGCCTAGGTTGTGCGTTCAAATCGCGCCTGGGGCACAAGAAGCGCCTCCCGGAAGGGAGGCGCTTTCATCAAACAGATGATCTTCGAGTTTTTTGGATTTCGTTCCCGCAGTAGAGTTTCCCTTACAGTTCGGTCTGGTAAATGCGGTACCGGCGCAGAGGCGAGGCATTCAGCTTGCAGATAGCATTATTCATCGGCACGTTGTCTTCCAGCACGTAATTGATCTCGAGCCAGACATCGGGCGAATAAAGCGTTTCATAGAGCTTTCGGTAGATCAGGCTGTCGATGCCCTTGCCGTGATACTCGGGCAGCACGCCCAGCGCGAACATCCGGTAGCTGTGCAGCCGGGGCAATCCGTAGAGCAGCTTGATCCACCCGAAGGGCAGCAGGCGGCCGTTCAGCCCTTTCAGCAGCCGGTTGATATCCGGAATTGCGATGGCGAAGCCGATTGGATTTCCGGCCGAATCCTGGGCGATCAGCACGCCCTTTGGCTGGATGACCGGCTTGAGATCGCGCGCCATCGCCCGCGCCTCGGTTTCTGTAACTGGAGCATAGCCCCAGTTGTCGATCAAGCTGCGATTGGAAAGCTCGATGATCGTCTGTACCTCCTGATTGTAGTGGCGCATATCCACCTGGCGCACCGTGACACCATAGCGCCGGGCGACCGCCTCGGTCAGTGTCAGAATACGCTCGGGGATGCGGTAGCCAGCGGAGGCTGAGACCGAATAGCAGAGCAGGTCCTTGATCTTGCGCAGGCCGAAGCGCTCCATCTGTTCGGCGTAGTACGGGGGATTGTAGGGAGCCATGATCGTCGGCGGAGGAGAGAAACCCTCGACCACCAGCCCCCACTCCTGGGAGACGAAGGTCCAAGGGCCGCGCATGCTGCGCATGCCGCGCGCCCGCAGCCATTCGGCGGCGGTTTCGAGCAGCCTGCGTGAGGCTTTGGGGTTGAGAGGGCATTCATAGTAGCCAAACAAGCCAACCGGCTCATTCCAGAAATCAAGCGCCAGGCGATCGGTAAAGGCCGCAACTCGCCCGACGCTTTGCCCGTTGTCTTGAAGCAAAAATAGTTCGTAGTCGCAGTGGTCGAGCAGCGGGTTCCGTTTCGAGTCGAACTGGCCCTGCTGTTCGCTGCGCAGCGGTGGTATCCAGAGCGGGTCATCGCGGTAGAGCTGGTACGGTAGGTTGATAAACTGCTTTAGATCAGCTTTTGACTCGACCCGCTTAATTTGCATTTCTCGCTCCTGAAGGGGGAGCCGACGGATCATCAAACACGATTCTTTTCCAGCCGGAGCTCGCCTGAGCAACCATTGGGTTCTTGTACTCGCGCGTGAATATGATCCAACAGGAATGGCGAAGCCGCAACCCGCAAGAACGACCCGGAGTAGAACGTCACATGCTGATCGGAAGACTTCTAAAGCGGGCTTCCCCTGAAATGCCGGAGACCTACAGCTTCCTGGCCCGGGTGGCGCAGTAGGAGGGCATATAGTCAGCGAGAGGGTCGTTGCTGCGGTAATCTTCGTAGAAACCGACCAATATAAACCCTGCCTCCAACTGGCCGCCGATCTGCAATTCAAGCGTGTGGCTGAATTCAAATGGTGAGTTCTCGCCGTGCAGCGCGACACGCTCCTTTTCACTCAGGCTCTCGGTGTCTGAATAAGGCAGTGAATAGACGACTTTAAAGGTGCCCAATTCGGCCAGCTGGGGATCGAAGCTATAATCGACCGGGTTAACGAAGCCAGCCAGCAATTCGCCGCCCGGGCGCAGCACGCGGTGTGCTTCGTTCCATACCGGGCGCGGGTCGGGGATGAAGCAGTTCGAGACCGGGTGGAAGATCAGGTCGAATTCACCCGGGGAGAACTCCGAAAGATCACGCATATCGCCCAGAACCGTGCGGATGGCGAGTCCTTCCCGCTCGGCGACCAGCTGGTCCATTGCCAGCTGCCCGGGAGAGTTGTCGAATACCGTGACCTGAGCGCCGGACGCCGCCAGGATCGGACCCTGCTGTCCGCCCCCTGATGCCAGGCAGAGCACCTTCGCCCCGTGCAGCTCGGGGAACCACGAGCGGGGGACCGGCCTGGTCTCAGTCAGGTGAACCTGCCACTCACCTCGCCGCGCAGCTTCAATCAGCTCGTGCTCCACGGGCACCGTCCAGCGGTTGCCTTGCTCGACCATCCGATCCCATGCTGCCCGGTTATGTGCTGCAGGATTCGCTCTCATTGTCGGTTCCACCTGTCTGATATGCAGTATACAAGGATCCCAATCGAATCGATGGTCCAAGGGATCTTTAAGGGGTTTATTGATTGCTACCAGCGCCGACCGAAGCCCGGGTTGAGCGACTGGTAGCTGGCAAAGGCCAGGTAGCCGAATAGCAGCCCGACGTAGATGCTGCCCATGAAGACGATCCCGATCAGCGCCAGCAGCGCACCGGTCACGACCGAGACCCAGAGTGCGGTGGTCGAGCCATTAACCGGGTCGAAGCTGACCAGGACGCGTTGGGCGATGCTCCCCCCGTCGAGCGGGAAGACCGGCATCAAGTTGATCAAGCCCCAGAAGATGTTCACCCACAGCAGGCTGTTGAGGGCGAAATGGATGTAGTTTGAGCCTCCCGGCAGGACGACGGTCGGGAAGGGGATCACGCTCAGCAAGCGGCCCATGATAACCTGGCCCCCGAAGAGCGATACGAGTGCGAGCACGATCCCGGCGAAGAGAAACCCCGCCAGCGCCCCGGCGGCCGAGACGAAGATCTCCGCCGCGGGGCCGCTCGCCCGAGTGGCCATTCGGCCGCCCCAGGGCGAGGACTCGGGGATCGTCAGCCCCCCGAAAACGTAGAGCACGATACGCGCGTAGCTGCCCGTGGTGCGCATCGCCAGCGCGTGCCCGAGCTCATGGATCAGGATCGAGACGAAGACGATCGCAATCCAGAGGGCAATCAGAAGCAGGTTTCGAACCGATCCGCCGAGCAAAAATCCCATCAACCAGAAAAGCGGATGGATCCGCACCGGGATTCCGAACAGGCTGAACGTAAGATCAAAGCGAGTGGGGGCAGGTTCCGTGGCGAACATCAAGACTCCTTCGGCGCCGGGTGATGGGTGGTCATGTAACCCACGGTAGAGAAGCTCCACGGAATTGTACTGGATCGCAGGCAAGCCAGAGGACGTAAAAGTCCGTTATGGATGGTTCTCACCCGGGGGGTTCCAAACGACAAGTGTAAGGAAAGATTGTGACAAATATCACTGACGGGGTGGGCCGGGGAGATATATTTCATATCAAGAATATTAAATTCAGTGATAATGGCGGATGCAATGGAAAGTGAAAAATTCAGTGCGGACCTGCTTAAAGCCCTGGCACATCCGGCCCGGCCGGGAATCCTGAACGTGCTGAGGGAAGACGGCGATTGCTTAGTCTGCCACCTCGAGAACAGGCTGGGCTTGCGGCAGGCCTATCTATCCCTGCAGCTGGCCCGGTTGCGCGTGGCCGGGCTGGTCGAAGACCGCCGTGAAGGACTGAACGAGTTCTACGTCATCGCCCACCCCGAGCTCGATCCGCTGCTCGAAACGATCCAAAGCAGCGACATAGTGTCGCTGCCTTTAGCAGTCTACTTCCTGTTGATGTTTGTGCTCTCGTTCAGTCTTTCCCGCTGGCGCGGTTTCAGTTACGAGATCAGTACGCCTCAGTCATTTATGGCCGCCAGCAACAACTTCGAACTGGCGATTGCCGTCGCCGTCGGGTCCTTCGGCATCGCTTCCCAGGAAGCGTTGGCAACCGTGATCGGTCCATTGATCGAAGTCCCGGTATTGATCGGCTTGGGGTATGTGGCGCTCTGGATTCGGAAGCGTTTCTACCAGCCGGAGTGGACTGAAGGGAGCGAAAGGATCTAGGTAGACGCATGAAGAACATTGATAAACTCCCTCGGGACGAACAGGCTGAGCCGGGCACGGGAGGCGGTCCATGCTGCGTAGACCCCTTCGCCGAGCTGCCGCCCGAGCAACGTCCTGCCCCGGAGAGAAAAAATACTGGCCTGAGAAAGACAACCTGTCCCGAGTGCGGTCTGGTCTACTGGACCAACCGTCCTACGGAGGTGTGCATCCACTGCTCATCGTAACTGCGGCATAAAAAAAACAGACGACCGGCGAACCCGCCGGTCGTTTTTTCCTTATCCGTCTGGTGGGATTTTACTTCTTGCCGCCGAAAAGTCCGCCAAGCAGGCTAGCGCCCAGGTTGATCACCTCTTCGGTGACATCACCGTCGCCGTCCAAGTCCAGAAGTTGGGTCAGACCGGAGGTCGACTTCTCAACCGTGTCACGTTCCTGCTGCAGTACCTGCGAGACACCCTGCGCATCGAGCGACTTCTTCTGCCGAATCTGACCCAGCGCGCCCATTACGATCGGAGCCAGCATGGCGAATAGTTGGGCCGCTGCCTGAGGATCGAGCCCGGTGCCCTTGCTGACGCTCTTTTCAACCCCGCTCTGCTTCTCACCGAACAAGTGACCGAGAATCGCCATACCGTCCTCGATCGTCGATTGCTGGCTGACCTTCTCGCCCAGGTTCTCGAGAATACTGCCGTCGTGATCGCGCTGCAGCGCGTTGGTCAGCGACTGGGCGCCGTCCGACGAAGAGGCGTTGCGGTTGAGCGCGCCGATAATCACCGGCAGTGCCAGCCCGATGGCGCGCTGTGCCTGGGCTTCATCGACGCCAAGCTTGTCGCTGATTTTTGACACTGTGTCGCCGCTGAGCTGCGAGATGATGAGTTGAAGAACTGAATCCATAGAATGCACTCCTCTTTGGGCAGTATGCCGGATGTAGTGTTTGGTCTGAATTAACAAAAGTGTATCATACACGTCGGGCGTTCCCGGCGAGATTCGAGCCGGGAAAAAGGCGGAGCTGGTGAGCGAAAAGACGAACGCGATGCGCGTGCTTGACCGTGAGCAGATCGCCTACCGCGTGCAAGCCTACGAACTCGAAGAAGACCGCTTGCTCGCAGACCATGCGGCGAGTGCGCTCGGCATGGCTCCCGAGCAGATCTTCAAGACGCTGGTGGCGGTCGGCGACCGCAGTGGCCCGCTGCTCGTGCTGGTCCCGGCCGGGACGGAGGTCAACCTACGCCTCCTGGCTCAAGCTATAGGTGACAAGAAGGCAGAGATGGCACCACAGCGTGATTTGTTCGCTCTGACCGGCTACGAACGCGGCGCGGTCACCCCGCTGGCGATAGCCAGGAATTACCCGATCTGGATTGATGAAACGGTCGAGCTGTGGGACGAAGTCGGGATCAGCGCCGGAGCGCCCGGTCTCGAGATCCTGCTCGCGCCTCAGGATTTGCTGCGCGTAACAGAGGCGCAGAGGGCAGACATCGCCCGCTCACGATGAATCTATTTGGTGAAGGTCATCCCGCGCCGGGCGTGCGAGCGCCCATCCAGAAGCGGGGCCAGGAACCGCCGCTGTTGCGCAGCGCCAGCAGCGCATACAGGCTGGCAGCGAAGAATCCAAGAACCATCACCAACGCGATCCAGAGCAGCGCGCGCCGCCAGCTTGTCTCGCGATAGGCAATCCAGCCTGAAAAGAGCGCAAATCCTACATACAGATCGACGAGCGAGACGATCCCCCACGGCATCGAGAGCAAAGTCGATCCTTCATCCGCAAAATCTCCTGCGATAAAAGCGTACGTAAGAACCAGGCCCATCGCGATTAGGCCAAGGACAGTCAACACTGTTGCGTTTCGCAAGCGATCCTCCCAGCACACCCAGTTCGGCTAACGGAGCTCATTGATGAAAGGAATTTGACCGGACAATGATGAACCTGTCAAGTGCTTAGATTGGACAAAGCCAACTCGGCCGATCGAAGACGGCTACCGCGTACGCCCCGTAGGTGCCGTCGGACCAGAGACGATACCCGAAACCGATCTCGGTGCAGCTGGCTTTGAGGATGTTCTCGCGATGCCGGGTTTTACCCATCCAGGCGCTGACGATGGAGGCGGCACCCCCTCCCGGCGTAGATGTTCTCGCCGACGGCGCTGTAGCCGCAGCCCTGGGCAGCGACCGTAGCGAGACTGTACCAAAAACCCCGTTCCAGGTGAACGGGGTTCTTCGATGGTGAAGCGACAAGTTTAGCAGACGATCAGCTATCCTCGAGATATTTGTTGAGATCCCGGGAACGCATCATCAGCGTATTTGGCTCCGAAAATTTGCGTGAGGTCAGGTCGAGCGATCGCATTAAAGCCGGCACGACGTCCTTTAACGATCCAAAGATCTTATGGATCGGGGTGCGTGAGCCGAAGGCGATGCTCAGCGCTACCTCGCGGTTGAGGTGCAGCACCAGCTGCTGCAGATCCGAACCGGCCATCAACGTGTAGCGCCACTTGCCGAACGGAAGTTCGTCCTGAGCCCGCTCCCCCATGCGCATGATGTGCGCGCTGGCGGCAATAACCGGGTCAAGATCAACCTGTAGGTTCTCAGGGTAGTTCGCCAGGATCAGGCCATCGTAATCGAGTAGGACTGACCAGCGAAAATCGGAGCCTGGTATATCCAGCAGCCGCAGCGCGTCAACCAGCGCAGTCACGCGCGGATCGACGGCCTGAGCAGATTCCGTACCGCTGTTTGGATACATCGCGCTCCCTATAGAAATCGCTATCATGCGGATTGACCCTATTTTGGCATAAAACACCCTGAATGGACATTACGATAGCTTTACAGATCGAGTCCAATAGCTTATAGAATGGGTGGCACAAATCACGAGCTTTCTTGGTTGAACCAGGATGTATCAAGCACAATTCCGGTTCTACGCTGACTTGAACTATTTTTTACCTCCCGGGCAAAGGCAGACCCCGGTCAAGTATGCATTCCACGGAAGACCAGCGATCAAGGATGCCATCGAAGCGCTTGGCATTCCGCACCCGGAAGTTGACCTCATCCTGGTCGATGGGGTGCCCGTTGATTTCGACTATCACCTGCAAGCCGGGGACCGGGTGGGCGTCTACCCCTTTTTTCAATCGCTCGAACTCCCACTCTACATCCGCCTGCGGGCAACAAGGCAGGGCCCGGCTCAATTCGTGCTCGATATCCATCTGGGGCGGCTCGCAGCGTATCTGCGTTTACTGGGTTTTGATACACTGTACCGCAACGACTATCAGGACGATCAAATGGCCGCGATTGCTTCGACACAGGGTCGCATCCTGCTCACCCGCGACCGGGGGTTGTTGAAACGCAGCGAGGTCCGCTACGGATACTGCCTGCGATCGAGCCAACCGCGCGAACAGGTGCTGGAAATACTGCGGCGTTTCCAGCTCGGAGCGGACATCAAGCCCCTCATCCGGTGTCTGCGCTGCAATGGCATGCTTGCAACTGTCCATAAAGGAGAAGTGAAGGAGATGCTTCCCGATTCGGTCCGGGAGGAGCATCAGGATTTCCGGCAGTGCCAGGGATGCGGCCAGATTTACTGGCGCGGCAGCCACTACGATCGTTTGAATGCGTTTCTCAAAGGATTACTGGCCACACTTGGCCTAAATTGAATTCCGTCTTGAGCGGGCAGCGTCTCAGCTCCTGGATGTCCGTTCATCCCCATGGCGCCGATTGACAATTACGATCCCCACCACGACCAGCAGCGCCCCCAGCGCCAGATGCCAGTCCAGGCGCTCACCTAGAAAGAGCACACCGGCCGCGACCCCGACCACGGGAAAGACGTAGGTCACAAGCGAGGTGCGGGTCGAGCCGACCCGGTGCAGCAGGGTGTAGTACAGCAGGTAAGCGGCAGCAGACCCCAGCACACCGAGCCAGGCCACGGCGACCCAGGTAAGCGGCTGCTGTGGCATGTGGAAGGGGCGTTCCAGCGAGAACACCCCGAGCCACATCACGCTGTCGCCGACGACCATCGGGACGAAAGCCTGCACCAGCGTGGACACTTCCTTCAGCGTGCGGCGTGCGTAGACAGAACTGATGGCGTAGGAAAGTGCCGCGGCCAGAACCGCCACCTGCCCCAGGATCCCCTGCGAGGTCCCGCGCTGCAGATCACGGCTGAAAAGCAGCAGAATGCCGCAGAATCCGAGCAAGAGCCCGATGACGCGCGGGAGCGTCATCCGTTCATCCGCCAGGAAGAAGTGGGCGATGATAAGCGTAAAGAGCGGCATGCTGCTGTTCAACACGGAGGCGACGGCCGAATCCACGCTCACTTCGCCCCACGTGATCAGGACAAATGGAAGCGCGGTGTTGGTCAAGCCCATCAGGGCAAGGAAAAACCAGGTCCTCCTCGAGCGAGGGAATACCGGCCGGCGGATCAAGATCACGATTGAAATCGCCAGCAGGCCAAAGAGCAGCCTGAAGCCAACCAGCGTGAAGGGCTCCAGCTCGCGTACGCCGATCTTGATCCACAGAAAAGAGGTGCCCCAGATCAGGCCGAGCAGCAGGAACGCCGACCAATTCTTAAGCGTCATGGCTTCTGGGCGAGTAAGGGACGGTTCAGCCACGAGCGGATTGCTCCCGGGCACGGCGTACGTTAACCGTGAGCAGTAACACCAGGCCCACGACCATGAAAGCGACGATCGAGAGGATCGCGAAACGCTGACCTTGCTGTTCCGCCAGCTGAGTTGTCAGGCCACGCCCCTGGAACCACAGCGCAGCACGGTATGCCAGCATGCCATAGATTGCCGGTCCGATGAAAGATGAAGTGCGCCCGGCGATGGCGAAGAAGCCGTAGAACTCGGCGCTCTGACCACGGGGAGCGAATAAACCCACGGTTGCACGGCTGACCGACTGCACGCCGGTCAATGCGAAGCCCGCCAGGCCGCCGATCAGGTAGAACCCGATCAGCGAGTAGTTGAAGTACATCCAGACGGCGGCGGCGATCATCAAAAACAGTGCGACGATCAGCGACTGCTTCGGATTGACATGGTCGGCCAGCAGGCCGAACAGATAGGCTCCGGCAATACTCGTCACCTGGACGATGATCATGAAGACGATCAGCTGCTGCTGCTCCATGCCGAAGAGCACCGCCCCAAGGATGGCGGCGAAATCGAGTGCCATGATAATGCCATCGTTATAGATCAGGAACGCCACCATGAACTTGACATACTCGCGGTAGGAGCGCACATCACGGAAAGTCTTCGCCAGGCGCTTGAGGCCCATCGTCAGGTAGTTATCGCCCGGCGGGAGCTGCTGTGGCTGAGCGCGTTCCTTGATCCACAGGAAGACGGGCGTCGCCGAAAGTGCGAAGTAGACAGCTGTAATGAGGAATGCGTAGTTGACCACGCCCTCGCCCTTGACGAACATGATCAGCGCCAGCACGATTACCAGGCATAAAATCCCGCCGGCCGAACCAATCGCCCAGCCATTGCCCGACACCCGCCCCATGTCTTCGTCTGAAGCGATCTCGGGCAGCAGGGCGTTGTAGAAGACCTGTGCGCTGCGGTATCCGATCTCGGCCAGGATGAAGAACAGCATCCCGGTCAGGACATCGCCGGGGCCGACAAAGAAGAGCAGCGCCGTGAACAGGCAGCAGAGTGTTGTATAGAAGAACAGGAAATGTTTCTTAGACCCCGAAAAGTCGGCGATCGTACCCAGCACAGGTGAAGTGAGCGCCACGACCAGCATGGCGATGCCCACGGCGTAGCCCCACAACCTCGACCCCTGCGCTCCTCCAACCACCTCGCCTTGAAAATAAGCCGAGTAGATGGCGAGCAAAACCACAGCTGCATAAGCCGAATTGCCGAAGTCATACATATACCAGGCAATCCGCTCGCGGCGGGTCGAGACCGGACGTGGAAGGACTGCACTCTCACTCATTGGATGCACCTCGTTCCAGGTTCATTATGTAGGTTCGGTAAAGGCGCTAGATATCGGGTTCGTCGGCCCAGGGATAGATCTCGGTTCCCTGCGCTGCTGCTCGTATAGCCGGGTCGTCGGAGTAATGACCGCGGCGCTCTTCCGGAATCAGCGCGGCGATTTTCCGCATCATGCGATGACCAATGGCGTCCAGCTGCTCACGACGTTCCTGGCCTGACCCGTTCACCTGGAAGGGACCGAACTGCTGACCGATCCGAATCGTGACCTTCGCCCGCCCTCCGCGCCGCAGCCTGGGGAAGACATCCACCAGGCCATCAATTCCTATCGGTAGGATCGGTGCCCCGGAGCGCGCCGCAAGATAGGCCGCGCCAGGGCGAGCTGGCCGCAGTACGGTGGCCCAATTGCCACCCTCAGGGAAAATCCCCAGCACACCGTTTTGAGCCAGAACGCGTTCGGCAGCCCGCAGAGCACTGCGGGCTGCCGAGCCCCGGTGGACCGGAAAAACCCCCCAAACCTTTGGAATCCAGGTTACAACCGCCGGCGCATTGGGCATATGAGCACCAGCCAGGAACTCCAGCGGCCAGGGTGTTGATCGGATCATTGCCAGCGGATCGATGAAGCTGAAGTGATTCGCAACAAGGATCAGGGGCCCTCCCGGGGGCAGGTTTTCACGCCCCAGGATTTCTAGCCGGGTCAGTGCTCCAAGCGCCAACCGGATCATGGCTCGTAGTACGGCACGAATTGGCTGGCGCCTGGGGTAGGTTAGCCCGGAATAGTCAGGGTTCGAGAGAGACAGACGCTACTCCTCCTACAAGACCATTCTGTGGAACCCCGTCACCGGTTATCGGTTGCAAAATGTCTCACCAGCGGCCAAGCAGATCCTCCTCCTGGCCCAACCCCAGGTACTGGCGCAGTGCTCGACGTCCATTCTCGAGAATTGGATCGCCGTGGGATGGCAGCAGGTGCAGGAAGTCGAGTTCGGCCAAGCGCTCCATCGACTGCAGCGCCAAATCCGGATCGACGGTCAACCAGCGCGAAGGTGGTGACAGCCGTCCATTCAGGTTCATGACGGCGTCGCCGCATAACATGGCCCTGTCAGCGGAATGCAGGAAGCCGACCTGTCCGGGCGAATGACCGGGAAGCGAGATTACAACCATCCCGGCCAGGGACTCGCCCCGTTCGAGCAGGCGGTTCACCTGGTAGCCCCAGCCCGTCGGCGGGACAAGGTAGCGGCCGAGGAGGAAAAACAAGTTGCGAGAGGACAGCAAGCGGTAGCCCGATTGCCCGGTGATGAAGGGAGCTTCATCCTTGTGGCAGATGAGCGGCACTTTCCAGGCTTGGCGGATTGCGCCCAGGCCGCCGCTGTGGTCGTAGTGGGCGTGAGTGAGCAGGATCTGGTCCGGGCCGAGTTCATCGGTTGCTGCAGCAATCGCAGCAACTACGTCATCGCCTGATTCGGGCGGCCCGCTGTCGATCAATGTCCATCCATCCCGCTCCCGGACGAGGTACAGCGTTACCGGAAGGGAAATTGGACCAAGCAGCGAATAGGGTACTTGAAGACGCTGAATATGTTCCGTTACCCGTTCGAACTCCACGCGAGTTATCCTTTCGAATTCAAGCTATCGATCAACGCCGGAACCTGGCTGAGCGTATCGCCCATCCGCTCTGGCTCCCTGGGCGAAATTTGGTTGGGTTCGGCATAAGCCCGCAGCCAGATTTGATGCAGGCCGGCTTGCTGTGCCCCGAGAACATCCTGGTCCAGGCGGTCACCCACCATGACTACCTCTCCGGGTTCGAAACCCCACTGGGAGAGAATGAGCACGAATGGCTCCCGGGCTGGTTTGCGCACGCCGAGTGCGGCAGAAATCAAGATCGGGTCAAAATACGGCCGAATACCGGCCTGGTCGATCAGACGCTGGACGTTTGGCTCATCACCGGCGTTGGAGAGCAAGGCCATATGCAAGCCGCGCTCCTGCAATAGGGTCAGGGCAATATCCAGGCCGGGGACAGGTTTCCAGTGGGATTCGGTATGAGCGTACATGCGCTGCAGGGCGTCAGCAAGTGTTTGATCATCCGGGATCGATTCCCCCAGTGCAGTCAAAGTTTCAACCAGGATGTTGGTCGTCGTCCGCTCCTGATGATCGCCAAGCCGGTCGCGGCGGTAGGCATGCATGCGCCGGGCGAATTCTGACATCAGGTGGGCAGGATCGGTCCCTATCCCGGCTGCCTGCAGCACAGCAATCAGTTCGTGCAAGCTGTCCTGCCAGATTTGATCCCAGTTCCCCTCGAAGTGGATCAACGTTGAGCCGAGGTCAAAGATCACCCCTTTGATCATGCGAAGGGTACCCTGCTAATACCCGCGCTCGGCGTCATAGATATTTAAAAGGGGGCGATCGGTCAGGTAGCGCTGCAGGTTGACGCTGAAGAGCTCGGCCGCGCGTTCGAGGTAGTGCGGGGAAGAGCCGGCCAGGTGGGGGGACAACAGGACATTCTTCATCTTCCAGAGTGGGCTGCTTTCGGGCAGGGGCTCGATCGGATAAACATCCAGCGCAGCGCCGGCCAGGTGACGGGCGTTTAGGGCTTCGACGAGTGCGCCGTGATCAATAACTCCCCCGCGCGACACGTCAACCAGATAGGCAGTTGGTTTCATCGCCTTCAGCACCTCGCCGTTCAGCATCCCCTGGGTCGCGGGTGTGAGCGGGACGGTCACGACGATGAAATCGCAGAGCTTGGCCATCGACCGCAGTGCTTCCGGCGGGTAGAGACGGTCGGGCAGATCGGCGGCCGGATCGCCCAACCCATCGGGTACGTACCCCGGATCTTCCAGGTGCATCAGATCATGTTTCGTGGCCAGGATGTGAGCCCCGAACTGCACGCACAGGCGGGCAATCTCTCGGCCGATGCTGCCGTAGCCGACAATGCCGACGGTGCTGTCGCGCAGCTCAAGTGGTTGAAAACGGGAATAACGGCCTTCGGCCCACTGTTCCGCGGGTGAACTTCGCAGGACTTCCGGCATGCGGTGGCCGAGGGCGAGCATACTCATCAGCGCGAATTCGGCCATCTGCGGGGCAGAAGCGCCGCTCACAGTCGTGACCATGATGTCTTCACTCAAGAGTGGGTTTCCACTGATGTGGTCGACACCCGCATAGTGCATCTGGATCCAGCGCAGCTTGGGCACCTGATCCGGCTCAGGCAGGACATCTGCTGTGTAGAGCACTTCGACTTTGTTAAGCAGATCTTCCGGAATCACCTTCGCCTCGCGCGCCGGATTGGAATGGAGTTTGATCTCTGGCGAGACCGCACCGATTCGGTCTAACAGCGCTTGTGGAAAGGAAACCGTGAGCAGGATGTGGACCTCACGCTCGCTTCGTTCGCTCATGGGGACCATTGTACAACACTCTCTCGAGCCTGCCATGCTAAGCGTCGGGTATACTTCAAACCAGACCATCGATCGAGGTCCCTATGATCCGCTTCGGCGCTGTTTACCCCCAAACAGAATACGATTCCCGGCCACAGTCCGTACGCGAATTTGCTGAAACGGTCGAAGGACTCGGCTATGACCATATCCTGGCCTACGAGCATGTCCTTGGCGTTGATCCGGCGAGCCCGGCAGCCAGGCCCGGTCCCTACCGGTTGGAGCACCCCTTCCTCTCGCCGTTTGTGCTCTTCGCCTACATGGCCGCCGCGACGACGGAGCTTGAATTTGCGACCGGCATCCTGATCTTGCCCCAGCGACAGACGGCGCTCGTCGCCAAGCAGGCAGCAACTCTGGATGTGTTGACCGGCGGCCGGCTGCGGTTAGGGATTGGAATCGGTTGGAATGAAGCCGAATACATCGCGCTGGGCGAGAATTTCCACAACCGGGGAGTACGCAGCGAGGAGCAGGTTGAGCTTTTGCGTGCGCTCTGGACGGAGGAGAGCGTTTCCTTTGATGGGCGTTGGCATCATCTCCCGCAGGTGGGCCTCAACCCGCGGCCCGGGCGTTCGATCCCGATCTGGTTCGGCGGCGGCGCCGATCGCGTGCTGCAGCGGGCTGCCAGGCTTGGCGACGGGTGGATGACGAACAACCGGAGCGCGGAGCAGGCGCATCCTGCGCTGGAAAAGTTGCGCGAGTACCTCGCTCAAGCCGGACGTTCTCCGCAGTCATTCGGTCTGGAAGCACGGATACGCCTGGCGGACACCAGCCTGGGGGACATGGAAGAGGAGCTGCACGCCTGGGAAGAAGTGGGTGCGACTCATATTTCGCTCAACACGATGGGGTGTGGTTTTCAATCACCGGCCCAGCACCTGGGGGCGCTGCGCGATTTTGCCGAAGCCTTCATCCCAAAACGTTAACTGCTTATTTAGCCCAAAGGAAAGTCTCTTCAGGGGCGGGGTTACCCCGCCCCGTCCTTCTATCCATGCCGGAAGATCGAGGCCAGCAGGCTCATCGTTCCGAGCAGAATGACGGTATACGGCAGCATGCGCCGCAGCACCTTTCCCTCCTGCCCCGAGAGGCCGCCCGTAGCGGTCCCGACGATTATCTTAGCCGGTGCGATCACGGATCCGAGCGCCCCGCCGGCAGTTTGCGCCGCCAGGATGAAGGGCACACTCAGGCCGAGCAGCTGTGCAGTGCGCATTTGGAGCTGGGCGAAGACGACGTTCGAGTTCGTGTTCGACCCGGTCATGAACGCGCCCAGCGCACCGATCCAGGATGATACGAGGGGGAATGCCGTTCCGACGGCTGAGGCAATTCCGGTCGCAAGCAGGTCGGTCATGCCGGCATGAGCCATGATGACTGCCATGCTGACCAGCGTCAAGATTCCAAGACTTGACGGCAGCATGCGCCGGACCGTGCTGCCGAGAATATCGCGCCACGCGCCGGGCGCGAGCGCTCCAGCCCTGCGGTAGAGTAGGTAGGTGATGGCCGAGCTGTAAGCCAGGATCGATCCGGCATGGCGCAGCAGGTAGATCTGACGACCGTACCCGGCGGGCGTGGTGTATCCCAACCCGGTCGTCAGCGCGGGAAAGTGGACGCGCAGCACGATACCATCCAGGCGCTGGATCACCCACGGCAGCTGCACCAGCAGGGTGAGAAGAACCAGCGCTGCGTATCCTGAAAGCGCCAGCCCCAACCGGCGGTTGAGAAACTCACGCCGTTCGGCAGCCGATCGTCCTCGCAGGACGAAAAGCATTCCAACTCCCAGACCGGCAATTCCACCGCCAAGTCCGGCAATCGACCAGATGCCATTGACCGCAAGCAGGTACTGGAAACCTCCCATGGCGATAGCCAGAATCACGATCAGGCCCAGGTTTTCGCGTACCGACCGCCAGCCATCAGCCAGGTGAGCTACAACCATGCCGCAAACCAGGCACGCACCACCGAGAAAGATGGCTGCGGGTGAAGCAAGCACTTCCCAGGAGAGGTTCGTCGCAGACTGCAGGGCCTGGAAGGATGACGCAAGCGAACCGAAAGTCACCGACCAGGAATTTCCCAGCGAGGGGAGGGCGACGGCAACGATTGGCTGAAAACCGAGACCGATCAACAGCGGAGCGATGACGGCGGTTGGAACCCCAAATCCCCCCACCCCCTGCAGGAAGGATGCAAACGCCCAGCCGATTAGAAGCGCCTGCATACCGCGGTCCTGGGTGAGCTTTGGTACCCATTCAGCGAAGACTCCGATTGCGCCGCCCGCGTCGGTCACCCGGTAGAGCAGGAAGGCGTTCCAGACGATGAGCAGCACATCGAGCGTGAGCAGAAGGGCCTTGACCTGGGCCAGGGCAAGCAGTCTGGGGGAGGCTCCGAAGGCCAGGTTGGCAATCAGAACCGCCGCCAACCAGGCGGCCGGGCCAGCGCGAACCGCTCCCCAGCGCAAGCCAATCATGAAAAGCAGAATGATCAGCATTGGTGCCGCAGCCAGCAGCCAGTTCGCGGTCATACCGGTTCTCCCGGCAGGCGGGAAGGAGAAAAAATCCATTTCGGGGCTCGATTCGAGCGCGATTCGATCAAATTCAGCATCTTTTAACCTTTAAGTCCTGGTGATCGTAGGGATTCCGTAGGCAAGTCGCCATGCACGGGACGAGATCAGCAGCACGGCATTCCGCTATAGTAGAAAAGGAAGGGCGGAATCTCTTCTTCTCCTCCTTAAGCGAGAGCCGGGGTCGGCGTCCCCGGCTCTCAAGTTTATTCCCCTGGCGTTCCTTCATGCAAGCTTCGATCACAGGCTGTCAGCGTAATGGCAAATGGACTTCGTCAATCGGGATGCTGATCAAATCCAGGGCGACTGGCATATTAAGCGCTTGACCAAGCGCCTGCTGCAGGTCATCGGCGAAGGTGCTATCGATTGGCTTGCTGGCGTTCACGGTGACGGTTAACTGCACCCCGCCCCCGGATTGATCGAAGGAGAAATCGACCAGCGTCACACTATCAACCTTCCCCAGCTGGGTATTCAGCGTACGGCTGATCGACCGGCTGGTGGTTGAGCTGCGCACACTATCTACGAATACCAGTGCGAGTGGGATGCTGATCGCGGTCAGCAGCAAGAGCGAGGCCACCAGCCCGAGCCGCAGGCGGGCGGTTCGTTCGGGATTTGCGGATGGGCGGAAACCGAGCAGCAGCAGCGTAACCGAAGCGGCGAGCGTGATCGCGATCAAGTTTGTCGTGAAGAGCAGCGTCCCGCCCCAGGTTACATTTGGGTCGGTCAACGCGATGCCGATTCCAATCACACACAGGGGAGGGACTAGTGCGGCGGCGATCGCTACACCTGGAAGTGCGGTGGCAACGTCCTTGCGCGCGACCGCATAGGCGCCAGCCGCTCCGGAGGCGAGCGCCACGGCCAGGTCGAACAAATTCGGGCTGGTGCGACTGGATATCTCCACGGTCACGGTGCGCAGCGGTGTGAGCACCGTTAGAATTACCGCCAGGCCAATGGCGAGCACAATTCCCTTCAAGGCCGCCTCGACCGCCAGGCGCAGCAGCCGGATATCGCCCTGGACGATCGCCAGGCTGTTCGCCAGAATCGGCGTGAAGAGCGGCGCGACCAGCATGGCTCCGATGATCACGGCCGTGCTGCCCTGCAGCAATCCGTAGGTGGCGATGATCGCCGCCAGGCCCATCATGACGAAGAAGTCCGTATCGGGACGGGCATCGCGCCGGACTCGTTTATAGACTTCCAGCTGCTCCTCCGGCACGAGCTTGGGGAGCGCGCTGAAGAGGCTGTCCCACAAGCGCTGGAGCCAGAAGCGGGGCAGGCCGCGGTAGCTCTTCACCATCACGACCGGCGTGGGGCAGTCGATCGCGACCTGCTCCGGTAGCGTGCCAAACAGCACCTGGTCGATCAGGCTTTCCTCCGAGGCGCCGATGAAAACCAGATCGCTGTCGGCCCCGGCGGAGACAATCCCCTCCACAATGCTCGGTGCCGAAACGATCTGACTCTCGATGGGTATCTCGTCACCGTTCAATGGTTTACCGGCGATTGATGGAAGCGAGGCAATCAGTTCACGCAGGCGATCGAGCGTGTTTTGAATGCGCTTCTGCCCGATCGCCCGGTCCTCCTGACTGGCATCGGGTAATGTCACATACACTGTACGGGTGGTGGCTTCGAATTCGCGCGCCAGCAGCAGCGCCAGGCGGGCGGCGAGCGGCGCGTGAGGGCCGCCGGAGGTTGTCACAACTACCCGTTCGATGTCGAGAGTCGACCCTTCAGCTTCGGTCTCCTCCTTCATCTGTTCCGCCAGCCGATCGGTGTGGATTGCGACCACGGCCACGTCACAGGGTGCTGCCCGCACAACCGGATCGAGCACGCGGCCCATACGCGCAGTGTCGCGCGTCGTTTTAACCGGCCACGAAAGCAGGATCAGGTCACATTCCTCTTCGACCGCTGTATCCTGGATCCCCTTTGCAACGCTGCTGGCGAGCCTGGTAATTGGGAAGGTCGGGACACCGCTCCGCTCGGCCTCACGGGTGGACCACTGGAAGAGCGTGTTGCGCTCTTCTGCCAGGCGGCGCCCCTCTTGAATGGCGAGCGGGTCGGCAATCGGGACTACCTGCAGCGGGATCAACTCGCCCCCGGTCTGGTGAGCCAGTGCGGTCGCCAGGCGCAGCACGTACTGGCGTTCAACACCGGTGCTGAGCGGGACCAGGATGCGGTAGGTGCCCGGATGTTTCTCGGCTTCCGGTTCGCGGCCGAAGACGAGCACGCCATGCTGAGCTTCGAGCAGGCGTGTGCGCGCATAGCTAACCAGCAGAAGGACTCCCGCTGCAAGCCAGACGAGGGATGGGATCTGTCCGCTTAAGGGAAGCGCGATGATCAATCCCAGGCTGAGCACGAGAGCAAGCAGAGGGACGAGCGGGTAGAAGGGGACAACGAAGGTCCGCCTGCGATCTGGTTCAGCCCGGCGGCTGCGAATGGCGGCCAGGTTGATCCATACCGCCTGAAGGGCGAAGAGCCCGGCGGCAATATCCAACATCCAGCCAACCGGCATCCAGACCAAGAGCGGGAAAAGAATCAACGACAGGCTGACAAAAATCCAGGGCGGAAGCCGGAAGGGCCGGCGCACAATCGTCAGCGCATGGGGCAGCGCGCCATCACGGCTGAGTGTGTAGAGCTGGCGCGCGGCGGCCATCAAACTGGCGCTGGCAGCGACCAGCAGCAGCAGCCCTTCCAGGACGTGTACTGACCAGGGAGGGACAATCGTGCTTTCCGACAGCGCCTGCAGAATTCCAAGCGGACCGCGGGATGTATCGTAGGCCGGAAGCCTGGTTGACAGGCTTGTGAGCAATCCAACGAGCAGCCCGCTGAGCAGTAGCAGCACCAGCAAACCGCGCGGCAGCCTGGAGGAAGCATGCATAATACGGCGACGCGAGGAAAGCACCGCCTCTACCCCGGCGAAGAGCGTGAAGGACCATGCGACGGCCCGCAGCAGATGCTTGGAGGGGGGGACAGACGGCGGGGGAGCGGTAAGGCCAGGGATCGTGCTCAAGACGAGCACGATCAAGATGAAAAGGAGCAGTGTGACAAATGGCGTCAGGCTTTCGCGGCCCGGCAGGAGGTGGAAGATGTTGATCAACACCAGCAGCAGGTAACTGCCGGCGGCGAACCAGGCTGGCCATGTTCTCAGGGCTGGATTGAGTGCTGTCAGGCTTTCTCCCAGCGAGGTGAGCATGGCTGCTGTTAATGCAACCAGTCCGCCCACGAGCGTCCATCCACTGAGAAAGCCTGCACTGCCACCCAGAGCTTCGTGCACCAGGGTGGAAGTCCCGCCGCGCTCGTTGCTGCCGCCAAGCAGCTCGAGGATGTTGAGCAGGGTCAGCCCCATAATCAGGACCGCAAGCAGGGCCGGCGTCGTGCTCAGCCAGCCGCTTAGGTTGACGATGCGCGCCGGGACGATCAAAGTAATGCCGAGTGCGATCGCGAGGCCCACCACGGCCACCTGCCAGGTCGTCCGCAGCTGGCGGCTCAGGCGCAGTTCGCCCAGGAAGTCTTCAGGGGTTTCGGTCATTTTCCATCATAAGTCGTTGGATGATCCGTTTCTTCGAGAGCACGTCTTTCAGCTACAGCCTAGTGTAGGTTGAACCAGCATACTTGACCAGCCTGCTGCATGCAAAGGCGCACGGCTTAGTGTATCCTCAGAGCCTGATTCATGACAGACTCGAGCCGTAAGGAGGCGACAATGCGGCGAAGCTTGTACATGACTGCCGGTGGAGAACTGTCGCTGAACCTTGATTCGGACGCAATTCGCGCTGTGCTGAATTCCGGGGAAGGCTTACTTTGGGTCGATCTATGTGATGAACCCACGACAGCAAGCCGGCCGCTATTGGAGCAGGTTTTCAACTTCCATCCCCTCGCAATTGATGATGCCCTCGAGGAGAAGCACGTCCCGAAAATTGATGATTGGGGCGGATACCTGTATCTTGTCGTACACGCGCTACATTTCATCGAGGGCGAGGATGATCCCCTATCCACGATGGAACTCGACATCTTCCTTGGTCCTAATTATCTCGTAACCCATACCCTGCAGCCGATTCCGTCGATCGAACAGGTATGGGAGCAGTGCCAGCGTGACGAGCGAATTCTCCGCCGGGGGGTACAACGCCTGCTATACAGTATTACCGACGAGATGGCCACCAACACGATGCCAGTCGTTGAGGCGATTGACGAGGCAATCGATCACCTCGAAGACAGCATTTTTGACAACCCCGATTCGAGTTTGCTCGAGCGCATCTTTACCTACAAACGTGCCCTGCTCGCGCTGAGGCGAATCCTGATGCCTCAACGTGAGGTTTTCAACAAGCTGGCGCGTGGTGATTTTGCGCTAATTAAACCCGAGAGTCGGATGTTTTTCCGGGATGTCTACGATCATCTCGTCCGCCTGCACGATATCACCGAAGGCCTGCGGGACCTGGTGACCGGTGCGCTCGACACCTACCTCTCGGTTGTAAGCAACAAGATGAACGAGGTGATGAAGACGCTGACCGTCATCACCACGCTTTTCATGCCGCTAGCGTTCCTGACCGGTTTCTTCGGCACGAATTTCTTCCAGCCCGCCATCCCGCTCCCGGTCTGGACCGGAAAGGCGGTATTCTATGGTTTCCTCGCCGCCATGGTGCTTGTCCCGGCTGCGATGTACATCTGGATGCGTCGGCGGGCGTGGGCTTGATGGAGCACCTACGGCAGGCCCCGGTATAATCGCTGACCATGGCGGAAACGCAGTTCTCTGCTAACCGGCAGATCGCCCGCGCCAGCGGCATCGTCATGCTCGGCTACGTCCTGTCGACCGTCGCCGGGCTGGCGGCGCAGATGCTCATCTCGCGCGCCTTCGGGACGAGCAGCGAGCTCGATTCGTACTTCGCCGCGAACCGGGTGCCGGAGTTCCTCTTCACCATCATCAGCGGTGGTGCGCTGGCCTCAGCCTTCCTGCCGACCTTCGCGCGCTTCCTGACGCACGGTGACCGGGACGGCGCCTGGTCGTTAGCCTCCTCGATCATCAACCTGGTGACGATTGTGCTGGGGTTGCTGAGTGGCTTGGCTGCGCTTTTTGCGCCGGGGATCGTGCACCTGCTCGCCCCCGGATTCTCAAATGTAGAGCAAGTCGAACTCACAACGGCTTTGCTGCGGGTGATGCTGCTCTCGCCGCTGGTCTTCGGTGTCAGTGGGCTGCTGATGGCCACGCTCAACGCTCACCAGCACTTCGTTTTCCCGGCCCTGGCGCCGGCCTCCTACCGGCTGGGTCAGATCCTGGGTGTGCTGCTGCTGGTCCGTCGAATGGGCATCTTCGGACTGGCCTGGGGGACAGTGATCGGTGCGATGCTGCATTTACTGGTTCAGCTGCCGGCCTTTCTGCGGCTCAAACCGAAACTGGGCACCAGCCTCGGGCTGCGGCTGCCCGCAGTTCACGAGGTCGGGCGGCTGCTCGCCCCGCGCCTGCTAAGCGTAGCCGTCGTCCAGCTCAACTTTGTTGTCAATACAATCATCGCTTCCGGCCAGCCGGAGGGCAGCCTGGCAGCGCTGACGTTCGCTTTCGCGCTGATGATCATGCCCCAGGCCGTCATAGCCCAGGCGGTCGGGGTGGCCTCGCTGCCGACCTTCTCAGCGCAGGTGGCGCGCGGCGAGTGGGATGCGCTGCGCAATTCAGTTAGCAGCGCGCTGCGGGGCGTGCTCTACCTGGCACTCCCAGCCAGCATCGGCCTTGTCCTGCTGCGCCGCCCGCTCGTGACGCTGCTGCTCGAGCGCGGGTTGTTCGATGCGCGCTCGACCGAGCTCGTCGCCTGGGCGCTGTTGTGGTATGCCGCCGGGTTGATCTTTCATTCGCTGCTGGAGGTCGTTGTCCGCGCGTTCTTTGCACAGTACGACACCCGCACGCCGGTCATCGTCACCACTATAGCGATGAGCCTGAACATCGCCCTCAGCCTGCTGCTGTCGAAACTTTTCGCCGAGGCCGGGCTTCCGCCCCACGGTGGCCTGGCGCTGGCGAACAGCACAGCGACCGCCCTTGAGACGACTGCCCTGCTGATCCTGCTTGCACGCCGCATGGACGGACTCGATTTTCCCCGCTTGCGCAGGGGTTTGCTTGCGACAGCCGGAGGATCGATCACGATGACACTGGTATTATGGGTCTGGCTGAAACTAAGCGTTGGTGCCCCTGCCTGGGGGCAGGGCGGGATAGGCGTGATCCTTGGGCTGGCGGTCTACTGGGGCTTGACGTGGGTGATGGGAGCGCCGGAAGCGCGCCGGCTGCCGGGGATGCTGCTCAACCGGGGGCGAGGTTCACGGCCAGAGAGCGTAGGTTAACTGGGCGATACCCAGGCCAAGTAAAAATCCAACCAGGGCTTCAAGAGGCGAATGTCCAAGCACCTCCCGCAGATGTTCCTGGCTGCGCAATGCGTGACCCTCGAGGATGTCTTTCACCATGGCGTTGATGATCTTGGCATGCTTGCCGGCCTGGCGACGTATTCCAGTAGCGTCGTAAATCACGATCATCGCCAGCGTGACCGCAAGTGCGAAGGCAGGCGAGTCAAAACCCTCGAAGAGTCCAATGGCATGGGCAGTGGCGGTGACGAGTGCCGAGTGGGACGAAGGCATGCCGCCGGCGTGCAGCAGCAATGCCCAGTTCCACGTTCTCGAGCGGAAATATTCAATGGGTAGTTTCAGAATCTGCGCCAGTGCCCAGGCGGCAAGCGCTGAGATCAGCACTGGATTGTGGAAGACGCCCAGGATATCCATGCTGTCACTCACCGACCTCAAGCTCGCGTTCTGTAATTACGCCATCTTCGCCCGAGGTCAGTTCGGTCAGTCGCAGCTGCGCCTTTTCGAGCAAATTGCTGCAGCGGGCGCTCAAAGCCTGCCCGCGCTCGAAGAGCGCCAGTGACTCCTGCAACGGCAGTTCGCCTGCCTCGAGCTGCTCGACGACAGCCTGCAGTTCTTGGAAAGCCTCCTCGTACGTCAGTTTGTCCAGCGACTTGTTCTTCGCCATCGATCCTCCGGGTTGCTCAGCGATCCGTCACTTGCGTGCCGATCGAGCCATCCCTGACCCGCACTTCGAGGGCATCGCCAACCCGTACTTGACGGGTGGAGCTTACGATCGCCCCATCACCAGGGCGAATCGCGATAGCATAGCCGCGCTCAAGAATGGACTGCGGGCTGACCGCGCGCAGCGTTTGTGCAAGTCCGCTGATCATCGAGCCGGCCAGCGCAAGCTGGTGGCGGATGGCAGCCGCGCCGCGCAGCGAGAGTTCATCGACCCGCTGGCGGGCGTTGGTGATGCTGGCCAGCGGAGAGGCACGCAGCAGGCGGGTGTACAGCTGGCTCCAGCTGGATTTTCTTTCCCCCAGCTGAGAGCCAAATTCGAACTGCAGGTCAGCGGTGATTTGCAGCAGCGATTCTCGCAGGTTCGCCTGGTCGGGAGTCGCGACTTCGGCTGCGGCGGAAGGCGTGGCCGCGCGCACGTCGGCGGCCAGGTCGGTCAGCACCAGGTCGGTCTCGTGACCGACACCACTGACGACCGGGATGCTCGAAGCGGCAACCGCTCGAACGACAGCTTCTTCATTGAAAGACCACAAATCCTCGACCGATCCACCCCCGCGCACGAGCAGAATGACCCCTGGACGAGAATCCCGGTTCAGCAGTTCGAGCGCAGCAACGATCCCGGCCGGTGCCGCATCGCCCTGCACCTGGGTCGGCGCCAGCAGGATTTGCGCCAGTGGGAAGCGCCGGCGCAGGACGTGTACCACGTCCCGCAGTGCGGCTCCGGTTGGGGAGGTCACCACGCCAATTACAGCTGGCCAGTCTGGAAGCTCGCGTTTGCGGACAGGATCGAAAAGGCCTTCCTCTTCGAGCTTTGCTTTCAGGCGCAGGAACGCCTGGAAGAGTTCGCCGGACCCGGCCGGCCGGAGTCGTTCAGCATAGAGCTGGTACTGCCCGCCGGCTTCATAGACCCCGATACGGCCGAAGACCTCCAGCCGCTCCCCATCCTGCGGAAGGTGCGCTTGGGTAAGTACCTGCGGGCGCCACATCACGCAGCGCAGCGAGGCTTGCTCATCCTTGAGCGTGAAATAAAGGTGCCCAGAAGATGGGCGCGACACATTCGAAACCTCCCCTACGACCCATAATTCCTGCAGGCGGAAGTCACTCTCGAGAAGTTGACGCACATAGCGCGTCAGGTCATAGACCGACCAGGTCGTGGTTTCGAAGGGTGTCCAGGCGGATTCCATGTCGCGAAGCATACGACACGCACCAGTGGCTGTCAACCGGAAGGTATAATCAGGTCGCTGAAACGACAATTCGTGCAGCGCTCAGAGCCGGAGGAGGCCTGCGGTATGGCGAAATCGATCGAGAGCGTCGTCGGCGAACTGCTCGAAAAACAGGGGCTGACCCTGGCGGTAGCCGAATCATGCACCGGAGGGTTGATCAGTCACCGCATAACCAACGTCAGCGGTTCATCGGCCTATTTTCTGGGCGGGGTGATCGCCTATGCCTACGAGGCCAAGGAGCGCTTGCTGGAAGTGCGGCATTCAACGCTCTATGAGTACGGCGCGGTTTCCGAACGAACGGCGGTTGAGATGGCGCGCGGCGCGCGCCGGGCGCTGCGGGCGGACATCGGCCTTGCGGTGACGGGAATCGCCGGCCCCGGAGGCGGAATGCCCGGAAAACCGGTCGGGCTGACGTGGATCGCCGTCAGCATGCGCGAGGGCGACCGGGCCGAGGAGCATATCTGGGAGGGGGACAGAGAGCAGAACAAGGATGATTCAGCCCGGGCGGCTCTTGAGCTGTTGCGCGACACGCTCGAGCACGGGTTATAGGGATAAGCGACACAACTCTCCAGATGGAAAAAAGAAAACGAGCGGCTCTTTGGCCGCTCGTTGTTTGTAATTACCTGCAAGTCAACTGAGGTAGTCCCGCAGCTGGCGGGCGCGGCGCGGGTGCCGCAGGCGGCGCAGCGCCTTGCCCTCGATCTGGCGGATACGCTCGCGCGTCAGGCCGAACTTCTGCCCGACCTCTTCCAGCGTGTAGGGCCGGCCGTTGTGCAGGCCGAAGCGCAGACGTAGGATGCGCGCCTCGCGCGGGCTGAGCGTGGCCAGAACCTCTTCGATCTTGTCCCGCAGCAGGTTCTGGTACGCAGTCTGGGTCGGAGTGGGCGTGGTGTCATCCTCGACGAACGAGCCCAGTTCGGTGTCCTCATCCTCGCCGACCGGCGTTTCGAGCGAGAGCGGACGCCAGGAGACCCTCATCATCCACTGCACCTTGCGTGCATCGACGCCCATCATCTCAGCGATTTCTTCCGGCGAGGGTTTGCGGCCGATGTCCTGTTCGAGTTCGCGCGCGATTTTATATAAGCGCCGGATGCGGTCCGACATGTGGACCGGGACACGAATCGTACGACCCTGGTCGGCGATGGCGCGCGTGATCGTCTGCCGGATCCACCAGGTGGCGTAGGTGCTGAAGCGAAAACCACGATGGTAGTCGAATTTTTCAACCGCCTTCATCAGGCCCAGGTTGCCCTCCTGGATCAGATCGAGGAAGGGCACGCCGCGCCCCATGTACTTCTTGGCGATGCTCACGACCAGGCGGGTATTAGCCTTGATCAGGTGATCGCGAGCCGCGCGAGCATCCTGGATATAGCCGTTAAACTCGGTTCGCTGCCTGGCGGTCAGCCTGCCGTTGGCGCGCGCCAGGTCATCTTCCGCCTGCTTGCCGCGCTCGATGCGAGTTGCCAGGTCGACCTCCTGCTCGGTTGTGAGCAGCGGTACGCGCGCCATTTCTTTCAGATACAGGCCTACCGTGTCGTCGCTCGAGATGGCGCTCAAGTCAAAGGAGTTCATCTCCTCCGGCTCGGCCTCCTCGAGCAGATGCTGTGGAACTTGTGAATGATCTTCGTAGACCTCGATCCCGGCTGTTCGGAAGAAGGCCTGCAGCCGCTCGAGACGGTCGTCAGAATCCTCGGCTTCAGGGAAGACCGTCACGATATCGTCGGTGGTGATGTAGCCCTGGAAGTCCCCTTTCTCCATCAAGGCAGCAAAGGCCTCGCGCTTCTCCCAGCGATCCTTCGAGATGCTCATTCACACTCTCCTGAGTTCACCACAGGCGTTGTGGGCTTGAGTTCATCGCGTTGATCCGGAAGCGTTCAACCGGGTTCACGATTTCGATAACAAGTTTTTCAATACCGCCAGCCGAGGGTCAATGTCCAGCTCCTCGTGGCGGTGGTAGTTCTCGTTCAGGTTTTCACCGCACTCGGGACAAAGCCCGAGACAGTTTTCCCGGCAGATAGGCTGCAGCGGGATGTCGAGCAGGAAGATCTCGCGCAAGAGTGGAGTCAGATCAAGAATTGCAGTTTCAGAGATGGCCAGTTGTGGATCGGAAGCTTTGTCCGGGGGGTAGATAAACAGCTCGTCCAGCTTCGCATCCAGTTCCTGGGGAAAAGTGGTCAGGCAGCGGACGCATTCCTGTTCGAACGAGCCATGCAGCCTGCCCTGGGCGTAGACGCCTTGCCCGGTGCGCGTGAGGCGAAGCGCGCCGTGAAAGTCAAACAGATAAAGGTCCTCGCCGAGGGAAAGGGAGGCCTCTTCAAAGTCAAAGTTGCGGCTGTACCCGACGTTCTTGTTGAGCAAGAACCCCACGTTTAGCCGCAACGGGTGACGATGATTCAGGTTCGCACCGCCTGGCCGCAAGTTTCCTTAAAAGCGACCGCATTATAGCATAGGAAATAGGCGAAATCAAGCAGCGGCGCTTGTACTTGACATAAACCCATCGACTATACGCATACAACCCAACATCTTGGCGGCAAACGGCGTACAATACCCATGAGTGGTGGTCGGGTACTGTGCGAATAGCCATAAAGGGAGATTTATGCCGCGTCTGATGCTGGCAAGCCGGAATCCGGGAAAATTGAGCGAGTTGCACGCTCTACTTGGCCCGCTTCCCCTGGAGCTGCTCACGCCGGACAGGTTAAAGCTCGGGCCGCAAGTCGAGGAAACCGGTCGAGATTATGCCGAGAATGCGCGCTTGAAAGCCCGCACGCTGGCGCTGCAGATTGGCGAGTGGACACTGGCAGATGACACCGGGCTGGAGGTTGAGGCGCTTGAAGGCGCACCTGGCCTGCATTCGGCACGCTTCGGTGGCGCAGGTGCGAACGACGCCGACCGGCGGGCGCGGCTGCTCGAGAAATTGGACGGAAAGCCCAGGCCATGGAGAGCACGTTTCTGCTGCGCCGTTGCCTTGAGCAACCCCGACGGTGAGATTGATGAAGCGTGGGGTGAGTGCCCGGGCGAGATCGTGAACGTGGAACGCGGTGCCGGGGGTTTTGGATACGATCCGATCTTCCTCGTGCGGGGGATGAAACAGACGATGGCCGAGCTTTCTATGGAACAGAAGAATACGCTCAGTCACCGCGCGCGTGCGATCGAGATGCTATGGCCTGTGCTCGTTGAGCGGATGAGGCTTGAAATTTAGGCTTGTGGGGCAATCCCAAGAAGGAATTCATTCAACGCCGAAGCCACAGCCTGCGGTTGCTCGAGCATCACCATGTGTCCGGCGTCAGCGATGCGGACCAGCGTCGCGCCAGGGATATTTGCGGCCAGGAACTCGCTGTACTTGAGCGGTGTTAGCTGATCCTCTGTCCCGCACAGCACGAGAGTTGGCAGCCGTATTTCCGCCAGCCTGGGCATGACGTCGAAGTCGTTGCAGGCCGCGAAATCATCATGCAGTACATCCGGGTTGACTTCCAGCATGCGCTGCCGTGCGAGTTCTACCATCCGGGCCGGAGCCGACTCGCTGAAGGCCCAGTGCATGACCGCATCGACCGCCTGTGGAAAGGTACCAGGCTGCGCACTGGCCGTAAGAACTGCCGGGGCAACCCGCAAGCGGGCCCCGCTGCCTATCAGCACCAGTCCCGCGAATTCCTCTGGTGCCTCAAGCGCCAACAGGAGGGCGATTGCCCCTCCCATCGAATGTCCAACCGGGATCGCATGTTCAACCCCGTTCTCCTCCAACCACTTGAGCACGATTTCGGCATAGGCTTCAATGCTGTTCGCACCTGGCCCGTGCGACTCCCCGTGCCCGGGCAAGTCGAGTGCCAGAACACGCCTCCCCGGCAGTCGGCGCAGGCCAGGAGGCCAGTGCAACCGGTTACCACCGGCGCCGTGGATTAACAGCAGCGGCGGAGAATCCGGACCCGATTCTCCGCCGTGAATTTCAATATACATGGGGCACATTCCTGTGAGCTACTCCTGTTCCTCCAGCCAGCGTTCGGACATCATACCGGCTGCTGCCCCCTGGCCGACGGAGGTCGTGATCTGGCGGTAGATCGGATCCTGAATCTCGCCGGCCGCAAAGACGCCCGGAACGCTGGTCATCATATGATCGTCGGTCAGCAGGTACTCATGGTCATCCATCTTCAACTGCCCCTTAAAGAGCGACGAGTTGGGATAATGCCCTATGAAGATGAAGACCCCATCCGTATCGATGTTGACTTCTTCATCGGTAGCCACATTTCGCGCACGCACCGCCTCAACCTTGCCGTTTCCTTTAATTTCATCCAGCACGGTGTTCCAAATGAACTCGATTTTCTCGTTCTTCATTGCCCGAGTCTTCAACGTTTCGCCGGCGCGCAGTTCACCCCGGCGATGGACGATGCGGACACGGTTAGCGAAGCGGGTCAGGAAGATGCCTTCTTCCAGTGCGCTGTCTCCACCGCCCACGACGAGCACATCCTTGTCGCGGAAAAAGAAACCGTCGCAGGTAGCGCAGAACGAAACCCCGCGGCCGATGAACTCCTCTTCGCCTGGAATCTCGAGCCGTTTGGGGGAGGCGCCGACGGCAATGACGATGGCCTTCGCCTCATATTCCTCGCCATAGGTCTTGATCCTGAAGGGCGAACCCTTGGTGAAATCGACCTCTGTCACCTCGTCAATCTGAATCCGGGTTCCGAAGTGTTCGGCTTGCTTCTGCATCAGCTCGACCAGTTCCGGTCCGGTTGTCCCCTCCGGAAAGCCCGGGTAATTCTCGACCTCGCTCGTAATCGAAATCTGTCCCCCCAGCTGGTTGCCGGAGATCACCAGTGGGTTCAAATTAGCGCGAGCGGTGTAAAGTGCGGCCGTCAGTCCGGCCGGGCCTGAGCCTATGATAACGATGTTTTCCTTTTGCATGGATGTCCCTTATCCTTCGAATTTCTGGCGGATCACTTCAGTCCGAGATGCTGGGTCAATTCGCCGACGGTATAACGTAACCACCAGAGCGGAGCCCGGGAGAGCACTCGCCCGCGCGGGTCAATCAACGGCCGCCGGCAGGGATCATCAGGATCACCTGGTCGGCAGCATACCCGTGTATGCCCGCACTGCGGGCAGTCCCCCGGCTCGCCGCTCGAGAAAAAGCAGTTCGGGCACAGGTAAATTTCATGTGTGAAGTCTATTCCCATTCCAATGCACCTCTGGGCTTCAGGTTCATTGTAAGCGACGCATTCGGTGGAATCAACGACCGGAGCCATCCCCCATCTGCCGCAATCCAAGCCCGAGGGCCAGGCCGAGCAGTCCGCCCGAGAGTCCCCAGACGGGCGAGAGCTTCAGCACCCGGGCTAAATCTTGTGGGTCGAAATCCAGCACCGGGTGGGCATGCAAGCCGATCTTTATGATGATCAGCAAGGCGGATACAGGCCCGACTCCCGCCCCGACGAGCACGCCAAACAACATGCTCCGTGTCCATGAAGCCCCGGGAAATCGAGCCTGTTCTCCTGAAAAGCGGGAGATATACGTAAGGCCGAGAGCAAGACAAAGCAGCACGGCGCAGGCTACTACGCTTGCCAACCCGCGATCCTCATATCCGAACCAGAAGAATAAGACCACGCCGGTCGTAAGCCAGGCCCCACGCGAGAGCAGCCGCAATGTACTGCTAACCGATCTCTTCATTATTGTTTGGACGCGCCGGGGAGTCGGATTCCTTACCCCTTCCCGCCGAGTCCTCCGTTTTCAACGACCTATCCGCCGTGCTTGCGTTTTCCAGAAGCGTTACGATGGCCGTCTGTGTCAAAGCGGTGAGCCAGAAGTTATGAGTGGCCCAGAAGATGAGGCTGGAGAAGACGATGCGCAGGAACCGGGACCAGATTCGATCTGTGTGTGTTTCGCGCCGCCAGATTTGGTTTGACAATCCCCATTCGACCAAAGCCAGCAAGCCCCCGACCGCGACCGTGAAGGTCATTCCTGGCAGCCAGAGAGCCGATGCCGCCCGATACAGGGCCAGACGTGGCTCGAGGCGCAGAGCCTCAAGCGGAGTGGTATGCGGCCGCGCATTGGTCACGAACTTCCGGCGGATGAGGTAAGCGGCAGCGAATCCGAGCAGACATGCAAGTGCAGCAGGCCAGCGTGCGAACGGCTCGAAGTTCGCTAGGCCGGCGTCGCGAGCGGAAACCGACCCGAGAATGAGCGCCAGATAGGGGATGAGCAGGTCATGAGTCCAACCCGCGAGTTCGATCAGCTCCGGAGCGATCGAACCCAGGCGGTCTTGGACTTCACGGGCCAGCGTCGGGGCGAGGACCTCGAGCAGTGTCCAGGCCAGGGCTTCAAAGCGCATGTATCAACATCCCGCAGGTGTATGTCCGGGCGATGAATCAGTCGTCTAACTCACGTCCGACGGTGGCCTCGATCATATCGTTTGCGTTCTGCGGGCCGAAAGGAACGTAAAGGGCGACGCGCGTCCCACGGCCCTCGGCCGATTCGATATGCAGCGTCCCCGCTACTAACTCGGCACGCTCGCGCATGCTGACGATCCCCAGGCTACCGCGCTGTTCGTAGTTCGTGTCGACCGCGCCCAGGTTGAAACCAACACCGTCGTCCTCAACCTCAAGCGAGACGTTGTCCCGGTCTCGCCGCAGTCGAACCCAGATGTTCTCGGCCATCGCATGTTTCCGGGCGTTGTTGATGGCCTCTTCGGCGATGTAAAAGAGCACACCCTGTCGTCCGAGATCCATACCCTGGACCAGTTCTGGATCGGCGTCGATCGTGACCTTCTGGCTGTGAGTCTCGCGCACTTTCTCCGCTAACTGGTACAGTGCAATCACCAACCCTTGGGTTTCGAGGATCAAGGGGCGCAGCGTGAAGAGCATATGGCGGATCTCGCGGGTCGTGCTGCGGGCCATACCCTCCACTCGCGTCAGTTCTTCTTCTGCCTCTTGTGGATCGCGCTCCATCAGTCGCCGGGCGAAATTAATACGCATTGTGATCGCGGCCATTGTCTGTGTCGGGCCATCATGCAGGTCACGCGCCAGCTTCTTGCGCGCTTCCTCCTGCAGTTCGGTTATGCGTTCCTTCTCGACTTCCAGGTTTTGATACAGCCGGGCATTCTGCAGCGCGATTGTGATTTGCTTGGCGATCGAGACCAGCAGGTCACGTTTATCCCGGGAGAAGAAGCTGCTCTCAGGATGCCCGAAGAGAAGCGAGCCATAGGTTTCGAGCCCATACGCGAGTGGTGCAATGAGCACTTCCTGGCAGTCATTTAGGCCAGGGATCTGGGCCAGGTCCGGATCGAGATCCGGGTTGTAGATCATCTGGGCCTCGCCCCGCACCAGCGCCCGGCTGAGTGCGCCGTTTTCAGCGGAAAAGCCCAAGCGCGTCTCCAGCAGATCGAGTCCACGCACAGCCATGGTGTTGAATCCTTGCTCGGTCAGAAGTACGAGCGCACTGCACAGGCGTGTCTCTCGCCGGTCTTCGCTGGCAAGTGCTTGCTCGCACAGTTCGAGCGATTGCTCGATAACTTCGTCGACATTGAGCGTGGCATTAATGTCCGCCCCGGCGCGAAAAAGCCAGTTCGTACGCGCCCGTTCCTGAGCGCGTACCGCTTCCAGCGTGCCCGATCCGTTTCGCCCCAGCCGCTCGAATTCCGGGTAGATCCCCTGCAGGATGCCGCTCAGTGCTCCGGCGGCGCTCAGGATGCCAAGCGCGCGCCCGCCGAGTGGCACCAGCGCGGTATTCGCCAGGCCGTTTTGAAGAATCGGGCCAGCGATCGCTACGCAAAGTGCGCCGGCTGATATGGTAAGCGTCCAGCTCCAGGGCAGAAGCAGCCCGCCAACAATCGGTCCGACCAGCAACGCCCACCAGAGTGACCCCGACAGCCAACCCGTGAGGCCGACAGCGATCAGCCCGAAGGCGCTGTCGAGGCAGACTACGAACAAGGCCGCCAGTCGCAGCCCATTCTTCGTGCGCAGCAACCGTGAACTCACTGTGCCCATGACTAACCAGGCAGCAAGGGCGATAAACAAGGGCGATGTGAGCGTTTCACCGATGGAGGAGAAGAGCAGCAGGCTGGCGAGCGCCATGGCGCGCAGGACCCATGCCGTTCGAAGTCGATTTTCCTCGAGGGTTTGAGTGGCGATGTTCATCACCGCAATGATAGCGCGTCAGTGCCGGACCGCAAACAGATGGCTATCCTGTACCCCGTAAGCTGGGTCAGTTCCCCTCCCTCACAGGCCGAGCTTTCAACCACCGCAGCTTGCGACGGGAAACGACCGCGAGCACAAGGGTGAAGATCAGCGTTTCAACCAGCACGATCGCCGGTCCGGAGGCGATATCTCCATAGTAGGAGAGGTACAGGCCAAGCAGAGAGGAAAGCATTCCGATCGCTGCCCCGCCGGCCATCATGTACGGCAGGCGCCGGGTGAGCAGTCGTGCGGTCGAGGCCGGTGTGACAAGCATCGCCAGTACGAGCGCCACACCGACGGCCTGCAAGGAAATCACAATCACCACTGCCAGCAGGACGAGCAGCAGGTTGCTGAGAAAGCGGACCGGCAGGCGCAGTGTCGTCGCCAGCACGGGATCAAAGGAGAGGACGAGGAATTCCTTGTACAGAGCGAAGATCGTCAGCAGCACCCCCAACCCGAGTGCAGTGAGCAGGATCAGGTCCGAGCCTGAAACGCCGAGCAAATCGCCAAAGAGAATGTGAGTCAAATCGACAGCGTAGCTGTGCTGTGCAGAAAGCAGTGCCACACCAAGTGCGAACGCGCCGGCGAATACAACGCCGATGGCGGCATCCTCGCGAATCTCGGTGCGCTGGCTGATGGCGCCGATGCCAAGCGCGGCCAGGGTGCCAACCAGCAGCGCCCCGATTGCAATCGGCCAACCAAGCAAAAACGAAATTACGACACCCGGCAGGATGATGTGCGCCAGCGCGTCGCCGAAAAAGGACATCCCGCGCAGCACGACATAGGTGCCAAGGATCGGGCAGACGAATCCCACCAGCAGTGCTGCCCATAGCCCGCGCAGCATGAAGGCGTGGCTGAACGGGTTCAGCAGCAGTCCAAGCAAGTTATCCATGCTTTGCCACTTCCTCGCCATCGCAGCAGGTGTCGGTGAGCAGGATCGAGCCGTTTGCGTCGGGAACGACGTGCAGATGCCCACCATAGGCTTCGAGTAGCGCCTTTTGGGAGAGCGCAGCCGCGGGAGGACCGAAGGAGATCAACCCCCGGTTTAGGAGCAGCACCAGGTCGAATCGTTCCCCCGCCAGGTTGAGATCGTGGGTTGCGATCAAGACCGTGATCCCCATCTCCCGCAATCCGTCGAGCAGGTTTAAGATCGCCTCCTGGCTTGGAAGATCGAGGCCGGTCAGCGGCTCGTCGAGCAGCACGATTTCCGCCTCCTGAGCCATAGCCTGCGCTAAAAAGACGCGCTGCTGCTGGCCGCCGGAAAGCTCAGCGATCGGATGATCCCGATACCGCAGCATTCCAACCTGTTCCAGGGACCGGGAGACGAGCGCCCAGTCGGAGCGGCGCGGCCATCGAAACAAGCCCAGTTTACGGATGCGTCCCATCATGACTACATCCTGCACCGTCACCGGGAAGGACCAGTCGACCTGGCTGCGCTGGGGAACGTAGGCGATGCACACGTGACCGTGTGGTCCCCGCCCGAAGATCGAGACCTGGCCCGTTGTGGGAGTAAGCGTGCCAGCGATGACCTTCAAGAGGGTAGTCTTGCCAGCACCGTTAGGTCCGACGATAGCCACACGGGCACCGGAGGGTATTTCCAATTGCAGGTCGTCGAGCGCAAGCGTACCGTTGTAGCGTACGCTGAGGGCCTCGATGACGATCGGTGGCGCGCCGCTCACATGCGGTCCGAAACGAGAGATCCGTTTTGCCATGGGTCGAAGTTCTCCTCTATTCGGGCTGCTGCAGCGCCTGCACGATGGCTTGAACGTTGTAGCGCATCAGCTCGATGTAATTCGAGGCTGGCCCCTGCGGTCCGCTCAGCGAGCCGATGTAGAGCATGACAAGCTCCAGCCCCGTATCGCTTGCGACGATTCGCGCCAGCTGCGGGTTAATCGAGTCTTCAACGAAGATCGCCCTTGCCCCAGCCTGCCGAACCGTATCCTCGAGTCGTGCTAATTCCCGGGACGACGGCTCGGCCTCACTGCTGTACCCAGGGACGATCGTGCCGACGATGTCGAAATTGTAGCGGCGGGCGAAGGTATCAAGCATGTGGTGATCGGTAACCAGCAGCCGGCGCTCGGCAGGGATTGACTCGATTTCGTCCTGAATCCAGTCGTCCAGCGCCTGCAAGCGGGTAGTGTATAAACTCGCGTTTTGAAAGTAACGGGTTTCATTCCCGGGGTCGAGGCGGCTCAGCGCGTCCGCGCCGTTTTCAGCCCACCGAATCACATTCTTCGGATCGAGCCAGACGTGTGGATCGATCCCGGGCGGGACGCTTGTCCCGCCGGCGTTAATCGGGTGCAGACCTTGTGAAAGGTCGACCATCGGAACAGTCGGGAGCGAATCGGCCAGGCTGACAAGCATGTTCCCTTCCAGGCCAAAACCGCTGACAAAGATAACCGCTGCGCCGCTGGCAGCACGCATGTCGCCCGGGGTGGTTTGGTAGCTGTGCGGATCGCGACCGGGCGTAAGCATCACATGCAGGTTGATTGACTCGCCGCCAACCTGGCGCAGCAGATCACCAACGAGTGTTGTTGTGGCCACTACGCTTAACTGGCCATCAGGCGGCAACTGAACAGCCTGGAGTGATTCAATCGGTGTGGGAGTCGGTCCGGCGCCGGGTGAGGCGCAGCCTGCAAGAAGCGCAACCAGCAGCAGGAGCCTACGCTTTGAACGGGTAGAGGCTGGCGGATTTCCTCGGGCGATCCTCACGCCGCCTCCCGCGTCTGGCAATCCGGACAGAGGCCGAGCAGCTCAAGCATGTGATCCTCAATCCGGAAGCCGGTTTGGCCTTCGATCCGCTCAACGAGAGGGGTAAGATCTTCCGAGCCCAGGAATTCAACCACCTGCTGGCAGCTGCGGCAGACGAGGTGATGGCTGTGCTGCAGCCCCGCACGTGCATAGCCATTGCAGCCGCCCTCGAGATGGATGCGGCGTACATAGCCCAGGCTTGAGAGCAGGGACAGGGTGCGGTAAACCGTCACCAGGCCCAGGCCAGGACAGCTATCCTGCGCCCGACATTGAATCAGCTCTGGACTGAGCCAGGCATCGGCCGCGTCCAGCGTTTGAACCACGGCTCGCCGGGCTTGCGTGATGCGGTAGCCATGATCTCTCATCTCGCTGAGCAGGTCTTCCATCTCGATCTCCGCCTTCTTATTGAAATACTTTTTCAACAACGATCTTATCAACTCCCGGGCCATAGCGTCAAGATCAATGCTGGCTGCCAGGGAGCGACAGGCCAGTCGTGAACGCTGACTGGAGGGGCAATGCGGTGTATGATGATGGCCGGAGTAGATATCGAGCACGAGTGAGAGGTTTCGAATGTCGAAGATAAAAACGGAAGTCAAACCGTTCGCGGTTACCGATTGCGCCATGCTCTCCATTGCCACTGGAGTAAGTGCTCAGAACCTACGCGAGCTGAGTGACCGGTTGGGGGAGGTAGCTGAGAGCAGCATCTACTATCATTTCTGGGGCATGCGCTTGCGGCCGCGTTTTGAAGAGCCGGTCTACAACAACGACTTCGCCCATTGGGCGCAGGAGAGTTTGCACGACCGCAGATTGGCGGAGCGGCTGGGCGTGATCGATCCGCCCTCTTTTAACGATATGAGCGAGCTGCGGGCGGAGCTGATCGATGTCATCGAGGAGCGGTTAGAGGAATCGGAGTATGTTCCGTGGGCTAAACCAGACGAGGGATTTCGTTTCATTCGCTCGATCCTGGTCGTTTTCGACACCGGCTTGCGAATTAAATCCCCAGAAGATCTGTGCGACTTACTCCCCAAGCTCTCGCGTAGCAGCCTCTATTATCATTTCATCGACGCCCGCCGGCGCCACCCGGAGGGCGAAGATGATTTTCGAGCCTGGTTGGCCGGTTTCGGCGAACGGTACGATGGGCTGCGGGCCGAGATTGCCAACATCGACCCCTACTTCTCCAGTTTGAGCAGCCTTGGGCAGCTCTTGATCGGTTGCTTCGAGTTTGCTGGCGTGGGGGGTGAAGCATGAACGGGCTGCTCGACTCCTATATGGATATCACCGGGAAGGCGACCATCGACCACCTCCGACAGCTGTCAAAGGATCTGGAGGGGAAGACGGTCGTCCACGTCAACTCGACACGCGTCGGCGGCGGCGTGGCCGAAATCCTGGATAAGATGATCCCGCTCCAGCAGGAACTTGGGCTGAACGTCAGCTGGGAGGTCATCACGGGTGATGCGGCTTTCTATGAATGCACTAAGGGTTTTCATAATGCGCTGCAGGGGACACCGATTGACATCCCCGACAATCTGATCAGGGCTTACGAAGCGACCAACGCCGAAAACGCCAAGCGGCTGCGCGATCAGCTGGAAGCGGCGGATTTCGTTTTCATTCATGACCCGCAGCCCGCACGGCTGCTCGAACTCTGCCCGAATCGAAAGGGCAAATGGGTCTGGCGCTGCCATATCGATCTCAGCCGACCCTACCGCCGGGTTTGGAAGTATATCCAAAGCCTGGTGCGTGACTATGATGCGAGCATCTTCTCCTTGGCGGCATTCGCGCGCTCGTTGCCCCACACCCAATACCTGATTCCACCCAGTATCGACCCACTGAGCGAAAAGAACCGCGAACTGGATCCGGGGGAGGTGCAGGCTGTGCGGGATGAATTCGGACTCGACCCCGAGCGTCCACTCATCCTGCAGGTCTCACGATTCGACCGTTTCAAGGACCCGCTGGGGGTGATCCAGGCGTACCGTCTGGCGCGCGAGTTCGTCCCTCGCCTGCAGCTCGTGCTCGCCGGTGGTGGGGCGAGCGATGATCCGGAGGGCGAGGCCGTGTTGAGCGAGGTGCAGATGGCATCGGGCGACGATCCGGACATCCACATCCTGCTCCTGCCGGCAGATGCCCATCACACGATCAACGCACTGCAGCGAGCGGCCGACATCATCCTGCAGAAATCGCTGAAAGAGGGCTTCGGGCTGACTGTTACCGAAGGGTTGTGGAAGGGCAAGCCGGTCATCGGCGGGAACACCGGCGGGATTCGCATGCAGGTCATTGATCACCACACCGGCTACCTGGTCGACACGCCGGAAGGCGCTGCGCTGTGGATCCGCTATTTGCTCAACAATCGCGTTCTGCTCGAGAGCATGGGTTCCAAGGGGCGCGAGTTCGTGCGCGAGAACTTCCTCATCACACGCCATCTGCGTGACTACCTATCGCTGATGGTGACGCTGCTGCGGGGAGAGGATAGCGGGCGCATCGAACTGGGTTGATCGGTTCGAGTGGGTTCGATACGGTTGTACTAATCCTAAATTCAGCACGACAGGGACGCACCGCGGTGCGTCCCTGCGTTTTTTCAACCTCCTGACTTGATCCCGTATATAAGCTCGAATGATCGTTTGCGTTCGGTAGAAGCTGACTCAGGTGCCAGTCCGCATCCAGACGCCAACCCTGCTGAATCTATCCTTAATGTGCCTACAAGGACCATTTAAGGTCCCTACATCCGGTGAAGATTACGCTTGTGACATGCCCGGCCGCGGACGAGAAGCCTCAGGTACTCGAACATCGTACGGAAAAGCCAGGAAAAATTTCCGGAGCCACGGCTCCACGCACAGCACCTATGGCGTTGCGATCTCTTGACAACCTCCCCGTGCGTGGTATAAGAGAAGAATGGAACCGGTTCCAAAAAGGGTGGTGTAATTGTTTATGCCCGCGACAATTCGCGATGTGGCCAGAAAGGCTGGCGTTGGATTGGGTACAGTCTCGCGCGTAATAAACGGCAGCCCGCAGGTCAGCGAGAAGACGCGCGGCCGTGTGCTGAACGCGATCGAAGAGCTTGATTTCCAACCCAGCCGCATCGCACGACGACTCTCGCTCGGCAAGACGCTTACCATTGCTGTCGTCGCTCCGTTCTTCACCCGCCCATCGATCACTGAACGCATGCGCGGGGTCGAAGCCACCCTTTCGGGTTCCGAATACGACATGATCATCTACAACATCGAGACGCCGGAACGTAAAGAAGCCGCATTTCGCGAGCTGGCCCAGCGTATGCGTGTCGACGGATTACTGGTACTCTCGCTCGATCCAACCGAGCAGGACTTGCAGCGTTTTCATGAGTCCGGAACACCTCTGGTCATGATCGATGCTCATTACACCAGCATCGATGGCGTCTCGTGCATCGATACGGACGACGTTCGCGGCGGCTGTAAGGCCGTCGAACACCTGCTGCAGTTCGGCCACAAGCGAATCGGTTACATTGGGGCCGGATCCAAAGCCCACTTCCAATCGATGGCTGGAAATCTTCGTTTTACGGGCTACCGCCAGGCGCTCGAGCAGGCCGGAATCGAATTCGACCCGGACTTATATGGCGAGATCGAACCGGGGAAACAGGAAGCGCGTCACGAAACTACAAAGCTGCTCGAAAGTCCCAACCCCCCAACGGCAATTTTTGCCTCGAATGACACGCATGCAATCGGAGTGCTCGAAGCGGCCCGTGAGGCCAAGATGAGCGTCCCGTACGACCTTTCTGTCGTGGGTTACAACGACGAGGAGTACGCTGAATACCTCGATCTCACGACGGTACGCCCCAAGTATTTCGAATCAGGCCAGCGCGGGGTTGAGATTCTGCTCCACCGCCTGGCAGACCGGGACCGGGATCCTGTTTATGAAACGCTCGAACCCGAGTTGATCGTGCGCGGCAGCACAGTGGAACCGCATCCGGCAGCTTGAATCTGAGCGGTCATCAGGACAACCTGGTCAAGTTGACATCTTATCCGCAACCGGACACGAAGCTGGCCAGCCAGCGGTCCGGAAATCTGATCGGAAAGAGAGGAGGGAGTGCTCTCGAGTGAGAGATACAATTAAAAATATCAACCCATCGCAAATTTCATGTTGAGTAAGGAGAAAGAAGAGATGAGAAAGTCTTACGGTTTATTGGGCTTGCTTCTGACCCTGGCCCTGGTCCTCGGAGCGTGCGGAACAGCGACACCAACACAGGCGCCCGCAGCACCAACCGAACCACCTATGGCGGAGCCGACAGCGACCGAAGCCATGGCAGCCCCAACAGAAGCCATGCCAGTGACCAGCGAGATCGACTGCAAGGGTGCTGCCCCCGGTGATGTGATCACGATGTTTTACCAGTGGTCAGGGACCGAGGAAGAGAACCTGAACAAGATTCTCGCCCCGTTGATTGACGCTTGCGGCATCGTGCTTCAACCCGAAGCGACCCGTGACCAGGCCCTGCTCGATACCCGTGTGCAGGCCGGCACGCCTTACGATATCGCGTTCTTTAACGTAACGACGCTCGAGCAATACCAGGACATCCTGTTCCCGATGGACCAGCTCGGCGCGAAGGCTGATAACTACGCCAGCTACTGGCGTGATATCGGCACGGTCAATGGCAAGTGGCTTGGCCTGCCGGTGAAAGCTGACCCGAAAACGCTGATCTGGTACAGCCCGGTCAACTTCGATGCTTTGGGCTACACAGTTCCGACCACGTGGGATGAACTGACGGCGCTCGTGGATCAGATGGTCAGTGACGGCAACGTGCCGTGGTCGATGGGCTTTGAGTCCGGTGATGCCACCGGCTGGACCGGCACGGACTTCATCCAGGACATCCTGCTCGTGACGCAGGGCCCGGACTACGTGATGGGCATCATCGACGGCTCCATCCCCTACAACGACCCAGGCGTGAAACAGGCTTATGAAATCTACGGGGCATGGGCCAAGGATCCGACCTACACCGTCGGCGGCGCGCAAGGCACGCTCTCAACCGGCTTCCTGGATGCCATCTACAAAGTCTTCTCCGATCCGCCGGAGGCGATGATGGTGAAGCAGTCCGGATTTGCTGGCGGCGCAGTTGCCGAGCAGTACCCCGACCTGGCTTATGGCACCGATTACGATTTCTTTGGTGTCCCGGGTGCCCAGGGATTGCAGGGTGGCTCAGACTGGATGATGGCTTTCAATGACTCACCGGCCGTTCAGGCACTGGTGACTTACCTGAGCAGCGACATGGGTGGCCAGAAGTGGGCCGAGGTCGGCTTTGACCTCACGCCGAATCTGGCCGGTGCGAATTCCTACACCGATCCTGCGCTGCTGAAGAAGGGTGCAATTCTGGCCAACGCCACCGGATTCACCCCCGACATCGGTGACTCGATCCCCGGCGGCTTTGGCAGCGCCGAGTTCACAGGCATCACCGATTACGTCAACGGGGCCGACCTCGATACCGTCCTGGCAACAATTGCCGGAGTTCAGGCGGACGCGTTGAAGTAAGACTGTTCGTCCATTGGAGGGCGCCCGGGAGGGCGCCCTCCAATCTTTCAAAGTGCACCTCATTCACAGTCGAGACCTTTTTTTAATTTGAACAACCCGGACTTTTGCGCGATCCTAGTTTTATGTCGCTTTGAACGACCGGCACCCAAGCAAAGCTAAACGGCCTTTATCGTTTGCTGTTCAGAAGGAGGGTGAGTATGGCTCAGCGAGTTCCGCAGATCATGAAGCAGGGCCGAGTTGTGCCCTGGTTCTATCTCGCCCCGGCGATCCTGCTGATGTCTTTTTTTATCGTCTACCCGATGATAAATACGATCGGCCTGAGCTTGAAGAACAAGGACGGGACGGCCTCCGCCGCGACGACCTGTAAGGAAGGTCAGTCGTGCTGGGGTGTTTTCGAGAACTACCACTACGCCTTGACCGCTGAATTGGACACGACCTCAGCCAAGACGACCTGGGATTCGTTCTGGACCTCTTCTTACGGCAACAATATCAAGTGGGTTGTGCTGATGGTTTCCGGCACCCTGGTGTTTGGCATGCTGATGGCCGTACTGGCCGACCGTCTGAAATATCAATCGCTGGCCAAAGCGGTGATCTTCATGCCGATGGCGATTTCGTTTGTCGGCGCCGGCGTAATTTGGAAATTCGTCTATGCCTACGGTACGACACAGGTTCAGGTTGGCTTGCTGAACGCGATCATCACCAAGCTGGGCGGCGAGCCTGTCGGCTGGCTGCAGACGATACCGATCAATACGATCGCCCTGATCGTGGTCGGGATCTGGATCTGGACCGGTTTTAGCATGACGATCCTGGCTGCTGCGTTGCGCAATGTACCGGATGAACTGTTGGAAGCGGCCCGCATCGATGGCGCCAGTGAGTGGCGTGTCTTCCGCCAGATAACCATTCCGCTCATCATGCCGACGATCATCGTTGTGATGACGACGATGGTGATCAACGTGCTGAAGCTGTTCGACCTGGTTTACGTCATGACGGGTGGCAACTACGGCACGGATGTTATTGCCAACCGCATGTATACCGAAATGTACGCAAACTTTAATCAGGGACGCGGCACGGCGATAGCCGTAGTCCTGATCGTATTGATTATTCCCTTCATCTACGCCAACATAAAACGCTTCCTCGAACAGGAGGCGATGCGATGAACAAGGATCGCATTCGAAGAATCCTCGGCCGCATCCCGATCCATGTTGTCGTCATTGGCATGTGTGTGATCTGGCTTGTGCCGACCATGGGCCTGCTGGTGACATCCCTGCGGCCTTTCCAGGCTGTCAATAGCAGCGGCTGGTGGACAGTGCTTTCCAAGCCAACTGGCGCTGCCGAATATGAGCAGTACTGTGCCGCCTGCCATGGTCCCGACGGGGCGCTACTGACCAATGCCGATCTGACCGATCCGAATGTCGTCAACAAGTATCCCCGCTCGCTGCAGCTCCTGGCGATGCTGCGTAAGGAGATCAACGGCCAACCGCACATGGGCGACACGCCCGTGCCCGAAGCACAGGCCGCGGCGGATATTGCCGTCTACTTGAAACGCATCTCCGGTATCGAAGCACCGCCGCGCTTCACGATCGACAACTACATCGACGCCTTTGTCGGCTACCGCGCCACCGGGACCTATCGTGAGGCCTGCGCTACTGGGCAGCAGTCACTTGATTTGAACTGCAACCTGAGGGACCTGCTCAACCCGCGCGGCATGGGCCGGGCGTTCATCAACAGCTTGATTGTGACGATTCCGGCTACGATCCTGCCGATCCTGATCGCAGCCTTCGCCGGGTATGCCTTTTCTTGGCTCGATTTCAAGGGCCGGCAGGTGCTGTTCGCGGTGCTGGTTGGCCTGCAGGTCGTACCGCTGCAGATGACCTTGATCCCGATCTCGCGCATCTATGCCCAACTGGGCCTGAATGGGCAGTTCCTGGGGGTGTGGCTGTTCCACACCGGCTTTGGACTGCCGTATGCGATTTACCTGATGCGCAACTTTCTCGGGTCGCTGCCGCGTGAGCTGTTCGAAGCAGCCTACCTGGATGGCGCGAACCACTGGACTGCGTTCCGGCGCCTGGTGCTACCACTGGCCATGCCGGCCATCGCCGCGTTGGCCATTTTCCAGTTTCTGTGGGTCTGGAATGACCTGCTGGTGGCGCTGGTCTTCCTGGGCGGCAGCAACCCGGTGCTGACCTACCAGATCAGCAACATGGTTACGTCGCTCGGCTCGGGCTGGCAGCTGCTGACCGCGGCAGCCTTCATCTCGATGGCGCTGCCGGTGGTCGTCTTCTTCACCTTCCAGCGCTACTTTGTGCGCGGCCTGCTGGCTGGTTCGGTCAAGGGCTGAGCAGCCTATCATCGTCGGTTTGAAACCATCCGCCAGACTCCGACCTTATCAACCTGGAGTCTGGCGGTCTGGTTTAATTTTAAACGTTATCTGCTGATATCATCAGCACCAGGGGTGTCAGCGCGAGAGAGTAGAACCCGGTGTCAGATCATCCATCAGCAAGCTATCTTGAATTGATGCGAAACCAGATTGACCCTGTTGAAGTGCCCTTCAGCGATCGCGGTTCGCGCCTGTTGCTCTACCGCTACGCCGGACGCCCTGCTTTCAACTTGAAGCTGGCTGAACGGCTGGAGGCGCTGCAGCCGGGGCTTGAAACCCACCGCAGCCGCCCACCATTCTTGAGCGACTTCGTTCTGCTGGATGGCGAAGGGAAGTCGTTGGAGTTCGAACTCGAGACCTTCCCTCAGGTGCTTCACTGCTCAACCCGTATCGGCCGCTTCAGTCTTGCCTACCAGGATCACGACACGCTGGCGGTCGGTCTTCCCCAGGGGAGGGCGGGCGGCATTGCGCTGACGGTAAGCGATCTCTTTCGGTCCAGCCAGGCGCCACAGGGCGACTTGATCAACCACCGGCGGGCAGTGCTGGATTCGAACTGTGAGATCGTGCTTGATCAGAGCGAGCCGGCTGGGACCGGCGAGCGCAGGATGTTCATTGTGCAGCCCGGGGATGACCCGGTGATCCGAATCTCGCTGCTGCGTGGGCAGCGTGCGCCAAAGGCCGTCTTCCCGTTCACCGAGACGCTCACTGCCGCGCGAGAACGTTGGAGCGCGTGGTTCGCCCGTGTCCCGCCTGTTGAAAGCAAGCTAGCAAGTGCATATGCCTATGCCTGGTGGACGCTGGCGAACAACCTGGTTGCGCCACTGGGGAAGGTGCAGTACGAAGCGCTGATGCCCAGCAAAGCGCAGTACCTGGGCATCTGGAACTGGGATGCCTGCTTCCATGCCATCGCGCTGCGTCACGTTGATCCGGACCTGGCGCGCGGTCAACTGCGTACGCTGCTTGCTGCCCAATGCGAGGACGGGATGCTGCCGGATGTAGTTCACGACGAAGGCATCGTCGATCAGATCGATCACCCGCTTCCGGCTAGAGTCACGAAACCGCCTGTGATGGCCTGGGCCGCGCTCAAGATTCACGAAGTCGATCATGACCTGGAGTTCCTGCGTGAGATCTACCCGGCGCTGAAACGCTGGAACCGCTGGTGGTTCGAGCAGCGAACAGGTGAGGCCGAGGGCCTGGCGCATTATTGCCACCCCTACTCCTCCGGCCTGGACGATAACCCGATGTGGGATCATGGCTTTCCAGTCGTGGCGGTCGACCTGAACACCTACCTGGTGATCCAGATGGATTCGCTGGCGGTGATCGCTGAGCAGCTTGACCTGAGTGATGAGGCCCACGCGTGGCGCGGGAACGCTGACCAGCTGACGCAGCGGATGCTTGCGGAGCTATATAACCAGGCGCAGGGCTTTTTCTGGCCCCGGTACGCGGGCGAACCAATCATGGAACGGACGCCCTTTAATTTGTACCCACTCTGGACCGGGCGCATGCCAGCCGGGATCGAGGCGCAGCTGGTCGGGAACCTGACCGACCCCGAGCTCTTCTGGGGGCATCATCCGCTCAGCACAGTTGCCCGGAATGCGGCAAATTACGCGCCAGCGACCATGTGGCGGGGTCCAGTTTGGATCAATATCAATTACATCTTCATCGAGGCGCTGGAACGGGTCGGCCGGAGCGATTTGGCGAGCAAGCTGCGACAGTGCACGATCGACCTGGTGGCCGGGACACACGGTATTTACGAGTTCTACAATCCGGAGGACGGCATACCGCCGGAGCGCGCCGCCCCGGTCTTCTCCTGGTCGGCAGCGCTGTTCATCGACCTCTGCCTGCAGCAGCTAAGGCATGCTGGGGCAAACCGAGGATAAGTTTCTGGCATTCATCGACTGGCTGCAGATCAAGCACGGCCTGCTCGCAAGTAGTTCGCCCGGTGGGCAGATCATCAGAATCTCTAGGGTCGATAATCTGTTCGCAGGTAAGGTGCCTGAGCTGGAAGAGCAAGTTCCGGCCAGCGAACGGGAGAAATGGATGATGTCGACAAGCAGATGCGGGGCATCAGGAATGAATGCGGGGATACACCCGTGAAAAGAAAATCCGTGAAACCCTTGTTGGGCGCCGTGGAAGCCGGCGGTACGAAGTTCATCTGTGCTGTCGGTACTCGGGATGGGCGGATTCTCAGCGAAACCCGTATCCTCACCACTTCCCCGGACGAGACACTCGGGCACGCGTTGACCTATTTTCGTCAACAAATCCAATCCCTTGGCCCGCTCACATCGATTGGGATCGCTTCCTTCGGCCCCTTAGATCCCCACCGTGAGTCCACGACCTATGGCCAGATCTTGGCCACGCCTAAATCTGGCTGGGCTTTTACGGACATCGTCGGACCGTTCCGGTCTGCGTTCGATGTACCGATTGGCTTTGATACGGATGTTAATGGTTCGGCACTGGGCGAGTGGCGCTGGGGGGCGGCCGTTGGGTTGGAGACTTTTATCTACCTGACGATAGGGACCGGCATAGGGGGAGGCGGGCTTGTGGATGGAAAACTCTTGCACGGCCTGCAGCACCCTGAAATGGGCCACATCGCAATTCCGCAAGACAAGGAAAGGGATCCATTCGAAGGGGTCTGCCCCTTTCACAAGGACTGTTTCGAAGGGCTGGCCTCCGGGCCGGCGATTGAAAAACGTTGGGGAACACAAGCCCAAAACCTGGATCCCGGCCACCCTGCCTGGGATCTTGAGGCACAGTACATCGCATTGGCGTTGCGAACCTATATCTGCATGCTGTCTCCAGAGCGCATCATCCTGGGCGGAGGGGTCATGCAGCAGAACCATCTCTTTCCCCGCATTCGAAGAAAAACACTGACGGCGCTCAACGGCTATATCCATTCTCCGCACATTCTCGACGGGATGGATGAATTCATCGTTGCACCTGATTTGGGTGGAAAATCCGGACTTATGGGCGCATTGGTACTGGCCGATGGCGCTGCCGGAAAAGAAGAAGAAATCAGCGGCAGATAAGCAATGGGATGCGGCTCTCGCGCAGCAGCCCTTCGACCGTGCTGCCAACGACGACCTCCAGCACCGGGCTGCTACTAAATCCACCGAGCAGGATCAAGTCCGCGCTGCTTTCCCTGGCATATCCGAGAATGGCGCGGACGACCGGGCCGTGAAGCTCGGTAGTTGTCACGGCCAGGCCGTGTTTCGCAAGATATTCACCAGCCAAACCCAGAACCTCGTCCGGTGACACACCCTCCTCGTGCACGGTTACGATTTCCAGAGCCATGCCCCATCGCCCAGCCAGGTAGGCAGCGATATAGAGCGCCTCCCAGGCTCGCTCACTTCCATCAAAAGCCAGCAGTCCACGCCGCATTGGGCTGGGTTGATCGGGAACGACCAGCGCAGGCCGCGAGCAGTTGCGGAGCAGTGTGCGGAAGCCTGAACTCAACCGGCGCAGGGGCCCAGGTGCCGGCGGGTGATCGAGCTTGAGCGTGACCAGATCTGTCCAGCGGGAGTATTCACATAGTCGGCGGGAGATGCGCCCGGTGGAGAGGCGAAGCTCACCGTGTACCCCTTCCGTCTGAAGCCGGGTCTCGAAGCGCTGGCGCAGCCGATGGGTACGTTCCCCCTGCGCTTCACCAGCACGCGAAATCACCCGCAGCCCATGGACTGCCGAACCCTCGTAGCGGGCGACGATCAGTGCCTGTTCCAACGCAAGCCAGCTTGACTCGCTGCCGCTCATTGCCACCGTGATCTCGGGAAAGAGCTTATCAGCCGGACGCGGCTCGACTCGTTCAAGACGCCAATGACCGGGATCCGGCCCGCTCGTCAGTTCGTCCGGAGTAAGAATATCAGCCAGGCGCTCACGCAGGCGAACAGCGAAGCGGGCGGCGCGTGGACTGAAGCGCTGTGCCAGATCTCGGGCTGCTTCATGCGTTTCAACCCGCAATCCGAATTCGCTTTCCAGCGCTGCCCGGTGTTCTGAAATCCAGAGGTAAAGGTCCGTTTCGGTGCGTTGTGAGAAATCGCGCAGTACGCCGCGTTCGCGAATAACCTCCACCACCGGTAGGTAGACACGGTCGTACCAGTGCGCGACAGCTTCTGCCATGCTTATTTCGCGCCGCTGCTCGAGCCCCATGAAATAGCGGTGCACGCGTATGTGCTCCTCGAGCCGTGTATATTCGCCTGGCACAGTCACGGCTAGATCAGCGCCAGGCCGCAGTTCGTTCAGGTGTGTTTGACTGAGGAAGTCGGCGTACTCGGCCTTCAGGATTAGATCATCTGGCTGGACATCGGGCGTCAGCGGCACATCACTCTGCACCCGCGTCACGTAGGCTTGAATGGAATGCGAGCCCGATTCGCGAGCCACAGAAACGCGGTGGTTGCCATCCTTAACGAAGTAAGCCTCCCCGATCTGGTAAACCTCGATCGGGGGAAAACCGGTTGCGCTCTCGCTGACGCCCTTCACCCGCGCCCAGCGCTCGCGCGAGCTTTCGGATATTGGTAGAAAGCTGCGGGTGAAATCGTTGTAGCGGCCCAGGCTGCCCACGATCGAATCCAGAGGAATCTCGCGCAGCTCCTGGCGCGGGGTCTCAACCGCGTGGAGCTGCTGGCGTACCTGCTCGTAGGAGAGCAGATCCGGTGAGCGGCCGCTCAGACGGGAGAAGATGCGTTCGAAGGTTGCCTTGCGGCGAGCGGTGCGGAAATCCTGCACCGCGGAACTGGTCAGTTCGCCTGGCTCATTCATGGCTGATGAATTCTACCCCGCGATTAGGCCTGCGAATACGCACCGATTCAACATGAGCCGGACGCAGTGCGGTCTTTATTCAGGTTTTCAGGGGACGGGGGTTGCCGTGGCGAGGTAATCGCCCTGCAGCCAACCCTCAAGCGTCTCGCCCAAAATGGTTGTGTAGCGCACGTGCCACCATTCGGCCTCGCCGATTGTGACCGGCCCTTCAAGCACAAGCATCTCGGCCCCATCGGCGACGAAACCGACGTGCGCCGCGAGCGGATCGGGGGTGACGCGCACCACGGCGCCGGTACCGCCGGTGCGGGCGACAACAGCCGGCATCGGGGTCGGTGTGGAGGTCTCGGTTGGGGTGGGTGTGACGGTTGGGGTAGGGGTGCGCGTGGGCGTACCGGTCGCCGTTGGCGTAGGGGTGACCGTGGGTGTGGCGGTGGCGGTAGGCGTTGCGGTCGGCGTGGGTGTCGGGGTGGGAAGTGCGGCCAGAACTGAGGCGCCCAGGCCGGCCGCGCTGACGATCGCCACCAGCCCCATCAATGCTACCGCCGCCGCTAGCGAGCCGCTCGAACCGGTCAATGGGCGGAATCCATGGGCTGCGAGCACGGCGACCGCCACGACCAGTGCCCAGGCCAGATGCAGGCCGAAGGTGAGCAAAGCGCCCCGCCAGATTTCAGGATCGAGGCGCATCAGGCCAACTGCGGCGGCGCCTAGCGGAAGGGCAATCTCGTACGTGATGGCAGCGCTTGCCAGGCTGCTCAGCCGCTCTTCTCGCGCCATGACCGCTCCCATGTACCCGGCGGCGATCATGATCAGCCCGAAGTCGACCAGGTTCAACCCTGTGTGGCCGAGCGCAAGCAGATAGGAAGTGCTGGCAGGTGCTGCCAGGGATCCGCTGGCGCCAGCCAGGATGCCGAGCAGAGCCAGCGCGATCAGGACTGCGGCCAGCATGCGTAGGAAGAAGCGCACAGCGCCCGATACGGCACCCAGGGCCAACCCCATCAGCGGTCCCATCGTCGGTGCGACCAGTGCTCCGGCCACGAGCAATGCGCGCTGATCGAAGCGGAAGCCGAATCCGATCAGCAGGCCAGATGCCAGCGCCCGCAGGAAGAACGAGACGTCAGGTGTGACAAGCTGCGCCAGACCCTCGAGGTAGGCTTCACGTTCGTCAGCCCGCAGCTGGGTGAGCATGCGCCGGGCGCGCCGGCGGCGGGCAGCGGTATGGCGATCGAGCGGATCGAAGGGTTCGCTAGCCTGTGTACTCATCGACGTAAAGTAGCCACCAATCGCAGCGGGTGCTCGAGCAGTTCGAGCCCGGCAAGGATATCTGTTGCAAAAACATCAGCCCGGGTCAGAGCTTCGACAGCCAGGCCTTCACCCGAAAGTACGACGATTCCGATCACGGCCGCCTCGAGCATAGCGGCATCGTTCGCCCCCTGCCCGATGGCCACAACCGTCTCGGCGCCGAGCTCGTTCACGTAAGTTGCCTTGGCTTCGGCCTCACCGCCACCCGGGATGCGCACCGCTTGCAGTCCAAGATG
>DAOUEL010000070.1:0-12175 GCA_034430595.1 Anaerolineales bacterium | reverse complement strand
GCGGTCCGACAGTTGAATGTCAGCCAGACTGCTTGACAAGGGCGGAGTGCACCACGAGAATGAATGTGTTGAATCCTGATAACCTTGCCAGACCGATGGCCTGAAAACGGGAGGGTGGGATGACCGAACCACAGCGCTACGAGAAGGAAGAAAAGGACAATCAGATGAACGAGAAGGGGGATGAGAAGCAGCAGGAGAAAATGAACGAGAAAAGCGTCGAGGAAAAATACCGCCGCGATCCGCTTGGCTCGATGATCTGGGCTGGAATCCTGATCTGGGCCGGCGTCGTGCTGCTTGGCAACAACCTTGGCTTTCTAGACAATCTCCCGATTCCGGCCGGAATGGGCGCCTGGTCGCTGGTTTTTGCCGGCGCTGGTGTGCTGCTCTTCCTGGAGGTACTGCTGCGACTGGTCGTTCCTGAATACAGCGGTCCGGTGATCGGCACGCTGATCGTGGCACTGGTCTTCCTCGGGATCGGCCTGAGCGATTACGTTGGCTGGGGCTTGATCTGGCCGTTCCTGATCATCGGGGTTGGGCTGGTGATGCTGCTGCGTGGTTTTCGGCGGGGGTAGGGATCGTTAGAGCCTTCCCAGGTTGAAGGTGCTGAACTCATCCCACCAGTAGCGCAGCGGTGTCCACCAGCGCTCGCGGCCGATGCAGCGGAAGTATGGCGGCTGAACCGCCAGGATAAGATCACCAATACGGTAGCGCGGCAGGATGGGCGTGGAGACGACCAGCCCGCCCATCTCGCCCGGCCGCATTTCATGCAGCATCTTGATCCCGTCGCGCGTTTCCACTTCAAAGAAGAATAAATCGTAATTCGGCGTCCAGGCGCGTTTCTCGTCCAGCTGCTGGCCGAACATGCCCTCCGTCGCGCCGTAGATCTCGCGAATCTCGACCGGACCGTAGAGCGAACGCAAAGCCGGAACGTACTTGGTATTGATCCCGGGAACGCTCCCCAGCGTTACGATCTGCGTCTGCCACAGGTCCTTCGGGTAGAGTTTGTGGGTGCGATGCAGGTAGCGCCCAAAGAGCACGGCCGTCGTCGCCACGCCGCCCACCAGGGTCACATTCTCATCTTTGCAGGTCTGATAGGCCAGCTCGAAGCGGGCGTCCCAATCGCGCTGGGTCTTTCCACCGCCGAGAGCATCGATCGCCTCCTGGGTCGGGAGCGAGCGGATCGGCGTGCGGGTCGAGACGAACTTGGTGTAGATGCCGGAGCTGTAGCCGTATTCGAGCTCGCGTTCGCCGACCCGAACCGTGCCGACGACGGAGGGGAAGTTCAGGTTCAAGTTGACCCCTGCGAAGAGATCAAAGCGCTTTGTGGCCATGACGTAGTTCATCATCGCCCGCCCGGCGCTGACGCGCATCGCCATGTCGGTCGGGGTCATCGGGATAAACTTCGACTCGCCGGCGGTCGTGCCGCGCGTGATCGCCCAGCCGAGCGGCTCCTCATCCAGCAGCAGGTCAACCTCGCCTGCCATCACCCGGTCGATGCTTGGCTTGATCTCGTCGTAGGTCACGACCGGGAAATTCGCCCGGTAGCCTGCCAGGTCTTCAATCTGGCCTGCGTGGTGCTCGCGGCCGTAGCGCGTGCGCGCGTAGCGCGGCAGCAAGCCGGCCAGCACGGCTTGCTGCGCCCCGGCTGGATCGGCCAGCGACTCGTGCCAGGGCTTGAGCATCCCTTCCAGCATCGCAAGCGGGTTGGCGTTATCCATGATCAGGCCCTCCGGACTTTGGCCCGGAAGTGTAGCAAAGGTCAGCGGCCGAGGCGAATGCTCACCAGGCTAGCTTACGTTTCATTAACACAGAGCGGATAGAATTCCGCCGACCTGACTCTAGCAGGAGGATGCCCGATGTCCGATGATGAGATTAAGACCGCATTGAAGATGATGCCTTACGGCTTTTACGCCATCACCGCGCGCAGCGGGGAGGACGTGAACGCGATGTCTGCTAACTGGCTGACGCAGGCCTCTTTCGAGCCGCGCTTGCTGACGCTTGCTCTCCAGAAAACGTCTTATACGCACGGGCTGATCGAAACCGGCCGCGTCTTCGCCGTAAATATCTTCCGGGCGGAGGATGAGGCGTTGATCAAGCCCTTCACCAAGAGCCGCTCAAAGAACCCGGAGAAGATGACCGAAGCGCGCTTCCATCCGGCGCCGGAAACCGGCTGTCCGGTGCTGGAGGGAGCGGCAGCGGTGATCGAGTGCCGGGTGAAGCAGATCCTCGACACCGGCGGCGACCACGATCTCGTGGTGGGCGAGGTGGTCGGCGCCCAGGTCCTCAAGCCGGGCGAGGTGGATGACTCGCTCACGTTGATGGACATCGGCTGGAGCTACGCCGGCTGAGGCCAGACCGGCGACGGCATCACAGGCGGTACGTTTCGAGCTCCTAAGCCTCGTATCAATTCGCCTGATTTCAGAAGGTTCCCGCACCTGCCGGCTGCGGCGGCTTGTAGCCGCCACCCGCCCATGTAACCGATTCTCGCGATGGAAGGATGTATAATCCAATTCCCCTAACCTTAAATACTTTCGCGATTGGGTAGCCACTGACAGGAAAGAAACGATGTAACTATCCCTGAGAATTCCTTTGACACTGACCGGGATTGTAGTTATGGCAGGCATTGTCATTACCATAAGGCGCGCGGTGAGTGGAAAAGTGCCATTCCCGAGCTCTTACTAGTTGGTCTGGATCATCGTTTCCGTCATCCTCATCGGGATCACCGTATGGTCCTGGCAGCGGAATAAAAAGAAATAGCTCTCTTATGGGCATGATCGAAGTAAAGAATCTCACCAAGAAGTTCGGGGATGTTACCGCCGTCGATGGCTTAACCTTTAACGTAGCCGAGGGCGAGGTTTTCGGCTTGCTCGGGCCCAATGGAGCCGGGAAAACCACCACGATCAGAATGCTCTGCTGCTTGATTTCCAGTACCAGCGGAGAGGCTCAAATCGCCGGCTATTCCATCGGGAATGACGCGGATTCGCTGGCGATCCGGAAAATGATCGGATTGGTCGCCGACAACGTTGGCCTGTACGAAGAGCTGACCGCGTACGAGAATCTCGACTACTACGGAAAACTCTATGAGTGTCCTGAAGGGGAGAGAAAGGAGCGGATCGAGTATTTCCTGAAGATGCTCGATTTATGGGAGGAGAGAGATCAGCCCGTTAGCGATTTTTCAAAAGGCATGAAGCAGAAGGTCGCCATCGCCAGAGCCCTCATCCATGACCCCAGACTGCTCGTCATGGACGAGCCAACCGCGAACCTGGACCCGGAAGCTTCCCGTGTGGTGCGAGAATTCATTCTAAAGCTCAAGAAGGAAGGAAAAACGATCCTCCTGAATACGCACAACCTGGACGAGGCGCAGCGGATCTGCGATCGCATTGGAATCTTGAAGACAAAGCTGCTGACCGTGAACACGCCGGATGAACTAGAAAAGAGCGTCTGGGGGACTAAATCCGTGATCCAGGTGGAGAGTATCAGCCCTCGAATTCTTACGGCAGTGATGGAACTCAAGCCCAAAGATCTGCGCGTTGAAGAGAACAGAATCATCTTGACCTTAGCCGACCCGCAGGCGGAAAACCCCGACTTTGTACAGGCGATCGTATCTGCAGGTGGCCGGATCCAGTTTGTCACCCAACTCAATCCCGGTTTGGAAGAAACCTACCTCAAGGTCATAGAAGAAACAAAATGAGATTATCCAAGGCGTGGACGGTTGCTTCCAAGGATTTTAAAACCTACACGAAGAAGAAGAGCATTCTTTATTCTCTCTTCTATTTCGAGGTAGTTGTCTCGATCGGCCTACCGTTCATCATTCGTTTCATCGCCAGCAAACCGGGTAGTGTGGTGGCGCTTCCAAATCTAATTGACGCCTTCTCCTTCTTGTTTGTGATCGGCGCCGCCCTTGCGCCGGTGGGGATTGCTGCGTACAGCCTGGTTGGAGAAAAGGTCCAAAAAAGCCTGGAACCTCTGCTGGCGACGCCAACGACCGATGAGGAGATCCTGGCAGGAAAAAGCATAGCAGCATTCCTGCCCGCCATTTTCATTAACTTCATGGGCGCCCTGATTTTTACCGTGCTGGTGGACCTGTTTACATATAACACGCTGAACTCTCTTTATTACCCCAATTGGGAAATTGCCATCATCTTGTTCCTGCTCGCGCCTATGGCCTGCCTCCTCAGCGTCGGCTATAACGTCCTGGTTTCTTCCAGAGTAAGCGATGTCCGAACGGCCCAACAACTAGGCACATTGATCTTGCTGCCTCTTGGCGCCGTGTATGTCTTATCCGAGGTCAATGTGCTGACATTAAACACAAGCAGCATGTTGATCATGGCGGCGGTGCTGGTAGTCATTGATGCAGTCATGTTCTATCTGGTGAAAGCGACATTCCAGAGAGAAGAAATCCTCACGAAATGGAAGTGAGGCTCTCCTGGTTGGACGAAGGAGGGGCTTTATCTTGGGTGGTCCGTAAGCCCATGGAGATGAGCCTCGTAATTCCGGGGGATTTGGAACCGGGAATTTGCTTCAACCGATCCACTACGCGAAGGGAGGAGCATCAAGCTCGAGAGCCTCGAGGGTGCTCCGGCAGCCCCACCAGCTTCTCAAAGTCGACGCCACGTGGGTTGCTGAATTCCGACAAACCCGTCATTGCAGAATCCCATCGGGGTCTGTATAATCGAGTTTCCAGGGGCGGTTAGCTCAGTTGGTTAGAGCGTTGCGTTGACATCGCAAAGGTCGTTGGTTCGAGTCCAATACCGCCCACTAAAGTTGCCTGACCATATTTTCAGGCAACTTTTCTTGTAAACAGAAGATTCCGATGAGCAGGAAGCCTGTAGATTTGAACCGGAGGGGGGACGGTCTGAGCTTCCAGCGTAGTATCCGATGGTTGGAAGGAATTTGTTCATCAACCGTGACCAACTTGAAAATGGAGACATCCATGAAGAACGTTAGAAGTTTTCGCGGCCCGTTGTTCGTCTTATTCACTGCCGGCATCCTGATGTTGTCTGCTTGCGGGCCAGCCGCACCCGCTACCAGCCCACAGCCCACCGAGCCACCTGCGATTGCGACAGTGGTTCCGGTCATCGAACCCTCCATGGAGGCGGCAGCCGACATCACACTGGATTACTCTGCAGTAGCCCAGGACGTGACCATCGAGACCGTACCGGCCCAACCCGCCAGCCCTGATTTACCCTATTGGGAAGCAGGTCCGGAATACCGTTTGTTGACGCTGCAGGGCTACACCATCGCGAACCATCTGCACAAGCCGCAGATCTTCATCTACCCAGTCGCCGACCTGGCCACGGCTAATGAAGGTATGGGGGTGATCGCTGGCGACCTGCAAGCCCTGCTCCAAACCCAGCAGACCGGAGTGTACCTGCCATTTCTGCCTATCTTCAACGCGCAACAGGTGCTGCACACCCAGCTGGAGTACATCGATTTCATGAGTGGCCAGGGCGTCCGTTTCCTAACCCAGTACGACCAGGGCATCCTGCCGATTAACAATTATGAATTGTTCTACACCTTCCAGGGGCTGACCAGCGATCGTAAGTACTACATTGCCGCCATCCTGCCGGTTACCAATCCTGAGCTGCCGGACGATTCCCAGGTAGATGAGAGTTTGATGGACGATTTCCAGGGGTACCTCTCCAGGATGATCACCCTGCTAAACGAGCAATCCGCCAGCAGCTTCACGCCAGATCTGAATACGTTGGACACAATGATCTCGTCGATTGAAATTAGGTAACCCGGGAACCCACGAAGAGCAGGGAAAAAGGCTACAGGGAACTCGAGGTCATTATTTTCGAGCAGAAGCCGGGCGGCGAGGACAGATTGCTGAAGCGGAGATATTCGCTGTCAAGGAAGGTATGCATGGGATCTATGAAAAATAGGATGTGGCGTAATTTGGCCTTGACGAGTCGACATTTACCGCATAAGATTCTGAGCATAATCCATTCATCATTGTCCTGGACAATGCCGAATGGGATTGATGGACAAAGGGGAGAGATGAATCTCCCCAAGAATAATTCGCTCTGACCGGGACGAGTAGCCGGGTACGAAGCTGACAGGGAACGGGGATCAGCGATTGAGAATCCCCGCCAGCCATCAGCCGGCGAAAACCACCCGCGAGTGTGAACCGGAAAGCCTGGATTTCGGGCGAGTATGGGGAACGGATCGGCCCCGTTACCGGCCGCAGAGATGACCCCACGGGGTCAATCTGGGTGGAACCGCGTGAGCAAGCTCCCGCCCCAGAGGGCGGGGGCTTTTTTGTTTATACCAAACGACACCGCCAAGGAGGTGTGTGATGCCGTCAGGGAAGAAGGAACGCTACCAGGAGTCCAGTCTGTACCGCATCCGGCATTCGGCCGCGCACGTGATGGCGCAGGCCGTGATGGAGATGTTCCCGGGTGAGGCCAAGATCGCCATCGGTCCGCCGATCGAGGATGGCTTTTACTATGACTTCGACCTGCCGCGGGCGCTGACGCCGGAGGACCTCGAGCGGCTCGAGAAGCGCATGCGCGAGATTATCAAGGGTGGCTACGAGTTCGATCGCCAGGTGATCTCGGCCGATGATGCGCGCCAGCTGTTCAAGGACCAGCCCTACAAGCTGGAGCTGATCGACGGGCTGGAGGCGGGCGGCCTGGACGAGTATGGGGAGCCGATCGAGGAAAAGCCGGAGATTTCAACCTACCAGCAGGATGATTTCATCGACCTGTGCCGCGGTCCGCATGTCGAGAGCACGAAGCAGCTCAACCCGGATGCGATCAAGCTGTTAAATGTGGCCGGCGCCTACTGGCGCGGCGACGAGCACAAACCGATGCTCCAGCGTATCTACGGAACGGCCTGGGAGTCATCCGAAGAGCTCGAATCCTACCTGTGGAAGCTGGAAGAGGCGCAGAAGCGCGACCACCGCCGGCTGGGCAAGGAGCTCGACCTGTTCACGGTAAGCGAGGAGGTTGGCCCGGGCTTGATCCTGTGGAGTCCGAAGGGCGGTATGGTGCGCAAGATCGCCGAGGACTACTGCCGGGCGGAGCATGAAAAGGGCGGCTACGAGTTCGTCTACTCTCCACATATCGGCAAGGCGGCGCTGTGGGAGACGAGCGGACACCTCGACTGGTACAAGGAAGGCATGTACGCGCCGCTCGACATCGAGGGCCAGCAGTACTACCTGAAGCCGATGAACTGCCCGTTCCACATCCAGATTTTCAAGAGCCAGAGACGCTCCTACCGCGATCTGCCCATCCGCTATGCCGAGTGGGGCACGGTCTACCGTTACGAGCGCAGCGGCGTGCTGCACGGTTTGATGCGGGTGCGCGGCTTTACGCAGGATGATGCCCACCTCTTCTGCCGGCCGGACCAGATGCCGGGGGAGATCGACCGGGTGCTGCAGTTCAGCCTGAACATTCTGCGTGCCTTCGGCTTCGAAGACTTCCAGGCCTACCTCTCGACGCGCAACGCCGAGAAGTTCGCTGGAAAGCCGGAGGACTGGGAAGCGCCGACGGAAGCGCTGCGTGCCGCACTCGAGCGGGCGAAGGTTCCCTACGAAATCGACGAGGGCGAGGCCACGTTTTATGGGCCAAAGATCGACATCAAGGTGCGCGACGCGCTCGGCCGCGAGTGGCAGCTGAGTACGATCCAGTTCGACTTCAACCTGCCGGAGCGCTTCGAACTGGCCTATGTCGGAGAGGACGGCCAGGAGCACCGCCCCTACATGATCCACCGGGCGCTGATGGGCTCGATGGAGCGATTTATGGGCGTGCTGATCGAGCACTACGCCGGGGCCTTCCCGGTCTGGCTGGCGCCGGTGCAGGCGGTGCTGATCCCGATCGCCGATCGCCACATCGCCTACGCCGACGAGCTGGCAGAGCGCATGCGCCAGGCTGGGCTGCGGGTGGAGGTGGACCAGCGCGGCGAGCGCATGAACGCCAAGATTCGCGATGCCCAGCTGCAGAAGGTGCCCTACATGCTCGTGCTCGGTGATCGCGAGCAGGAGGCCGGGCAGGTTGCTGTCCGCCTGCGCTCGGGTGATGACCTGGGCGCCCTGGACGTGGCCGCGTTCCTCGATCTGGCGCAGAAGGACATCGCCAGCCGGGAGTAAATGCTGCGGCTTGCGGCGGGACAAGTTAGATATAATGTCGGCATGCAGCGATCCGACTCGGAATCCCTGATTGTTAATCATCTGCTGCGGCCGGCGTTGGCGCTGGCCGCAGGGCTGATGATGCTGGCCGCCGTTCGGCAGCCGGTGGCTGCCGCCGGGCCGCAGGCGGAATCGGAACGGGCAGGTATCTCTGGCGCCGTCTGCCCCCCGCGCCTGATGCTGCAGCAGCCGCAGCGCTGCATGCGCCAGGGCGCGCGGGCCGAGCAGCTGACCTACGCTGAAGAGGGGCTGGCACCGACGCATCCGCTGCCGCTGGCGCGGCTCGACCCGAGTCTCGGTCAGCTGCCGTTTTCCTACATCCAATCGCGCAATGACAACGGCACGCCGCTCTATACCAGCCTGGATGACGCCCTCAAAGGACAGAACGCGTACCGCACGGTCGAACCGGGTTTCGTCTACTTCTCATGGATCGCGCGCGACGAGGGCAACAACAGCGTCGCCTACATGATCGTGCCCGGGGTTTATGTACGTGGTGATGGTATGTCGCGCCTGGCGGCGCCCAGCTTTCGCGGCCTGGCCTTCAACCGTACGCCACAGCCCTTCGGCTGGATCCTGACCCACGATGAGACGCGGACGGCCCCGGGGAATGACCAGCCGACCACCGGACGTACGGTCGAGCGCTTCCAGGTTGTGTACGTCTTCGACCGGCAGGAGGTCGGCGGGCGCGCCTGGTACCGGATCGGCCCCGAGGATTGGGTCGAGGATCACACCCTGGCTGTGCTCACGCCTGATGCGACCCGGCCGGAGGGCGTCGAAGCTGACCGCTGGATCTCGATCAATCTCTATGAGCAGACGCTGGCGGTGTACGAATCCGGCCGGCTGATCTTCGCCACGCTCGTCTCGACCGGGCTTGACGGCTGGTGGACACAGCCGGGCACCTTCCAGGTGTATGAGAAACTGGAAGCGGATCCGATGTCGGGCTCGTTCACGGCCGACCGCTCGGATTACTATTACCTGGAAGACGTGCCCTGGATCCTTTATTTTGACAAGTCGCGGGCGCTGCACGGTGCCTACTGGCACAACGGCTATGGTTACCCGCGCTCGCATGGCTGTGTAAACCTTTCGCCGGCCGATGCCCATTGGCTCTACGACTGGGCCGACGTCGGCACCTGGGTCTATGTCTACGACCCCTCCGGCCGGACTCCGACCGACGCCGAACTCTACGGCGAAGGTGGGGCCTAGTTTTTGACCGACCACCACCTGTGGCGGTCACTGGTACTAAAGTACCCTTTAAGCTCGACTCGCGCTGAACCTACAATGGGTCAATCAAGACCGAGCCAGTCTCCATTTAACGCACAGGAGTTCCCACCTCTATGTATGCTGAGAATGAGCTGCTTTTTCCCCCGCGTGTGATCACCAAGCTACGCCAGGCACGCGGGGAACCTTTCCGCGCGCTCGTCGACCGTGTGCTGCAGCTGCCGGAGGACGATCCGGAAGCGTTAGCGTTCTCGCTGATGATGATGCGGTTGAACGGGTGCCTGACCTGCGAGACCGATTCCTACCGCGCTATGCGGGGCTGCACGGCCTGCTCCCGGCAGACCCTGCGCCGCTTCAAGGGTCCCGACGAGGACCTGCTGCGGCACTATGACCGGGCCCTGGCGGACCTGCGTGAACACCTGCAGCTGGAAGTAATTCCCCTGCGGGTTGAATCCCCACTCTCTGTACAGGCTGCATAAGCGGTCAGCTGTGTTTCAACCAACCGGGTCGCCTTAGCGCCCGGTTGGTTTTTTATCAGCCGACCAGGTGGCTGTGGTAGACTCTATCGCGTTTCCCTGATCGAAAGACGCCAGAACACCGCCCTGGCCGCAGCAACCATCCGGAGGAGAACCTATCCTTACCCTCGGCGAGCGGATCCTCTTCATTCTCACAGCAGGTACCTCACTGGTCCTCACTGCCGTCGGCGCACGGCGCATCATCCGCACGGTCGGACGCGGGAGCGGCCGGCCGGATTGGAAGCTCATACCGGGACGCCTGCTGGAAGTCACCCTGAAGACCGGCAGCTTCGCACCTGTTTTTGAACGGCGTTTGCTCGTCAGCCTGTTCCACGGCCTGGTCGGCTGGGGTTTCATCTACTACCTGCTGGTCAATGTCGGTGACGTGCTCAGCGCATTCATCCCCGGCTTCCATTTTCTCGGTCAGGGCAGGCTCAGCGACCTCTACCGTTTAGGCGGCGACCTGCTCAGCGTGGCGGTCCTGGTGGGGATGGCGGCGCTGATGGTCCGGCGCTTCGCGCTGCGCCCGGATGCGCTCAAGGTGCGCTCTCAGACGCTCCTGAATACGAAAGCCCGGGCTGGTATTGCGCGTGACTCGGCCATCGTCGGCGTATTCATTCTGCTGCACGTCGGGGCGCGCTTCGCCGGCGAGAGCTTCCACCTCGGCTTGAATGGGGCCGACGCATGGCAGCCGGCGGCGTCAGCCGTCGCCCGGTTGTGGAGCAGTTGGAGCGCCGGCGCCCTCGAGATCGCCCGCCATGCCGCATTCTGGGTCTCGCTCGGCGGCATCATGGCCTTCACGCCCTATTTCCTCTATTCCAAGCACCTGCACCTCTTCCTGGCGCCGATCAACTTCCTGCTGCGGCCCGAGCGGCGTTCGATGGGCGCCCTCGATCCGCTCGACTTCGACGACCAGTCGATCGAGGAGTTTGGCGTCGAGCGCCTGGAGCAGCTCTCGTACAAGGGTGTGCTCGATGCGTACGCGTGCATCATGTGCAACCGCTGCCAGGACGCCTGCCCGGCCTACCAGACGGGCAAGGTGCTCTCGCCGGCGGCGCTCGAGATCAACAAGCGCTACCTGCTGAACCAGGAGGGGGCCGGGTTGGCGGCGGGTCAGCCGAGTTCCCAGGCGCTGACCGCTGCTGCCATCAGTGAGGAGGCCATCTGGGGCTGCACCGCGTGCGGTGCATGCGTCGAGGCCTGCCCGGTGGCGAACGAACCGATGCGCGACATCCTCGAGATCCGCCGCCACCTGGTGTTGATGGAGAACTCGTTCCCCGAGCAGCTGCAGGCCGCCTACCGCGGTATGGAGCGAACGGCAAACCCGTGGAGCGTGCCGCCCGAGAAGCGGCTCGAGTGGGCCGAGGGGCTGGGGGTGAAGACCGTCGCCGAACAGCCGCACCCGGAACTGCTGTGGTGGGTGGGCTGTGCGCCGGCGACCGACCCGCGGGCGCAGGGCACGGCGCGAGCGTTTGCGAAAGTGCTGCACGCGGCCGGTGTCGAGTACGCCGTGCTCGGAAAGGACGAGGGTTGTTCGGGCGATTCGGCCCGCCGTTCGGGCAACGAGTACCTGTTCAACGAATTGGCCACGGCCAACGTCGAGCGTCTGAACGAGGTCGCCCCGAAGCGCATTGTGACCACCTGCCCGCACTGCCTGCACACGCTCAAGAATGAGTATCCCGATTTCGGCGGGCATTACGAGGTGATCCACCATACCCAGCTGATCGACGAACTGTTGGCAGACGGCCGCCTGCAGCTGGATACCGGCCCCTCGGGCGGTGTCACCTTCCATGATCCGTGCTACCTTGGCCGGCAGAACGGCATCGTGGACGCCCCGCGCCAGGTGCTTGCCGCAGGCGGGCTCGAGCTGGTCGAGATGGCCCGCCATGGGCGGAATTCATTCTGCTGCGGCGCAGGCGGGGGGCAGATGTGGAAGGAAGAGGAGCAGGGCACGGGGCGGGTAAGCGCCGCCCGCCTGGCCGAAGCGCGTGCTACCGGGCAGGAGACGCTCGCCACTGGCTGCCCATTCTGCATGATCATGCTCAACGATGCTGCTCAAGCCGAGCCCGGCTCACCGCAGGTGCGGGACGTGGCCGAGCTGATCGCCGAGCAGCTGTTGCCGGTTGATGACGATCTCGCCCCGGAACCTGTGGACAAACCTGTGGACGAGTCTGTTAGGAAAACTTGAAAAGTGAACACTTATAAACTTCAAAAGTGAACTCTAAATCCTAGTAATGGCAATGAGACAGAGTGAACCATCTTGTTGTTCCACCAAATACGGATATGCATGAGCTGCTTTGCTTCATCAGGC
>DAOUEL010000069.1:0-1908 GCA_034430595.1 Anaerolineales bacterium | reverse complement strand
GACCTGGAGCACGCCCACGACGGCCGCTGCGCCTTCCGGCGGCTGGGCCCAGGCCAGGTACACCTGCCCCGCTTCGGCCGCCGATTGCTTGGTCGCACCTTCTAGCGGGACGGTCATGCGAATCTGGCCGATCTGCTGCACTCCACCAAAATCAACGCTGTATTCGGCGCTCGCCGCTGAGAGCGGGCTGTCACCCGAGAACGGTACCCCTCCGCCGAGGTCCTCGATCGCTGCTTGCCCCTCACCGCTCAATGCTCCGGCGGCGATCGACAGCTCTGCCCCACCGGGTTCGGTGACCGTCAATGGCTCCGGGGGGTATTCGGGGGGTGTCGTCGCTTCGATCGTCGCTGATTCCGACGCCTCCGGCGGCTCGGTTGCAGCGGCCTGGCGGCTCTCGGTCAGGCTGCAGCCGAGAATGGCCAACAGCAGGACGAGGGACACGAGCAGGTATGAGCGCTTCTCGGAACGGATCATCATCTTCCTCCTTCGATTCCCGGGTTGGCAAGGTGCGTGCCTCGCCGGGGGATCGAGCAACTATAGCCATGAACGCCAGTACTCACAACTCAAGCCAGCCAGCATCCTGGCTCGAATCCCACGCTTCGCCGTCCGCAGGCTGCAGAGATTTCTGTACCCTTCTAACGGATTAGACTTGTAGATTGTGACAGGGTATATCCCGCTGTTTCTCTTAGAATAATAGACAAGGAAAGTCTTGTTTCACACTCATAATGCGAATCGGGCGGAGAGCATGGGATCAGCCAGTCCGCACGCCAAGGCTTACATTTGAACATCGCGGGGATCCCTCAGCCTCATGCGTCAAGACCAGGTTCTCATGGCAAGCAACGTTCGCAATGAACTGCCTTAGGTATTCCTCGCCTTTCAGGCTCGGAATGACATATCGTATCATCCCGAGGAGCTCAGCGACGAGGGATACCCGAGATGTGACCCGGGAGGACACAGCTGATGTCTCGACGCCCCATATCTGCGCCTCCCCGAGCGCAGCCGAGGGGTCCTCGAGACGTCTCAGACCAAGACCCGGTTCATGGCCCGACGCCTTACTCATGAACATCATGGGGATCCCTCGGCACACAACGCCTCGGGAAAGCACAACTCCCCTTCTTGCGAAATACTCTCAGCATTCGTAACAGGTTCGAAACACGTATTTGATACAAATTAACCTGTGGCAATGGGAGGCTTACCCTCCTGAAAGGAGGCTAAACGATGGTCACGAATTTGACAGCTTTCGCGCTCTTCATCCTGCGCGTGTTCGTTGGGTTGGCCATAACCGGCTATGGAATCCAGATACTATTCGGCTGGTTCGACGGCTCCACCCTCGACAGCTTTACAGAGGCGCTCCATCGCGTTGGCGTCCGCCCAGCCCGCTTCTGGACCTGATTCCTACGCCCTAGGTCCGCTTACTTTATTCAGTTTGAGCCCGCTGCCATTGTTCCTGCTGACGCTCGTCACCGGCCTGCTCGAGCTGGCTGATCGCGCTGGCGGTCAGCCAGCTCGTGATCGAACGCCAGGTGGCCGGATAAACCTGCCATACCAGAGAGCGCAGATTACAATCGGGCGGCGTGAATTTACACGCCGCCCGTGATGCGTTCCTTCAATTGAACGCAGGACGCTATTTGATCGTCTCCAGGAAGGTAGCGGCCATCGCCGCCACGTCATCGTCGGTGCTGATCCCTTCCCACGGGTCGCCGGGTCGGACCAGGTTCACGACCACGATGCTGGCACCGTTGAAGATCGCGCTGCGAGCCTCCTTCAAGTCGACCCCGCCGGCGGCCGAGATGAGGACGTTGTACTTGCTCCGCACCCGGTTCACGTGCCGATACTGGATCACCTTGCCGCGCGTGCCCTCCTCGTCCCGGCCGCGGTGCAGGACGACCACCTCCGGTGGCTTGCGCA
>DAOUEL010000068.1:0-34282 GCA_034430595.1 Anaerolineales bacterium | reverse complement strand
TAGCGCTGTGGTTCGGTCATCCCACCCTCCCGTTTTCAGGCCATCGGTCTGGCAAGGTTATCAGGATTCAACACATTCATTCTCGTGGTGCACTCCGCCCTTGTCAAGCAGTCTGGCTGACATTCAACTGTCGGACCGCCCCCGGGGAGGAGCGGATACAATAAGCTTGGCTGCTGGAGGTCGAAACGATGCCGGAAACTGCTCCCAATCCCAAATGGCTCCTGGCCCGCTGGTCAGGTCTGGCCTGGCTCGAAACGGTGGTTAAACTCGCCGCGCTGAGCTGTGCGATGGTTGCGCTGATCCGCACTTCAGGCACCACACCCAGCTTCCCCTCCGACCTGGCGCTGGTGCAGTGGATCACCCTGCTCGTGCTTGCGCTGGGCCTGCTGGTCGCGATCTACGACCGCCTGCTCGAGCGCGAGATCGGGGCGATGGTCTTTGTCATCATCAACATCCTCGGCCACTGGGGGATGCTTTTTGCCTTAACCCGCCAACCCGGCCCTGGATGGCTTCTGCCGCTGTTCGCCGGTCTGATGCTGCTCGGCGACCTGGTGAAGCTGATCTTCTTGAGGACCAGCGACTTCAGGGTGCGCGATACGCCCAAATCCCTCCTGTACGGGCTGACGGCCATCTACGCCGCCGGGTACGGGCTAATCTTGTTCCTCGGTTGGCTGCGTTAGGGCTTACGAGCTCCCTTTCAAATCAAAGACGACATCGGCCGGCATTCCCGGCTTGAGCTGATCGAGGCCATCGATCAGCGTAAGTTCGACCGCGTAGACGGTCGTCTGGCGTTCTTCCTTCGTCTGCACATTGCGCGGCGTGTATTCAGCCTGGTCGGCGATGCGCGTTACACGCGCAGCGAAGGCCTGGTCCGGGAACGAGTCGGCGCTGACCTGGGCTTGATCCCCGATCGAGACTTCACCGTAGCGATCCTCCGGGATGTAGACCGTGATGGTCAACTCATCCAGCTGACCCAGTGTGAGAGCCGGCGTCCCCGGCAGCAGGACTTCACCCTGTGTTGTGCCAAGCGTCAGTACAACCCCGGCAATCGGCGCATGCAGCGTCAGCTTCTCGACCTGGGCTTTAATCAGATCAAGTGCCGCTTGTGCCTGGTCGACAGCCTGCTGCGCCTGGGAGACGCCAGCATATACCGCCTCGGCCGCCGCCTGAGCCTGGGTGATAGCCGCCTGGGCGGCATCAACCTGAGCCTGCGCAGCCTGCACCATCGGCGACTGATCGCCGGTCAAGAGCGAATAGTAGCCTGCCAGTGCGAACTGGTAGCGTTCGCGCGCCACGGACAGGTCAATTCGGCGATCAAGCAGCGTCTGCGCGGCATCGCTCCCCATCAATTCATCCATCTGATCCTGTGCATCAGACAGGTTCTGCTCGGCCTGATCAAATGCCTCCCGCAGCGCAGTGCGGACATCTGCCGCATCATCGCCGGAGACCGGTTCGCGCCGCAGTTGATCAGCCAGTAAATAGGCAGCGCGCGCCTGGGCCAGGTCACCTTCAGCCTGGGCTACCCCGGCGTAGTCGGCCTCCCGCAGGAGATCGTTCAGCGCGTCAAGTGCGTCCTGAACCTCGGAGGAGGTCGCGTCGACCTGCTGTTGAGCAGCGTCGATCAGCTCGTCCTGACCGAAATACCACCCGGGGCGGTCGAAGGCGTCCGGCACGTTCATAACCCAGGGGCTTCCGCTGCTGCCTCCATCGAGAGTAGCTCCTGCGCGCGCCAGATCGAACTGCGCCTGGGCGGCTTCCAGGTTCGCCTGAGCTGCTGCGACTGCGGCTTTCGCGGCGTTATCCTGAGCTTTGGCTGCAGCCAGTTGGCCCTGGGCCACGCCCAGCCCGGCCTGAGCCTGCGCTTGCTGCGCGGCATAGATCGTATCGTCCAGGCTGAGCAGCACGTCGCCCGCTTCGACCCGGTCACCCTCCTGCACGGTGACCTCCATAACCGCACCCCCTAGCTCGGAGCTGACCACGACCTGCCGCGTCTCCACCGTGCCTGAAGCCTGCAGTTCCTGGGTGCCCCCGCCTGATGCGCAGGCGCCAAGCGCTAATGTGAGCATCAGGACCAGGATCAACAAGGGTGTCATCCGCACTTTAAACATTTCAACCTCCTGCCCGCATACTGGCAATAAAGACGTCTTCGAGCGATGGCTCCACGATCGAGATCGAACGCACCGAAATTCCCTCCCGCTCCAGAAGCCGCCGCAGTGGATCGGATTGCTGTGAATCATCGGTCACCGCATGAACCAGCGAACCGTACAGCTCAACCTCACGGATGCCCGCGGCCCCGGCCCTCTGGGCATCACGCAGCACCTGCACCGCGCGCAGCGGGTCATCCGGCTCAAGTTCCAGCACCCGGTCACCGAGCACCCGGCTTTTTAGCTCCTCCGGTGTGCCCATCGCGATCAGGTGACCATGCTGGATGAAGGCCAGGCGGTGGCAGTGCTCGGCCTCATCCATGTAATGGGTCGTCACGAGCACGGTGACACCTTCCTCGATCAATTGATAGAGCAGATCCCAGAACTCGCGCCGTGAAAGCGGATCCACGCCGGCGGTCGGCTCATCCAGGAAAAGCACCTCCGGCCGGTGCAGGATCGCCGCGCCCAGTGCAAGCCGCTGACGCCAGCCGCCGGACAGCTCGCGCGTCTCGACCCGTTCCCGCCCTTCCAGACCGGCCATGTGCAGCGCGCGCTGGATCTGCGCTTCGAGTTCATCGTTTTCAAGTCCGTATGCCGCACCGTAGAACTTCAAGTTCTGGATTACGGTCAAGTCGTTGTACAGGCTGAAGCGCTGGGACATATAGCCCACACGTGAACGGATCGCCGCTGGCTGATCTGCGACAGAAATGCCGAGCACAATCGCCTCGCCGCGAGACGGTTTCAACAATCCTAACAGCATGCGGATCGTGGTCGTCTTGCCTGAGCCGTTCGGCCCAAGAAATCCGAAGATCTCTCCCCGCTCGACACGAAAATCGACACCATCGACGGCGGTGAAATCCCCGAACTGCTTGGTCAGGTCCAGCGCCTGAATCGCAGCTGATCCGGTTCCCTGTTGTGTCATCATCAATCCAATGCCCGGCGCACATAGCGCAGTGAGAAAGTCCCGATTACCAGCCCCAGTATGACCAATGCCAGCACATGCGGCCAGAGCACATCGATCCCGCTGCCCTTGAGCAGAATCCCGCGCAGGATCGCCAGCCAGTGATGCGCCGGGATGATATTCGCAAGTGTCTGCATGACGGGCGGCATCGATTCGACCGGCGCGGCGTAGCCGGTGAACATGAAATCTGCCATGCCGACCATCATCACCAGCAGGAAGGCTTGATGCTGGGTGCGGGCGATGACCGAGATCACCAGCCCCTTGCTCAGCTCGACCAGCAGGTAGCCGGCGGCCAGCACGAGCAGCAGGAGCAGCGAGCCGCGCACCGGCACCGAGAAGGCGAAATGCACCATGCCCAGCATCAGGACAAAATCGAAGAATCCGATCAGGATGACCGGCAGCGATTTTCCGGCGATCAGGTCGATCGAAGAGAAGGGCATCACGAGCAACTGCTCGAGCGTGCCCAGCTCACGTTCACGCGAGAACGACAGCGCGGCAAAAAGCAGCACGGTGAACTCGAGCATCAAGCCCAGTTCGGCCGGCGTGGTATAGAACGCATCGCTCAATGCCTCGTTGAACCACACCCGAATGCGCGGGATAAAGCCCGAGAACAGCTCCGGATCGATTCCCAGTCGCTCGACCACGATCTCTTCGTTGTGCTGCGCCGCCAGCCCTTCGATCGCCCGCAGCGCGGCCATCGCCGGCACGCTCTCAGCTCCGTTCAAAATCACGGCCAACTGCGGGTGCCCATCGGCAGCGAGCAGCTCCTCGGAGTAATCCGGTGGGATGACAATTGCAGCGTTGATGTCGCCCCGGTCGAGCGCGTCTTCGATCGTCGCGAAATCCGGTATGAGCGAATCGATGGCGAAGGTGCCCGTGTTCTCGAGATCCGTGATGAATTGGCGGCTCTCGGCGCTGCGGTCCTGGTCGAGCACCATCAGCGGCAGGTTGCTGATCGGGCGCGAGGTCGCCCAGCCGACCAGCAGCAGTTCGCTGGCCCCGCCCAGCAGCATGAAGGCCGGCATCCACCAGTCCTTCCGCAGGTGGATGAATTCCTTGATCGTCAGACTCAGGATGCGTCGAATGCGTTTCATCAACCTAACCCAATCGCTTCCTGAAGAAAAGCGCCGCCACGCCCGTGAAGGCTCCCCCAAGACCGGCCAGCATCACCGCGTATGGCCAGAGCACATCCAGCCCGATCCCGGTCAGGAATATGCCGCGCGTGATGATGGCGTAGTGCGTTCCCGGCAGCCCGAGCGCCTCCAGGCGCATGATCTCGGGCATCGAGGCGATCGGGAAAAAGATACCGGTCAGGAAAAAGCCAGGGAAGAAGATCAGCAGGAAGGAAAGCGCCAGAGCCGCGGCCTGCGTTCGCATGAAGACACCGATGATGATTCCCATCGCCAGGACGGCGAAAAGGAAAATCGCCGAAAGCAGGAAGAAAATCAGGAAATTGCCGTTAAATGGGACCTGGAACCAGAGCAGCGCCAGGACCGGCATGACAACCACATTCGCCAGGCCGACCACGATGTAGGGGATCATCTTCCCCAGCAGCAGTTCCGATCGCCCGACCGGCGTTGCCATCAACTGTTCGAGCGTGCCGTGTTCCCGTTCGTGGGCGATGGTCAGCGCCACCGAAAGTGCCGGAAAGCCGAGGACGAGCGAGATCAGGCCGGGAATCATATCCACGCGCGGCTTTAATCCCGGGTTGTACCAGGCGCGCACGCGCAGATCGAGCGGCTGCAGCGTGTCGATCGCCAAACCCTGGGCTGCGAGCTGATCAGCCAGTTGTTCGTTCAAGAAAGCTTCCGCACGCGAGCCGACGTGATCGACGGCGAAGGCTCCGCTTTCCGGCTCGGTACCGTCAATGATGACCTGCATCGGCAGGCCCCGCAGCCCTAGCAGGTCTTCCGCGAAGCGAGGACCAATTATGAGCGCGACCTTGATCCGGCCGCGCAGCAGCAGGTCCTCGATAGTCTGCATGTCCTCCACCATCGCGTACAGGTCGAGGTCATCCCCGGCCGTGATCTGGGCGATGAACTCGCGCGAGACCGCACTGCGGTCCTGGTCGAGCACGGCCAGCGGCACGTTGTGAATATCGACCGTGAGCGCGTAAGCCATGAGCAGCATCAGCATCGTCGGCGTGACCAGCACCAGGATCAGCGTCGAGCGGTCGCGAAAGATGTGCTGGATCTCTTTGCGCGTCACGGCCCACAGGCGGCGGAAGGACATATCAGGAGGCCTCCGTTCGGGCACGTTCGGCATCCATCTGCTTGATCAGGGAGATGAAGGCCTCCTCCATCCGCGCCGGCGCCTGGCGCAGTTCACTGACCTGCAGGCCGTGAGCTTCCAGCCCAGCCCGAATCTCCGGCAAGCGGCGATCGGCCGAATCCACCAGCAGGTGCAGCGCCTCACCGTAGGTCTGAACCTCGGAAATGCCAGGCATCCCGGCCAGCAGTTCGCGTGCCTTCCTCCAGTCGGGGGTTCGCAGGTGCACGACCTCGCCTTCCAACCGGGCGCGAATTCGGCGCGGTGCCTCACACACCGCCAGCCGTCCGCGGTAGATCAAGCCCACGCGCGTACAGCGGTCGGCCTCATCCATGTAGGGCGTGCTGACCAGGATCGTCGTTCCCGCCAGGTGGAGCGTGGTGAGAATGTCCCAGAACTCACGGCGCGAGATCGGGTCAACTCCGGTCGTCGGCTCATCCAGCAGGAGCACCGGCGGCTCGTGAATCAGCGTGCAGGCCAGCGCCAGCTTTTTCTGCATGCCGCCTGAGAGGTGGCCGGCACGCCGCTCTGTGAACTCGGTCAGGCCGGCAAACTCGAGCAGCCGCTGCATGCGTGCAGCGACCTGCGCGCGGGGTACCTGGTAGAGTTCGGCGAAGAAACGCAGGTTCTCGACTACCGAGAGTTCAGCGTAAAGGCTGAACTCCTGCGCCATGTAGCCGATCAGCGGTTTGACCGATTCGGGATGCTCCTTCAGATCCTGGCCGGCGACCCAAGCCTCACCATCGCTGATCGAGAGCAGGCCAGCCAGCAGGCGCAGCGTCGTCGTTTTGCCAGCGCCATCCGGCCCGACCAGGCCGAAGAGCTCGCCGGCCGGGATGGATAGATCAAGTCCATCCACCGCCAGAGCATCACCATACTTACGCGTCAGGCCCTGGGTGCGAACAGCGGGTCCTGCGTCAGTCATCGGTCTCAGCTGCGAGCCTTGCGGATGATCCAGAGCACAAGCAGCGCACCCAGCGCCGGCTCGAGTGCCACGCCGATCAGCTTGAGCGTTTCGCTGAAACCCATCGCCGGGATGACGAACCAATCCAGCAAGCCAATCGCCACGGCCGAGATGACGGCCACGATATAGTCGCCCGAGACGCCCATCGGCCGGTTGTCTTTCCAGATCAGGCCTGCCGCCCAGCCGACGATCAACCCTACGATAACCATGGCAGCCAGCAGTATCAGTATGTTTAGCATCGCTTCCTATTCTCCCTTCGATATATTTCGATCGCCCACTATATGATCAACCTTCCGCCCGAACCTCGCCCTGAAGACAGATCGGGCTGCGCGGAACAGATCGGAATCTGGCACGCAGGGTGCTGCGCCAGAGGGGTTCAATTCGCAGCGGCTCCTGAGCCAGGTCTTTCTCGGCCAGTTCACGGCCGATGCGGACCAGCTCCGCGCCGTGCGAATAATCCCAGAATGGGACTCCCTCCGACGCCTTCAGGTGGATCACCCGCAGCGGCAGCCCGGTCGTCTCAGCCCAGGCGATCTCGTAAGCGGTCTGGGCTTCCACCATCAGCGAAAGCGCATACCCGCTTACACCCATCACACCCCTGGCTGCCTTCCTGCCGCCCATCGCATGGGTGACATCGAGCGCAACAACCTGGCTTGCACCACGTTCAAAAGCGGCGCAGATCGGCAGCTTGGCGAATACCCCTCCATCCAGGTAGCGCATATCGCCCACCACCCAGGGGGGCAGGTAAGGTGGAACGGCGGTGCTGGCCATGGCTCCGTCCAGCAGGCGGTCACCAACCTCATCGCCAAAGACGCGTAAGCTGGCGGTCTGCATCTCGACCGCCACGGCGTACGCCCGCACGCCGCTGGCACGCGATAGCTCCTCGAATGTTTGGAAAGGGGGTAAAACCCCCTGGAGATGTTCAGCCAGCGGCCGGTTGGAAAGCAGGCCATCCTTCTGTGTTACAAAGTGCCGCAGCGCGCTGAACGTGCGCGGCACGCCGATATTGTCCGGTTGGAGCGAACTCCACTTGTGCTGCAGGTCGAGCACGCCATCGAGTGTGGGATTGGCGGCGAGCGCGATCGCGTTCAGTGCACCTGCGGATGAGCCGATGATCATCCCTGGCCGGAGGCCGGTCCGCAGGATCACCTCCAGCGCCCCGGCCTGCATCGCACCGAAGTTGGCGGCGCCGCTCAGCACCAGGGCAATCATGGCCGCTCCAGGCGCAGGTTATCGGTTGCTGTCACCGCACATCCTTCCGGTCTGGATCCGGCTCAAAGGCGAACACCGGCACCTCCCGGCCCAGCGCCAGGTAGGCAGCCTCACTCCGTTCAACCCGGTAGCCCATCACGCGCGCCAGTTCTTGCAGCGCGGTGGGATGCGCACGTCCGTACTGCAGCATTTCCTGGGCCGCCTCGTCCGGTGCAGCGCGCCGGGCCCGGGCCGGGATATGCCGGCCGGCGACCTGGATCTCAACCTGGGGATCGGCAGCGATGTTCTTGACCCAGTCCGAGCGCTCGCCCCAGCCAGAGGCGACGAAGTAGGTGTCCTTATCACGGTCGTAGTCGAGCACCTCGAGCACCGTGAAGCGCGGCAGGCTGCTGACCCGTCCAATGTGCTTGAGGCGTAGAAAGCGTGTACCGAGCAGGCGGCCAAGGTGCATCCGGTAGAGGTAGATCGGCAGGCGCGCCAGCCTGCGCAGCAGGCCGTGTGGCGGTTCGGGCACGCTCAGCTGTTCGATCAGCTGTCTTCCGTCCTTATCCATTCGGACCCTGCTCCTTCCGCAGCGAACGCAGTGCGATCTCGAGCGGCAGGTCTCCCAACCGGTCCCAATCGACCCACTCCGGATCGACCATCCACAGGAGTGTGATCCCCTCCAGCATGCCGACCAGCGTCAGGGCCGTATCCGCCACTGGGACTTCCTTAAATTCACCCCCTTCGATTCCCTGCTGGATGAGCTTGGCCAGCACTGCGTGGTAGCGGTGGTAGTATTCGCCGACAACGCGCCGCACAGTCTTGCGGCGGGCCGCCAGCGCCAGGAACTCATAGCCGATGGGGAGCAATTTTTCGAAGCCGCGGATTTCCTCGATCGTCGTACGGTAGAAGGTTCGCAGCCGCTCCGTGGCTGAACCAGGCGTCCCGGTCAGCGTCTCAGCAGCCCGTAAATCCCCGCTGAAGACGCGGTCGAGCAGCGCTTTAATCAGCGCATCTTTGCTCTTGTAATACCAGTACAGGGCGCCCTTCGAGAGGCCCGACTCGGCTACGATGTCATCCATGCGCGCCCGCTCGAAACCCTTGCGGGCGAACACATTCTCGGCGGCGTCGAGGATCTGCACCCGCCGTTCATGCTCCGTAGATCGCTTCTCGGACATACTAGACTGACCGGTCGGTCTAGTTCCAGAATAGGCCTAACCTCCCCGGCTGTCAAGTGCATCCCTCGCCAGGTGGCGTGCTATAATGCCGTTCATGACCGAAGACATGATCACCCCCCAGGAAGAGCCCGAGACCGAAGAGCAGCAAGCTGCGCCGGAAAACAGGTTGAGCATCCCTCGCCGACCGCTTTATGCACTCATCATCCCCTTAGCTTTCGTCACCGGCCTGGCCGCGGGCTACGTCTTCTGGGGCCGCCCGGGTGCCCAGAGCACGGCAGCCCCCCTGGCCGTCGCTGCAGCACCCACCGATCCTACGCCGCTCGAGCCGGGGGAGATGCGCTTCGACGTGGAGGTCGACGATGATCCAGCACTCGGCCCGAGCACAGCACCGATCACGATCGTCGAGTTCAGCGACTTCCACTGCCCTTACTGCGTACGCTTCCAAGCCGAGACTTTCCCGGCGCTGATGGCAGCCTACCCGGAACAGATTCGCTTCGTCTACCGCGATTTCCCGGTCGTCGGCGGGTACGAGACCGCGCAGGCGGCGGAATGCGCCGACGAACAGGGCGGCTTCTGGCCGTTTCATGATTTGCTCTTTTCGGGTGAATACTCGGATTGGACCAGCGAGACCTACCGGCAGTATGCCGAAGAATCCGGGCTTGATCCGGATATGCTGCTGGCATGCGTCCAATCGGGCGAGATGGCGGCCGAAGTTGAAGCCGACGCTCGCTACGCAGCCGGGTTGGGCGTCACCGGAACGCCGACCTTCTTCATCAACGGCGTGCCACTGGTTGGTGCACAGCCGCTGCAGGCTTTTCAGCAGGTGATCGACGCTGAACTGGCCAACTGATCAGCCGGCGCTACCCTCAGCATCCAACGCATTTAAAAAATCTGAAACTGCCTGATTGAAAAGGCCTGGCGCATCCACCGGGGAGGCATGCCCTGAACCGGGGATGGTGGTCATCCGCGCACCCGAGATCTTCGCAACAAGTTCCTGCTTGGCCGCCAGCGAAACGGTCCGGTCGGCTTCTCCGGCGATGACATTCACTGGCAGCTGGATCTCACCCAGCACCCGGCGCTGGTCGAAACGGGTAACAGCCAGTGCGGCTTGCAGGTAGGAGCGGCGGCTGTTGGCGGCCAACCGTTCGGCAGCCAGCTGGCGGAGTGCCTCCTGATCAGGGTGTGGAAAGAGCCCACCGGCCACCCAACGACCCAACCAGCTCATCGGCCCGCCGAGCAGGAGCAGGATCCGGCCCAAAATACGTGGGGTTCCTGCGAGGGGAATGCGCATGCGGGCGAAGGAATTGACCAGCGTCAGCGAGCGGACCCGTCCCGGGTAATCGAGGCCGAGCTGCAGGGCGACCAATCCGCCCAACGAGAGCCCAACCACATCGGCCTGCTCAATACCCTCTGCTTCGATCGGAGCCAGCGCAGCGGCCGCATAGTCGGCGATCAGCGGCCATCCCGTTAGCCGGTGCGAGCGTCCGTGGCCGGGCAGGTCGAGCGTGATCACGATTCGCTCACTTGAGAACGCTGCTACTTGCAGCGCCCAATCCTCGGAGCACGATCCCAGGCCGTGCAACAGCAGAAGAGGGGGTTCGGTGGTAACGGCCTGATCCCCCGTAATCCGGTAGAAGATACGCACGCCACCGGCATCCACCCAGGACATCGCCAGTCCTTCGCTCAGGGTTTCAACAGAACTTGATCGTCCTGGTGGTAGTCACTCGCTGGCGACCTCCACGACCACCATACGGTGGTCCGAAGCCAGTGAATCGGGCACCCAGGCCCGAACCGGAACCAGATCACGCAGGAAAACGAAGTCGATGCGCTTGGTGGGGGAGATGGCCGGGTCGGTCAGGGGCGGTGGATCGATGCCGAGCAGTTGGAAGGGATCGGCGAAACCCTGCGCCAACACAAAGGGGATCTCGGGGTCGTCGAATTCTGAGTTGAAATCCCCACCGAAGCTGGCGCGCGTGCCCGGCCCGATGAAGTCCAACGCATCCTGAATCTGAGCCTGTGTATCCTCGGCCGACAGCCCGAGCCAGATGGAATGCGCCTGAATCTCTCCCCCGGCCGCTGGCAAGTGCACGCGCAGGATCCCGGTCTGCTCCTGCAGCGATGGCAGCAGGATGCTCTCGACCTGGGCCGGATCGCCTTTGTAGAGCAGTGCAATCCCAGTCAGGTGCTCGACCGTCGGCAGGTAGGCGACCTGCATGCCAAGGCGCCGCCCGAGGAAGTAGGCATCATCCGCACTGTAGCTGGTCATACGTCCGGCATCGACCTCCTGCAGTGCGATGGCGTCCACGCCGGCCGCTTCGATCGCCTGTGCGATCTTCGGCAGCGTTGTGTGCCACACGTCATCGTAGCCGTAGTGAATGTTCCAGGTCGCCAGCCGTAAGGTCCCGTCAGCCGGCAGGGATGACGTTGGCAGCGGCCGCACACCCCAGATCACGAGCAGCAACGCACCAACAAGCGCCGCCGCCGTTGGCCAACCGGTCTTCGAGACCAAGTCTTCTTCGCCGGATGCCGCAGACCGCAGTATCAACGCACCGGCGAGCACCAGCCCGGCCGCGCTGTATACCGCCCAGCCCAGACCGCGCATGGCTGGAAGGGTGTAGGGATAGGTGAAGGCAAAGGCGTTAGCGAAATTCAGGACCAGGAAGAAGAGCAGACCCACGGCCAGGCGTCCGCCCGTCTTTATGGCACCTGAATGCCCGCCAGCCAGTATTCCGACCAGAGCCTGAACCGCTCCCCACTGAGCCAGAATCAAGCCGGCGCCTGCAAGCCATCCCTGGGAGAAGTAACCCAGGAGCATACCTCCCACGATGAGTACCGCCTGCAGCACTTTCGCTGCCGGGGTGGAGACAAGCCGGGCTCGCAGCAAGAGCGGCACGGCCGTCGCTGTCAGAATGAATGCCGCCAGTGGGGCATAGGGCAGATTGGCCCAGCGGGCGACCGCACCCGGCAGCGCCAGGAGTGAGGTCTCGAGGAAGAGAAATGCTCCCAGACCGAGGGCTGCCACCCACGGCAGACCGCCCTCAGCGGGTTCTGCTTGCGGTGTACGGGTATCGAAGCGCAGGACAAGAACAGCAAGGATCAGCGAAACCACAATCTGAAATGGCAGGAAGTTATCCATTAAGCTGAGATCGAAGGTGTCACCGAGCGCACGCAGCAGCTGCTCGACGACCAGAGCCCAAATCAGCGCTCGCCAGGCCAGCCGTTTCCGCTTAAAGCACAGTGTCAGGTAAGCTGCCCCGGAGGCTACCACGACCAGCGCTCCGAAGTAGCGCACCCCGGCCGCGTTGATTGACAACAAGGGGCGCACTGCGATTGCCAGTAGAGCGAACACGGATTCCAATCGATCTCTGTTCGAGCGTGCGGCGATCAGCGGGGTGAGCATCGCAGCAACGACCAGGCCGGCGCTCAACGGGAGCCAGGCGGTGAGAGGGCCTTCAAAGACCTGATCGTAGATGATGCCGAACAGGGTTGAGAAGAGCACCCGCAGTGCCTGCAGGAAGAACACAAGCACAGCGGCGGCTGTCAGCGTTCGAATGCGCATTTCACTCCCACCTTACCTTACGTCCGGAATCAGGCTTGCCGGACCCGAATTACGGCGTAAGCTCGATCGAGCGCATCAAATCATCGAGCCGCTCGATATTCGGCGTAAAACTTCCAGGCGCGGCTGAATTTAGCATTTCAGCGGTTGAAGCGATGTAGGCTTCGAAACCCTGCATGAAACTCTCCATGTCACCGGAGATTATCTCATCCGCGTTATCAGGCAACGCCTGGTTTGCGATCGGCATGATGGCTACGATTAGAGTCGACCCATTATCACTCAAGCCGCTGAAGGCATAGAACAAATCATAGTTATTGATCGGCCATACCGCCTGGCCGTACTGGGTAACAAAACGCACGCCGCGGCCTCCTTCGAAATCGAGATATTTGACATCGGCCGTGATCATCTGCGCCGCGTTGAAGATGGAAATCAGGGGAACGTTTTCCGGATCTGCTGGCCGGGAATCGAGCATGTCCTGGAGCCGGTCAAGCAGATCCCCCACATTCGGGTTGACCTCCCTGAAGCGAGCCGTGTCATAAAGGCCGAGGTGCGGCATGAGGCGCGTATCGACGAGCGGATAGCCGGGGAAAGTCAGCTCGAGGTGCTCGGGAATGGCCCAGACGTCCGGGTCAAGCTCGGCCGACTTCGTCGTAGCCTGAGCCACAAAACCCAGGCCTTCAGGGTAGGAGAGGCAAAACTCCTGGGCGCAGAAATCAGGCGCGGCGATCGGCGTGACCGTCGCCAGCTCGGCCGGCATGGTCGAAATCTGCTCGGGCAGAATGAGCTGGACTGCATCGTTGGGTAGGTTGTCTAAGTTAAATTGGGAGCGAAGATTCTGATACCAACCGCGCCCGGCCGGCAGGACAAACGCAATGGCCAGGCAGGCTCCTATTAAAAGCACGGCCAGGCAGCCAACCCCGATCAACAGGCAGCTGCGGGTATTGAAACGCGAGCTCGTCGGAGGGGCGGGCTCAGGAGTGGCCGGCACCGGTGTAGGGGCGGAAGGGGGGTGGCTTTGCACAACCGCCGGCGCCGGGGCGCCACACTGACCGCAGAATTTCTGACCTTCAGGTATCGTCGAACTACAGCGCTCACATATCATGGAGCACCTCCAAAAGAATCAAGACCGATGCAGTACTACCGGCATAAACCTGCATCGGGTTAAGCCTAATCCTCGTCGAAAAATAACTGGCTGGCAAGTCCTGCGAATCGATCCTGTCCGGCTACGATGTTGGTCTCCAGGCGGGGTCAAAATCGATTCCAGCAGACTGTGTGATCTCCTGGTAATCGCTGCAGCCTGGCCGCAGAACGGCGATCTTGTGTTCGACCCCATCTGGCCAGGTGGCAAAGGCCAACCAGCTGCCATCCGGCGACCAGGCCGGCTCGCCCATCGGCTGCAATGACAGCTGCCCTTCCTGGCAAACCTGCCCCTCACGTACTCCACCATCAGCCAGGGATGCGGCAATCAGGCGTGGGATGTTCCCAACCACTTTCTCGAAGACGATCGCCGTCCCATCCGGCGACCACGCCGGCCGTGCCACGTTCTTGCCATCACCGCGGGTGAAGCGCGTTTCCTCGCCGCCCTCCGCCGGCACAATCCAGATCTCCTCCTGCCCGCCGCGCCCGGAGAGGAAAGCGATCTGGCTCCCGTCCGGCGACCAGCTCGGCGACCAGTTATAGGCCAGGTCGTTGTTCAGGTTGCGCTCGCCTGACCCGTCCGCTGCAGCGACGAAAATCTGCGGCCGGCCGGTGCGGAGCGAGGTGAAGGCGATCTCACCCCCATCCGGCGACCAGACGGGATCGTATTCTCCATCGGTCAATGAGCTGATGAGCGGCACCGGTTCCGCAAGCGGACCCTGCGAGCCAACCTGCAGGACGAAGATTGAGGCGCCGCTGTACTCCTCACGATTTACGCTGCAGGGTGAGATGAACGCCAGCCGCTCGCCATCGGAGTTCCAGGCCGGCTGGCACGCCCCGGCTGGCAGGTCCGTCAGCTGTACGGTCTCGCCGTCTTCGAGCGAAATCATATAGATCTGCGGGCGGCCGGATCGATCGGAGGCGAATGCGATTTGCTCCAGCCCCGATTCAACCTCCGGCGTGGAACTTTCCGATGTGGCGGTTTGCTGCAGCTGCGGTGTGGGCTGGGCCGCCATTTCCGCCGTCGATTCGGGTGTGCTGGTTGGAGCCATGGCAACCGAAGCGAGCGGTGTCCAGGTGGGCCCGGCTGTCGGGGCATCGAAGGCGGCCGTCACCGCGGCAAGCTCACTCTCCTTCGGCTGGTCCTCTCCACCACCAAAGATGACCAGCGCCAGGACGACGAGAATCCCAAGAACAGCGATCCCTCCTGCGGCGAACAGCGGCCTGCGCCAGGGGGATCTTCGGCCGGTTGAAGGGGGTGGCGGGGGTGGTGCAACCGGCGGTGGACCGGGTGGGGATACATCTGGAGCTGGCTTCACCCCGGCCCCCGGGATCGGCGAGGGTGGTGTTTCAGAGCTGCTCACTCGCGTTGCATCGGCCTCGGGTTGGAGCTCAGCCTGCCCGGCATCACTCCCCAAACGGGTCGGCGCCGAAGCATTTCCGTCAAGCAGAGTGGGGATCGCGTCCTGCTCGGTGGGGACTACAGCCGGCGCCTGGAACAGGAAGACCGAGCCGCCGAAGCGCAGCTTGTCACCGTCCTTCACGCCCGCATCCGTCACCCGCTCACCGTTCAAATACGTGCCATCGGTGCTGCCCAGGTCCTGGATCCGGCATTCCCCCGAGGCGACCGTCAGGCGGGCATGCTGGCGCGAGACGCGCGGGTCGAGTAGTTGGACATCCGCATCTTCCTCGCGACCGATCAGGTGCTCGCCCGGTTCCAGAGGGAATTCCTGCCCGCTGTACTGACCGGTCAGACCGCTGAGTTTGAAGTCATCTCCCATCGACATTGACCCTCTCCGTCTTCCCCTTCCTGCACGACACGTGAACAGGACAATTCGTTCGCAGAAGGCTGGTATCAGGGATCCTGAGCATCTCCAGCGATTGCGATAACGGCGAGCCTAGGCAGTGCCGATCGTACGACGCGTTGCCGATCGCCGACCACTTACGCCACGCCTGCGTTAGGCGGGCAAGCAAGGGCAGCCTCAAACCCGGGACCGTCAGGGGATTGATGGCGTCGGAGGACCACATACGATGCAGGAAGCATTCTCCCTCAGTCCCTCCGGCCCGACCTTGTACTATGCGTACGGATGACAGCCGCTACGGCGACCATGTGCCCACCTCACAATCCCCGCAGGTGAGGAAAAACTGCTGTCCGTCCGACTCGAACAAACCGTAAAGCTGCCAGCTCCAGGTCGTATTGACGATGCTCAGGTCGCCATGGATCTCGACAGGACCTCCGCTGGATTTCGAGACGTCAGCCGGGTAGAATCCTCCGCTACCGTCGGGGCAGCTGGCCTGCATCCGGTAATCGAGCTGGACCGCGCCCTGCCCCTGGAATTTCCAACCCGACCCATCGGGATCTTGCTCGACGGTACCCTCGACCCCTTCGAGCACAAAGGCTCCCGAGCCTTCCCAGCCCAGCTCCTGCGCATGCGCATCTCCGCTGGCGCTTCCGGTGAACGTGCTCGCGTCCAGGTCGTAGACAAAATGGAAATCGACCTCGCCCCGGTTGGACGCTTGATGCCGGATACAACCGGGGATAAAGCCATCCCACTCCATCGATGCGAACCCATTCGGGAGAATCCCATCGATGGCGAGTATGCCGTAGGTTTCCTGCGTTTGCTGAACATCTTCGTCGTTCTCCTGTTCAACTGGCTTGCTGGCTTGCTCCTGCTCGACACACGCGGCGACGCCCGCCGCCCTGGCAATGGCGGCCTGGCCCAGGATCAGCCGTTGAGCCCCCTTGAGTATGAGTTTCCGCACCTCTTCACGCGCGATGGCTCGCACATGATGCTTGATCAGGTGCCGCAAAGCGGCCCCTGTGGCGGTGCCTGATTTCACCATCTCCAGGACTTCTGGGCCGAGGCGTCCCAGGAACCGGCGGCCGGCCGGACCAATCCGCCGCCAGAAGTCTGCACCGCTGCGCTTGATCGAGTGCCACATCCGGGTGAACATCTTACGCCGGTCACCTCGCAGCTTGCGGAACAGGCTCAAGCGCCGGGTGAGCTTCTCGCGCTCCGCCTGGCAGTATGCGTTAACGCGCTCGAGTTCGCAGGTGGTGTCTTCCCCTGCATAGAGCTCGGCGAGTTTGGAACAGGTAGCTTCCAAGTCGTTGCGGGCAGCCTTCGTGGCGTTGATCTGCTTTACTAGAGCCGCATCCGCAATGCCCTGGTCAGTTTCCTGCGCCGAAACCGACATGAAGCCCGCTGCTCTTGAAGCCGACTCGGGGTCTGCCTCATCCAGCAGGATCGCTTCGCTTGCATACATCAACCCAAATGCGTCCTCGAAGCCCCGTTTCGCTACTGTGGTACCACTCACTTCGAGGGGCAGCAGGCTAACGACGAACACGAACAGCAAGGGGATGCTGAGGCGGTGCATCTTTCGTAATCGCATCGTATTAGCCTTCAGCCTCGAGTGCGAGGGCTTCGAGGTAGAGCAGTTCACCTTTCTTTAAACCAAAGGTCAGTTCGTCGGCATAGTACACTTCCCCACCGTCAACAAGTTCTTTCTCAAGCGGAACGACCAGGTACGTGGTCAGCCCGGCGGCATCGATCACCTGTTCCAAGCTCATGTAGGCCGAGAACTGCTCTGGTCGGTAGGGAATGTGAACCAGATCACCGCCGATCGCCACCTCCAGCGGCTCTTCAGCCACCTGCTCGCCGTTGATAAAGGTGTACTCAAGCCCGGCGGTGTAGTAGCTCCAGGTCTCGAAACGCACGTCATCGAACGTTCCATCGTCGAGTTCTTCTTCATAGAAAAGCAGCGTAAAAGCCTCCGGCGCACCCATGGCTTCAGCTACCTGCTGCTGATTCGCGCTGAGAACATACGTGGCGGTGGCAGCCACGCCGGGTTCAATCCCCTCCACGATCTTCGGTGCCGCGCGGTATTCAGCCAGGCCGCCGATTACAACCACCAGCACCGCGATCAAGCCCAGCAGCGCGCCCGCGCCGCAGCCCAGCAGAAGTGGACGGGGTAACTTGCGCCTTGCGCGTGGTTCAACACCGGATGGAAGGGCAGGGGTGTCCGCGAGCTCAGCCTGGGGCGGTGCACTCGCCACCCAAGCCACCCCGTCCCAGCGATGCCAGGCACCGGTTTTCCCCCCCAGCCACCAGGTCACACCCCCGACGACGCAGGTCAGCGACTGGACCAGTTGTTGGTAGGCGGCATTATCGATCTCGCCGCGCTGGTAGCGCGACTTGATTTCGGTCAGTCTCGTCTCAAGTGCCTGGAATTCGGGAGGCAGCGTTCCAGTATTCATCTTCACCCTCCGTGCAACAGGCGCGAAAAGGGATCACTGCAGGTCAGCGCGCAGGTCACGAGTTCGACAAGTTCAAGTTGTTTTGAGAACTGGATCTGGGGTGCGCGATTCGAGGCGGCACATGCCCCCTGTTACCCGACTGCCCCAGCCAGCATACACAGCCTCAGTACCTGGTTGTATCGCCACAGTCCAAGAGCCCCCCGCGCTGGTGCGCAGGTAGCGCTTCCTGTGGGGACCCCTTACCCCACAACTCCACACGATCGTAGCGAAAGTATAGCCTGAAGTTTTTCCTGCTACCACCGGTATTCTAAAAAGGTTACGGATAAAAATCCTTAAGGCTGGGGGCGGGGAAACTGATCAACCCCTCCTCGCGGTCACCAATCTGCGTCAGCCGTTCTGGTTGGACCGCGGCCAGGTAGGCGATATAGGCGGCCATGATGGCGTCGAGCTGCTCGAAGCCTCGCAGGCGGTCGAGCGGCAGGTTGCCCATCAGCAGGTTGTGGCGTGTGATCTCCTCCAGCACGTGCATCGGGTTGGCCACATCAAGGCCCTCCAGGTAGAGCACAAGCTGGCGCTGCAAACGCCCTTCCAGCGTGCGCTTCAGGAACGGGCGGCGTTCGAGCAGCACGGTGTAGCCTACGTGCGAACGGGCTTCGAGCATGCTGCGCTTTCCCGGCTCCTCGCCCAAGATGTACTGGTGAAAGCCGCTCTGCCTGAGGCGCTGGAAGAGCTCGAACCCTGTCCGCACCCACCCTTTAGCTTCCTGTGCCTCCCCAGGTGTGCTGTACAGCCTGATATTGCGCTGCCTGAGTTCATACTCGCACACGCGCCAATCGCTCCAGTTGCTGCCTCCCGGCCGCAGGTTGTAACGCCGGCGTACCTCGGCCGAGGCCATCAAGCCAGTATTGGGGGATTGCGGGGCATCGATGCCAACCACCGCCGAATCGAGGCTGCCGATGAACGCCAGCACGCCCTCCATCTCGGCCTCATCGAGCGCGACCAGGCGCAGCTCGCGATCGAGTGCGGCGTAGTGCATCGGCCGCCCGCCAGCGGTCGGGTCAATTCCAATAAAAAGCGCCTCGGTGAACAGCATTGCTTCTCCTCATCGATCTTGGCCGGATTCATCGTCCGGAATTCCACGGTATTGTTTCATATAGCTGCGGAATGCCGCCCACACATCACGATCGGTGTGATAGGGAGCCAACCACGGCTTTTGGGCCGCGTCACGCAGCACGCCCTTCAACCCATGGCCCAGGCAGAGGCGGTACGCGACGTAGGTCCAGCGTGTGCGGTGCCGGCCATTCGTGCAGTGCAGCAACACCCGCCGTCCCTGGTCCCGGCTGTTGAGCACGAACTCACCCGCCAGGCGCCTGGCGTCCTTATCGGCCTCCATTTCCTGCTCCAAATCAAGCCACAGGAAGCGGGCGGCGGGCGGTCCGGTGAACTCCGTTGGTCCAGAACTGGAAAGGTGCAGCACGGCCGTAATCCCGGTTTGGTTGGAAAATGCACCCCAGGTGTGCGGAATATGATCTCCACCAGCGGCGTAGATCCCTTCCTCGACCCAGGTCATGCAAGCAGCGCTCCTTCTAAGTGGCACCTTATTGCGGTTCCCAAACCAGAGTTCAAAGTCCAGTATACATCGCGCTTTTGACGCCGGCGAACGCCGGCGATATACTGAATTCGCCTTAAAACCAGCTTGTTCAGGAGATCATCACAATGGCCAAGAAGAAGACCGATTTCAAACTGACCTACGCCACGATGTTCAATCCACCGGAGGAACTGCACCGGCGCTATGATCGCGCCCTCAAGAAGGTCAAGAGCGGGCTCGGCAAGGATGTCCCAATGCTCATCGCCGGAGTGGATGTGCGCGCCGGGCAGAAATTCGATGATCGCTCGCCCATCAATCAGGATTGGCTGCTCGGCACCTTCCAGCGCGGCGGGGTGGAGCACGCCGACCGGGCGTTAAAGGCGGCACGCAAAGCCTTCCCCGATTGGTCGCGCCGCTCCTGGCGTGAACGCGCCCGGCTGCTGCGCAAGGCTGCCGCACAGATCGACAAACGCATCTACGAAATCGCAGCCGTTATCTCGCTCGAGGTCGGCAAGAACCGCATGGAGGCGCTGGGCGACATCGCCGAGGCAGCCGACCTGATCCGCTTTGCCTGCGATCAGCTCGAGGAGAATAAGGGCTACGAAGTCAAGATGGGGAAAGACCCGCTCAAGGGCTACTCGGCCAGCAACGCCTCCGTGCTGCGGCCATACGGCGTATGGGTCGTGATCAGCCCCTTCAACTTTCCTGCCGCTCTCACCGGAGGTCCGGTCGGTGCGGCGCTCGTCGCCGGCAACACGGTCGTGATGAAACCAGCCACCGATACACCATGGACCGTCCGCCTGCTGGCGGAATGCTTCCGTGACGCCGGCTTGCCGGAGGGCGTGATCAACTACGTCACCGGACCCGGCAGCACGCTCGGCCAGGCTCTGATCGACAGCCCGGAAGTGGACGGTATCACCTTCACCGGCTCTTATGATGTCGGCATGAACATCTACCGCTCGTTCGCTTCCGGCAAGTACCCCCGTCCGACGATCCTTGAAATGGGCGGCAAGAACCCCTCCATCGTCTCACGCCACGCTGATCTCGACCGGGCTGTAGCCGGCATCGTGCGCTCGGCTTTCGGCCTGCAGGGGCAGAAGTGCTCGGCAAACTCACGCATCTATGTCGAGCGGCCGGTGTACAAAGAGCTGGTCAAGGGTCTGGTCGAGGTGACGGAGAAGATGGCGATCGGCGACCCCACCGACCGCAGCGTCTTTCTCGGCCCGGTCGTCAACAAGGGTGCCTTCAGTGACTTTAAGAAGTTCGCCCGCGAGCTCGGCAAAGCCGGCAAGTTCCTGACCGGTGGCCATGTGCTCGCAGATGGTGAACTGAAGAAGGGTTTCTTCTGCCAGCCGACGATCGTCGGCGGCGTGCCGCACTCACACCGCCTATGGTCGTACGAGATGTTCCTGCCGATCACGATGATCCACCCGGTGAACAGCATCGAACAGGCGATGAAGCTCGCCAACGATAGTCAGTATGGATTGACGGCTGGCTTCTACGGTTCGGATGAAGAGGCCGCCTGGTTCTTCGAAAACATCGAGTCCGGCGTGACCTACGCCAACCGCCCGCAGGGTGCTACGACCGGTGCCTGGCCGGGCTTCCAGCCGTTTGGCGGTTGGAAGGGCTCCGGCTCGTCCGGCAAGAATGCCGGCGGGCACTACTACCTGCCGCTGTACTTGCATGAGCAGATCCACACGCTCATCCGCTGATTATCCCTGAGGTGTAGCCCTCGCCGGAACGAATCCGGCGAGGGCTTTCATTTCCACAACGATGGCTTCCCGCTTTGGCTCGGCCTTAATCTTGATCGCCCTCTTTGTGCTGGTCATCTTCCTGCTTACGCTTCAGATCGGGCAGGCGGATCTGGTGGTGCTGTTGCTCGGCGCGGCGCTGGCCGCGCTGGGCCTGCTGCTGCGCCGGCGCGGGCGGCGAGGCCGCAGTAGGGGTGGGCGTTTCCAAAGTCTTCGGCGCATGCGCGGCCAGCCGGAGGAGGATGAGTTCGATCCGGACGGAGGCTAGCCAGCAGCGCGGCGTGGCAATCAGGGGGACAGATTGTGCACTCGGGAAGAAAATCCATTCGCCTCCAGGGCTATGATTACGCCAGCCCCGGCGCGTATTTCGTAACGATGTGTTCATATCAACGGCGCACAATCTTCAGCGATATTGTCGATGACGAGTTCGTGCCTAATCACATCGGCGCGATTGTTATCGAAGAAGTCCTACGATCGCAGCAGATAAGAAGCGAGCTCACGATCGATGAGTGGGTATTAATGCCCAATCATCTGCATGCTATTCTATGGATCGAAACGAAGCAAGATTGCCGTTCAAACCGGGTAGGGGCGACCGGCCGGTCGCCCCTACGTGACCAGCAATTTCTACGTGGTCCTGCAAAGAAATCACTTGGCTCCTTCGTCGCAGGTCTGAAATCAGCTTCCACCAAACGCATTAATCAAATCCGCCATTCCCCCGGTACCCCTGTATGGCAGCGAAACTACTACGAACGCATCATTCGGAACGAGCGTGAACTGGCTCGCTTACGTCAATATACCCACGACAACCCGCTCCGCTGGGAATATGACCGATACCACACACTGTAGGGGCACGAAATTTCGTGCCCCTACAGTTGCGCGCTATCCTACCGCCTCCGCGTTCGAATCCAATCCGGTCATATTGGACGGCTATCCCATCTCTGGTAGACTCCCCTCACTCCACGATAACGAAGGAGTAAAACATGGCCGATGTAATCGACTACAAAATCTACGGCGACGACCTACAGCTGGTCGAGATCGAGCTCGACCCAGGCGAGGGGGTGCGGGCAGAAGCCGGCACGATGACCTACATGGATGAAGGCATCCAGATGGAAACCTCGACCGGGGGCGGCATCTTCAAGGGCTTGCAGCGTGCCTTCACCGGCGAAAGCTTCTTCATCACCAGTTTTATCAACACCGGTGGCGGCAAGCAGGGCGTGGCCTTCGCCGCACCTTACCCGGGCAAGATCATCCCGATCGAGTTAAAGAATTTCGGCGGACGCATCCTGTGCCAGAAGGATTCGTTCCTGTGCGCTGCGCAGGGCATCGGCGGCGATATCATCGGCAACATCCTCAGTGGAAGGTGAACCAGGAATGATCGCTCTCCTTTTCCGGCTAGCCAGGAATCGATGAACCCCGCCTGCTATATCTCGATCGATGTTGAAACCGCTGGTCCTGCTCCCAGCCGCTTCCCGCTGCTTTCGATCGGGGCCTGCCTGGTCAATGACCCCGGGCAAACATTCTATGTAGAACTTCAACCCGACCTGGAGCAAATCGAGCCGGGAGCACTCGAAGTGAGTGGCCTCGATCCGGATCGACTACGGCAAACCGGCATCCCTCCGGCGGTCGCCATGGCCAGGTTCGCCGACTGGATTCATGCGGCTACCCCTCCCGGCGAGACACCCGTCTTCGTCGCCTTCAATGCACCCTTCGACTGGATGTTTGTCCAGGATTACTTCCAGCGCTACCAGGTTGAAAACCCCTTCGGCCATGCTGCGCTCGATATGAAGGCGCTCGCCATGGGGCTGCTCGGCATCGAGTGGGGGGATACAGCCATGAAACACGTGGCAGACCGCCTCGAGGCAGACATCACGCTCTCGCACAACGCGCTGCAAGACGCGATCGACCAGGCAGGTCTTTTTAAACATTTACTGGCCGAAATGGAAACGAAATTCGATCTGAAAAACGCATGATTTGGAGAAGATAGGATGTCAGAAAAAGACGGAACCTCCCCACACGATGCGCTTGAGCGCATCCTTGATTCGGCGAAACGGTTGGGAGTTGAGCTGGACGAAGGCGAAGCGCTACAGTGGCTTTCAGCGGTCAGCGCAGCCAAGGGCAGCGCTGATGTGATGTTCGACCCGAAGAGCGGCGTCTTCGGCCACGCGGTCTCGATGCTCGACTTCAGTCCCGAGGAGCTGGCCTACTTCCGGCGCATCGGTCAACTGGTCGAGTTCAACGATCAACCGGGGGTGGTAGAAACCGCGCTGGCCCTCTCCGGATCGGCGGCGCAGTCAAAGATTCAAACGTACCCCGGTGACTGCGATTATTTCGAACGCGTGAACATACTAGCCGAAACCCGCCAGGAGGCTTGCGAAATCCTGGCTGGATTGATTCGCACAAAAGCCCTGGACGCCATGGGTGGACCGACTTACCAGCTAATTGAGGTTAAATTCGGCTCCTACGCCAGCGACGTCCAGCGGGGGGAGGAATTTCACCGCGCCGGTACGCCGATCTCGTGGGGCAGCGAGGAGGTCACAGCCGGGCGCATTGAGGCCAGCACCCCGGACGGAAAGCCGCTTACGATTGAATGGGACGCGGTCGCTTCCGACCCGGGCTGGTGCAAGCTGGACTGGGTCGTCGCCGATCCGGTGCGCGGCCAGCTTGCCAACGCCAGCAACATGCTCGACGTAACCTGGGAAGCGCCGGATGGCACGATCACGCCGCTTGATGGGTACCTTGATCCCTACTTCCAGGAGGTTTACCTGGAAGCCGAATCTATCCCGATTTTCTCCAAGCTCGCCCGGCACGTCTCAGCCGACGCCCTCGAATCGTATGTCGGGCAGCTCGAGAAGGAAGTACATAAATATCTTGGTGCGCACGCTAATTATGGAAAAGCTGCCAAACGCATGTACAACATCTTCCGCCTCACCGGCCGCTACGAAGAAGCGGCGTATGTGCGCGAGCTCTTCGATGAGCCTGCAACAGCTCTCTACCAGGTCTGGTCGCTGATTCGCACCCTGGATGACGTCGTTCAGAAACCAGGAACCATCACGCGTGAGGCGCTCGTCCATCAGGCAGATAAGCTGATTCTGACCGTCGTCGATGCGCTCGAGGGGGAACAGGAGACGGAGATCGTCCGCTCACTGCTCGGGCTGCGAGACCTGCTGGGGCAGAGCGAAATGGGCGAGGCCTGGAAGATCCAGGTCGAAGCGACGCGGGGTGAGGTCATCAACCTGGTGAACAACTTCTTCCAGGAACGATTGACCGCTCTGCCGACAATCCGGGACTATATGGCCAGCATGGCGGCTGACTGAAGATGCCCGGGCTGACGAACCAGGCCGGCGGCGAAAGTGGCTCGGTCGACGCGCGACTTAAAGCCTCGCAGCAAACCTGGGAGGCGAGCATGACCCGCCGCCTGGACGCACTGCGGGCTTCGCTCCACGGACGAAACCAGGCCCATCTGGCGGCTTTAAGTGATGCCAGGTTCACCGAAAATGCCCTTCTTTTGACCTACTGGGGGCGTGAGGTGCAGGTTGCCTGGCCGAGCCTGACGGCATGCTATGCCGACGACAGCACACCGTGCAGTACCTTTGACAGCGCCATGCTGCTGTATTACCTCGACACCGCTGATGGAACCCCCTTTGCTGACCGCTGGATCGGATTTCGCGAGCTCCCGGACGGTGGGTTCTACAACCAGGCGTTCCAGGGATACAGTGGTGACATTCTGGCCCGCCGCTTCGGGGAGGAACCGGAAATCCTTGCAGATGCAGCCCGGGCGTGGGATGGATCACGTCTGCCTGCCCTCGCACCGCTTGCCTTTGCTTTCCAGCCGCTGCCCCGTATCCGGCTTGCGCTTGCCCTCTGGCCCGGGGACGAGGATTTTGCCGCACGCGCTTCGATTCTCTTCGATGCCGCCAGCAGCCACTACATGACTACCGACGGCCTGGCACTGCTTGGTTCCGGCCTCGCCCACCGCTTGCTGCGCGCCGCTTCCGGTTGATCGAGGCAGCTTCGAGTGGGGATGGTTGGCTGGAAAAAGTTGAGAGTACAAATTGGCCGGCTTCATGATCACCTGCAACAGCTCGATCTGCGACGTAAACCCCTGCAGCTTTGCAGTGCATCGGCACCATACCGGCTCATGAGCTTTCCTGGCCAGTTCGAGAGTGAGGGCACATGAACGAAGAGCGACATACATCTGAAAGACCGCTTTGGATGCGGCTGTTTCTATCGCCGGATGAACCCCGCTTGCGTGCCGGCTGGCGCTTACTGCTGCATTCGATCGGTTTCGGCATCGCGCTCAGTGTTCTAACCCTGTTGGCGGTCATGCTCATATACAACCAGGGGGGTACTTTCTCCTACGGATTGCCGATCGACGCCACGATCGAACTGCTGGCAGTTTTGATTACAACCTATGCCGCCCGGCGGCTGCTTGACCGGCGGTCCTTCGCTTCGCTCGGCTTCAACCTCGACAAGCACACCGTCTCCGATCTGTTCGTCGGTTTTTTGATCCCGGGTCTTCTGATGGGCGCGATCTTCCTTGTCGAGTGGGTCTCTGGATGGCTTACGATTGAGGGGGTCGCCTGGGTCAGCACGCCGGTCGAATCATGGCTCGGGACGCTGCTGCAGGGGTTGCTGTTCTTCATACTGGTCGGAGTAAGTGAGGAACTGCTCAGCCGTGGCTACCACTTACAGAATCTTGCCGCGGGCTTGAACATAACCTGGGGGGTGCTGCTCTCATCGAGCGCATTTGCATTTCTCCACCTGGCAAATCCGGGAAGCAGTCTTTTTTCTACCTTCGGGATTTTCGCTGCCGGTCTCTTTCTAGCCTATGGTTGGGTGCGCACACGCCAGCTCTGGTTATCGATCGGCCTGCATATCGGTTGGAACCTGTTCGAAGGAACCGTTTTCGGCTTTCCGGTCAGCGGATACAACTTTGGTGCGCTGATCCAGCAGAATCCGGCCGGACCTGGCCTGATCACCGGAGGTGGCTTTGGGCCTGAGGCTGGCTTGATCGTACTACCAGCGATGCTGCTCGGCGCCCTCCTCATTCGTTTTTACACTCGCAATCGCATCTCAAAACCGTTCGACACGGGGTCATAAACCGAAAAGCACTGAGTCTATTTCGGCCTTGTTCCGGCTCCTCGGGGGAATAAGAGAAAGTCCTTGACAAGGCCGAACACTTGTTCTATACTGCCTCCATCGTAGAACACTTGTTCGATATGGAGGTCGGCCATGTCTACTTACACCCGTACGTCTCGTTCTCGCTTCCCGTTCGATCTTGATGCCGCTCTGACAAATCTTGCCGCCCGCATCAAGCTCCCCAGGGCATCACTCTTCGTGCTTGTCATGATCGGCGCGCTGATCGCCTTCGAGAGCTTTAATTATGGCACGACGGAGTTCGCTCTGCGTGACCTGCTTGGCGATCTTCAGTTCGCCAGCCTGCGCTGGTCCACCATCCTGGCGTTCGCATTTTGCGGAATGGATTTTGCCGGGATCGCACGCCTCTTTTCACCCCAATCCGAAAACGGCCGCACACTCGAGGTCTGGTACTTGCTTGGAGCGTGGCTGCTGGCTGCCACAATGAACGCTGTCCTGACCTGGTGGGCGGTCTCTCTGGCCTTGCTGAGCCACAATGGGCTCGGCAATGAAATTCTTGGGCGCGATGCGCTGCTCTCCAGCGTACCGCTCTTCGTCGCCGTATTGGTCTGGCTGATCAGGGTCCTGATGATTGGCACCTTCACCATGACCAGTGGCAGTTTTTCGGCGAGTGCACTCTTCCATGGTCGAAGAAATTCTCGGCCTTCTGAAGTTCATTCCATGCCGGTCGAGCGTCCAGTGCGGCGAGAAACCAAGCGCGAGGAATACCGCTCGATTCGCCCGGCTCCCAAACCGCGAACCTATTCCAATAATGGACAACATTCCGAGCCGATGGCAGCTCGTTCGACACGGGGCAATCGCTGAGGCATGCTTATCGCCAATCGCGGCCGCTTACAAGCTGGTCATCCGGGGATCGTCGGTGGTGCGCCTCACCGGCGGTCCCTGAATCCGGCAGTCTTCTCGACGCTGATCGCGCCTTTAGTGCTGTTCATGCTGCTTGTCTTGATTGTCGTGCGGTTCGCACCCGTAGTCACAGCGGGCCTGTATAGTTCACGAATGCAGAATTATGCAGAAATCCAATCAGAACCTCAATTCAATTCGAATGGTGATATCAGGAATATCGCCAATCGTCCAACGGCAGGCGTCGAGGCTCTTACCGCATTTACACCCGAGGTTCAGCATTGGGGTGATTTAATTTTCTCTTGGGCTGAGAATTACGACCTTCCCCCGTTGTTGGTGGCGATTGTTATGCAGATCGAATCATGTGGCAATCCCAAGGTTGTCTCATCGGCCGGCGCGATGGGATTATTTCAGGTGATGCCGTTCCACTTCAGCCCGGGCGAGGACATGCTCCTTCCTGAAAGCAATGCCGCTCGTGGGCTGGACTATCTTCGGCGATCTTTTCAGCTCGCTGGAGGCCAGATTGATCTCACATTGGCCGGGTACAATGGTGGCCTATCGCAAATCGCTAAACCCCGCTCTTCGTGGCCGGAGGAAACCCGGCGCTATGTTGATTGGGGTTTGGGTATCTGGGACGATCTTCTCTCGGGCACTTCGGAAAGCAGTACGCTATCGGCCTGGCTGGGTGCTGGCGGCAGCTGGCTCTGCCAGGGCGCTCAGCTCGCACAGGCAGGCCTATAATCCCTCCTGGCTTACAAGGCATTCAAGTTCATACTGCAGGATAAATAGCTGAATAATTGTTCGAGGCTTAGGCTATCCCACTCGTTCTTGTTCGGATTGGGGTTGAGCCGTGGAGGTCTCATAGGTGCTGCAGCTGCCTTGCAGCAGTGGCAGCCTTACACTGAAGGTCGATCCCGATCCAACTTTAGATTGAACCTGAATATCGCCGCCGTGGCTGCGAGCAATCCAATAGGCGATCGACAGCCCCAGCCCAGCCCCCCCGCTTGGATTGCGTTTTCGAGAGGGGTCCCGGCGGTAGAAGCGCTCAAAAATATTTGGTAAATCTGCTTCCGGAATGCCTGGACCGGTATCGGTTATACGCCAAACAGCCCACTGCCCTTCACAGATCAGGTCAAGCGTCACAGTTCCGGGCGAGGTTGTATGTTCGAGGGCATTTGCGACCAGGTTGAGCAGCACCTGCTTTAAACGGTCCCGGTCGCCTTCAACCCGGGCCTGGTCTTCGCGGCCGATACGAACCGTGACACCATCACGTGCCAGCAATCGGGCTTGCTGGAAAACCTCCAGCATAATGGTATCCAGCTCGACGGTATCCAGCGCCAGCGGCAGCTTTCCGGTCTCTGCCTGCGCCAGGAGCAGCAGATCCCGTACGAGGCGTGTCAGGCGATCGACCTCGGAGGTTATCACGTCAAGCGATTCCTCATCCGCCTCTCCCATCTGGCGAATCAAATCAACGTTGCCTCGTATGGCGGTGAGGGGCGTGCGAAGTTCGTGTGATACATCGGCCAGGAATCGGCGCTGCGTCTGAAACAAACCTTCCAAACGTTCAAGGGTCTCATTGAAGGCGCTGACCAAGTTCCCAACCTCGCCTCTTGGTGGCCCCATGACCGGAATACGGCGCGACAGGTCATCCGCACGGGTTATCTGGAGCGCGGTTGCAGTGACCTGGTCAAGTGGGGAGAGCGCTCGACCAGCGGCCAGGTATCCGATGATCGCGGCCGCAAGCAATGCAAGCACGCCGCCTGCAAGCAGGACGAACAGCAGGGTTCGAGAAACCAGCTGGCTGGTCTCAAGGCTTTCCGCCAGCTGCAGGAAACCCAGGAGCACATTATCCGGGCGGCGGAAGACAGGCACGGTAAGCACTCTATACTCATGGTCATTCAAGCTTACGGTGCTGTAAACATTCGATGTCGAGCCGGCCTGGTCCGGGTCGAAAGCTGAGCCGGAATCGGGTGCATTGGCAGATTGCCAGATGATCTCCCCGCGATCGTTTTGAATTTGCAGGGCTATATTTGATGTCAGATCAAGAGCACGCAGGGTTAGTGCAAGATCCTCTGGCATGCCCCCGGATAGGGTAGCGAGCACATCATCGGCAGTTCGGTTGAGGGATTGTTCGATCTGGTTCGTCAGGTTGAAGGAGAGCGAGAGGTAAACGACAGCCGCAAACATCAGCAGGACTGCACCTAGCACCCCCGTATACCACAAGGTGAGGCGCGCGCGGAGCGTCATGCCGGTTCTCGAAGCACGTATCCTACACCGCGCACAGTATGGATCAGGCGCGCTGCACCATTCTCTTCCGTCTTCTGGCGTAGGTAGCGGATATAGACCTCAATGATATTGCTTTCGCCGCCGAAGTCATACCCCCAGACACGGTCATAGATCAAGTCTCGTGTCAGCACCTGCCGCGGATGTCGCAGGAGAAGTTCAAGTAATTCGTATTCTTTGGCGGTGAGGTCGATCGCGCGATCCGCGCGAAACGCCTGGTGTGTGCCAGTATCCAGACGCAGGTCCTGGAACGTCAATACTTCAGGCAGGGAGGTTTTCGATCGACGCAGCAGCGCACGCACACGTGCCAGCAGTTCGTTTAAGGCGAAGGGCTTGACAAGATAATCATCCGCGCCAGCGTCCAGACCGCGCACTCGATCGGCTACCGAATCCTTGGCTGTCAGCATCAAGAGCGAGGTGTCGCCTTCCTCACGCAGGCGCCGGCATACTTCCAGGCCGTCGAGGCCAGGCTCAAGCTCCGGCAGCATCCAGTCGATTATGACCAGATCTGGATTCTGCTCGGCCGCCTTTGCGAGTCCTTCGGTGCCATTCACGGCGGTCTCAACCGTATAGCCTTCGTAGGCCAGACCACGGCGCAGGAATTGAAGGATTCGTTCCTCATCCTCAATTATCAGGATGGATTCACGCATCAGGCCTCCTGCTCGAGTTATACCACAGGCTTAAATGATTGGAGCCGCCGTTTCCGGCGGCTCCAATCTAAAGTTCTTGATTAGATTTAGACCAGCTCGACGGTCGCGCCAGCCGTTTCCAGCTTGCTCTTTGCGTCTTGGGCGGCTTCCTTGCCTGCCTGTTCGAGAACCTTGGCGTTGGCTGTTTCAGCCAGGTCTTTGGCATCTTTCAAGCCCAGTTGAGTGATCTGTCGGATGACCTTGATCACGTCGATTTTCTTCGGTCCGACATCCTTTATGATCACATCGAATTCGTTCTTTTCTTCCACTGCTTCACCAGCACCGGCGGCAGCGCCACCGGGCATTGCTGCCATCGCAATAGGCGCCGCAGCCGAAACACCCCATTCCTCTTCCAGTTCTTTGACCAGCTCAGAAACCTCGAGAATGGTCAACTTGCTCAGTTCGTCCTTAATCTTCTTAATATCGGCCATGATATAGGATCTCCTTGATCGAAGTGTTTTTGATGTAATTTGATTTACGCTGCAGCCGCTTCAGGCTGTGCGTCGACATACGCTTGCAAGACATTCAGCAGCTGGCGTGCCGAAGCCGCGAACAAACCTGCGAGCTGCGATGCGGGCATGGTCATCACGCCCAGAAGCCGCGCCTGGAGCACAGGCATCGGTGGTAATTCTGCCAGGCTCACAATTTGAGCTGCGCTGAAGAGCTCGCCATCGATAACGGCGGACTTAACCCGGAAAGTTTCCTTCTCTTTCGAGAGATCAACGATGGCCTTCGCCAGTGCCGGGATATCTTCCGACGCTGCGCCGATCGCGGTTGGACCTTCAAAACCCGGATCAGGTTCCGACCATCCCGCTTCGTTAAAAGCCCGCTTGGCGAGCGTATTCTTAACAACGAGGAACTCGCCGCCCATTTCTCGAATCTTTGCTCGCAATACCTCGGTTTCTTTAACTGTTAATCCGAGCGATTCGGCCAGGATGACCGCCGTGTTGCGGCCCAGGATTTCCTTGTACTGCGAGACCAGTTCCTCTTTCTTATCCTTGGATATAGCCAAGTTGCTTCACCTCCTTCCCCTTAAAGAATTCGAGCCTTCGCTTCGCAAGCACTCAACGAGCAAAGACTCTAAGGGGAAGTATGACCCTGCTTCAGAGCCCTCACCTCGGCAGGAAATTAAGCTCCTTATAGAACACCTGCTGTCTTCGGCGAAGCGATATTTCGATAGATTGTACGAGCGGGATTGTACCGTAATCATCCCACTCTGTGTAGGTCAGGTTGTCATTTCCAGGGCAGCGTTCGGTTCGACCCGAATACCAGGCCCCATGGTTGAGCTAATTGTAATCCGCCGGATGTACGTGCCTTTCGTTGACGCCGGGCGCGTACGGCGGACAGCGTCCATCAACGCTGCCATGTTTTCGTACAGCTGCTTTGCCTCAAACGAGATTTTTCCGATCGGAACGTGCAGGTTGGCGGTTTTATCCGTGCGGAACTCGACCCGGCCCGACTTGAGTTCATCAATCACACGGGCGATGTCATCCTCTGGAACGACGGTCCCCGCTTTCGGATTTGGCATCATGCCGCGCGGACCGAGAATACGTCCCAGGCGACCTACTTTGCCCATCATATTAGGTGTGGCAACGGCAGCATCGAATTCCATCCAGCCGCCCTGGATTCGTTCGATGAGCTCATCATCTGCGATGAAATCCGCTCCGGCCTCACTAGCCGCTCGGGCGGCATCGCCCTCGGCGAATACAATCACCCGTACCGATTTACCCAGGCCATGCGGCAGCATAACCGTATCGCGAATCTGCTGGTCGGCATGGCGCGTGTCCACGCCCAGCCGTAGATGAACTTCGACGGTGCTGTCAAATTTCGTATACGCAATTTGCTTCGCAAGTTCAAGAGCTTCCAGCGGACCGTACAGCTTGTCGCGTTCGATTTTCTCAAGTGCTTCGAGGTATTTCTTACCGTGCTTTGCCATGATATCTCCCTGTGGTTCGAACGGGTCGCGCCTGGCGGCCCTCCCACGACTTGTGCTAGCCTTCGATGACGATACCCATGTTGCGGGCGGTGCCTTCAATCTGGCGCATCGCGCCTTCGACGTCGATCGCGTTAAGATCTTTCATCTTAATCTCAGCGATCTCGCGTACCTGGTTGCGCGTGACCTTGCCGACTTTCTCGCGGTTCGGTTCGGCTGAACCTTTTTCGATACCGGCTGCCTTGCGCAGCAGGACCGCTGCCGGCGGGGTTTTCAGGACAAAGGTGAAAGAACCATCGGTGTAGATCGTAATCTCCGCCGGAATGATCTCGCCCATCTTGCTCGAGGTCCGTGCATTATATTCCTTGCAGAAGGCCATCAAGTTGATGCCATGCGGAGCAAGCGCCGGACCAATAGGTGGAGCAGGATTAGCCTTTCCGGCCTCAATTTCAAGCTTGATAATCGCCTTTAGTTTCTTTGCCACGTCATTACTCCTTGAGTGGTTTTAGCGGATCGTGTGACCCTCCCACTTTGTGCCCGCCTGCGCGGGTTAAACTATGCTTTCTCGACCTGAAGGAAATCCAGTTCGACTGGTGTTTCTCGGCCGAAGAAGGACACCATGACACGCACCTTGGCCCGCTCCATATCAATGTCAGCCACAGTACCGATGAAATCGTTGAATGGTCCATCAATGATGCGGACCTTCTGTCCGGTTTTGTAGGTTACCTTAATTCGCGGCGCTTCGGCTTCCATGCGCTTCACGATCTGGGATACCTCTTCCGGACGTAACGGAGTGGGGTCGTTCCCCATCCCGACAAATCCCGTCACGCCGGGGGTGTTGCGCACAACGTACCACGAGTCCTCGTCCATCATCATCTGGACCAGGATGTATCCCGGGAAGACCCTTCGTTCAACGGTGCGGCGCTTACCATCCTTGACTTCGATTTCTTCTTCGGTTGGGACAACCACGTCGAATATTTTGTTCTTCATCCCCATCGTCTCGATACGCTGTTCGAGATTATGGCGTACCTTGTTTTCGTATCCCGAGTAGCAATGCACCACGTACCAGTGGCGCCCATCGTCGGGCTCTTCAGCTGACGTCGGTTCCACTTCCTGCTCGTCCTCTTCAAGCTGTTCGATTTCCACTTCCTCTTCAGCTTCATCGACGGCAGGCTGCGCCTGATCTTCCGCTGGCGCGATGATCTCGATCTCGTTTTCTGGTTCGCCGATCACCTCGGCAGCCTCAGCTAATGGTTCGGCGTTTTGCTCTTCTTCCTGCTCTTCGCGCTCCTCTTCCGTTTCAACCAGCTCGCCCTTCATTTCAGCCACCTGGCCGGGTTCAACCGGGCTGACCTCAGCCAGAGTCTCCATTCCCTCCCCTGCTTCAAGTTCTTCGGGGGTCAGCGAGACTTCGACATCCATGGAGGTTTCGGTCTGTTCTTCGGAATCCGAAACTTCGGCTTCCGCCGCAGCTGCTTCAACGGGTTCCTGATTCGAGACGGTCTCAGAGCGTTCTTCTTCAAAATCGCTCACGAGTAACTCCCTTGCCGATCCTGCGCCTAGCCGATGCTGATGATGAGCGCGATGAGACGCGAGAAGACGAAATCCAGCGTACCCAGCAGAGCGCTCATGGCCGTGACTACGATCAATACGATCACGGTCAGCTGAATTGCCTCTTGTCGGGTAGGCCAGGTTACCTTTTTCAATTCCGCAGTCGACTCACGCAGATAACGAGTAACTGGATTCGATCTGCGTTTCGAAGCGGCTCTTGATTTTGCCACTCCACTACTCCTCAGACTAAGCGACGCCCACACATACCAGGCGTCGCGCGATCCATCTGGCAGGCGAGGCAGGACTCGAACCCGCAACCCCCGGTTTTGGAGACCGGTGCTCTGCCAAATTGAGCTACTCGCCTGTGTGAGGGGCCGCAGCCCCTACTTCGTCTCGCGATGCAGCGTGTGCTTGCGGCAGCGCGGACAGTATTTATTGAACTCGATTCGCCCTGGATCGTTGCGGCGGTTCTTCTCGGACGTATAGTTACGTTCCTGGCAGACCGTGCACTCCAGGGTAATTACCGGGCGAACATCTTTCTTTGCCATAATACTTCCGCAAGTGCTCCTATTAGAGAGCGCTTACACACTCCTACTCTAGAATCTCGGTGATAACACCCGCGCCGACGGTCAATCCACCTTCTCGGATCGCGAATTTCGATCCCTTCTCAAGCGCCACCGGCGTGATCAGCTCCACCTTCAGGTTCACACTATCCCCGGGCATCACCATCTCCACGCCTTCCGGCAGCTCGATCGTGCCCGTCACGTCCAACGTGCGTACGTAGAACTGCGGCCGGTAGCCCGTGAAGAACGCCTTATGCCGCCCGCCTT
>DAOUEL010000067.1:0-8619 GCA_034430595.1 Anaerolineales bacterium | reverse complement strand
CATAAACAATGCCCATGAGGTCAGGGACTAGATAGCAATTCAGGCAGAGGTGATACTTTGCGATGAAAGTGAAGAATAAAGTCCAACTGATTACCTATCCGGATTCGTTAGGGGGTGATCTAAAGAGTCTTGACCAGGTGCTTACTCAATACTTCCCAAACACATTTGAAGGCGGGATTCACATTCTGCCGCCTTTTCCGTCTTCTGGGGATCGAGGCTTTGCTCCTCTAACCTACATGGAGATTGAGCCGAAATTCGGTTCCTGGGAGGATATCAAGAGACTGGGCAATGAAACTCCCATCCTGCTTGATTTGATTATCAACCACATTTCCTCGAAATCATGTTATTTCCAAGATTACCTGCGCAATGGATCCAAATCCGCCTATGCAGATTTGTTCATACCGATTGAAAAATACTGGCCAAACAGGAATCCCCCCAAAGAGGAGATCGAGAAGATCTTCCTTCGTCGACCACTGCCGTTTTCTGATTATTCAATTGAAGGAACTGGAGAAGTACGGACTCTCTGGACAACTTTTGGGAAAACCACTCCCTCAGAGCAAGTGGATATTGATGTGAATTCTGCGAGTGCTCGGAAACTTATTACAGAATGCCTAACAAATTTTAGTGAGTATGGGGTGAAAATTGTTCGTCTCGATGCGGTGGGTTATGTGATCAAGAAAATTGGTACTTCGTGTTTCTTCATTGAACCGGAGATCTTTCAATTCTTGGACTGGTTAAAGGGAATTGCAGATTCCTTGGATATTGAACTGCTCCCCGAGGTACACGCGGAATATTCAACCCAACTTAAATTATCTGAGAGGGGTTTCTGGATCTATGACTTTATTCTCCCTTATATGATTCTTGAAGCCTTGACATTTAAGAACAGTAAGAAACTTAAGGGATATCTTGCGATACGACCTCATAAACAATTTACGATGCTCGATTGCCACGACGGCATACCTATTAAACCGGACTTGAACGATTTTTTCGATGTCGATAGTGCCAAAAACCTCATTCAAATTTGCCTCGAACGCGGTGGCAACTTGAGTCGCATATTTTCTCCAAGGTTTAGAGACCCTGATGGCTTTGATGTACACCAGATCAGAGGAACGTATTACTCCTTGTTAGGATGCGATGATCATGCATATCTGGCTGCCAGGGCTCTGCAGTTCTTTGTGCCCGGTGTTCCCCAGGTCTATTATGTCGGGTTGCTGGCAGGAAAAAATGATACGGTTGAAGTGGCGGAAAGCGGAGATGGGAAAGAAATAAACCGCCACAACTATTCCGTCCAAGAAATCGACCGAGAAGTTCAACGCCCTATCGTAAAAGATTTGGTTAAATTGATTCGATTTAGAAATTCACATCCAGCATTCGATGGTGACTTCACGCTGAATACTAGTTCCGATCACGAAATTTCCCTGGCTTGGAATAACATGGAGAGGTTTGCCAGGTTGCATATCGACCTGCAAACCGGTACGTTTGCAATTACGTATAGCGATAGTCCTTCCAACGAAGATAAGGTACTGGCGATTGGGTGAAATACTGACTCCGACCGAGGGTGCTCAACCGTCCTATTGTTGATCTGGTTTTTCACCCGTCGACGCGTTCATCAGCCAAGGTTTGATCGGATACCTGCCTCTTCCGGTCGTTGCTCATCCCCATGCAGCAGTTATTACACGAGATCAGCTATGGTTCGATGAATACTACGTCGTAATCCTTCGTGATCAAAATATCCGCTAAATGCTGATGTCCGGCGATGATCTTATGCTCTACCCTGAGCACTTGTTCAATAAATGGGTCGCCGACTTCGTTACCTCTCTGCCTTTTCTGGCGGTGTTCAAATGTATCGAGCCAATTCCTGGATATGAATATCCTTGTATCAACGTGTCTTAACAATGTTGTATAGGTTCCTTCTGCAATCAGCACTTTGATTCCATCCAGGCTGATGATTTCTACTTCTATGGAATTTGAATTGTAATCAACAAGAGGCTTTACGATTTCATCCTTCCCGTGAATGGCGTCCACAAGATTTTGTTCGAGAACATCAAGCTTGACTTCGACATGCGGACCGAGCCATTCTGGGTCTTCTCGCCTTTTCAAGTCATTCGATTTGGGCGGAAGTACAAAATAGTCATCCTGTCCAAGCACAACGGATTTGACACCGAATTTGGCCAATTCGTCTGCAATTGCTTTCCCGGTTTCTGATTTTCCACTACCAGATTCTCCGGCTACGGTGATAACGTATCGGTTCTTTTTCCTTTGAACATTTCTAAGAATACGTGAAACGATCTCGCTTGCCGCTCGTTTATGGTAATCCAGCAAAACAAGCTTATCGCCTTTCATGATAAACCTCGTTGTACATTCTTAAAGATAACTCATACAAGTTATCCAACTTCAACATCCAGACATCCTGAACCGCTTCCTTGGGTTGGATGTGAGCGAAGAAATGGTCACATTCTTCTTCATATCCGTTTTTTACTTCAGCTCCACTATATTCATAACGAGTAGCTCACAGTTGGCCTACTAGCTTGTGGGAGTCACTCGCGTATCCAGACCAGATGAAGTCATTGGTTATAAACCCATCATGAATTGAAAAATCCGATCGTTATGGCCAGGCAAAGCTTCATGTTCGAAATCGGGATATATCACCATCTCCTTAGGTGAAACGATCTTGTTATATACAGCGAATTGGGTCGAAGGCGGGCAGATGGTATCCATCAGCCCAATTCCCCACAACACTTCCGCCTGAATGCGCGATGCCAGGAATTGGATGTCGATGTAGCCTAAGCTTTCAAAAACTCTCTCTTCGAGAGAATGAGTAGGGTCCGAATGACGGAAAAACTCTTGGAGTTCCTGGTAGGCATCTCTTGCCTGGTCTATTTCCCAAACTCGCTTGTAGTCGCTGAGAAAGGGAAATACCGGTGCTGCGCGCTTGATGCTGGCCAGAGCAGAACAGACAACAGCCAGCGCGCCACCCTGACTGCTACCCGATGCACCTACGCGATCTGCATCAACGCCAGGCATTTCCATCACAATCCTGGCAAGTTGAGCAGCATCAAGAAAGATTTGCCGGAAGAGCAGCTTCTCCGGCATACCCTTCAGGGCATCCTCCAATCCGCGGATGATATGCCCGTGGAGAGTGTTCCCAATTACAACGCTCCTGTCTTCCGACAACCCTGCCTGCCCACGGCAGTCCAATGCTGCGACAGTGAACCCCTCTAAAAGATATCCAAGCTTATCCGACCAATCACCGGAGTCGCCTGTGTACCCGTGAAACAACAAGATGGCCGGATGGGGACGATCAGAATTTTCGGGATTCAGTAATTTCGCGTGGATGCGCGCCCCTCCCACCCCGGTAAAATATAGGTGAAAGCACTCCGCATTTGGTATCGTGTATTCGGCGGGAATAAGTTCGACCCCAGGATCGGTGGCCCGCATTTCGGCCAGGCCTTCCTCCCAGAAGGCATCAAAGTCATCCGGTCGGGGATTTCTACCCTGGTAACTTCCCAACTCTTCAATTGGAAGATCGAAAACGAGTGGCATTCTATTCTCTCTGACTTAGGTGATTTCCGGTGGTGTTACCATTGGCGGTCATCGACATCTCGAAGCTCCTTCAGAGCACGCGCGGTTAAAAGTGGTTGCTCAATCTCCAACTGACGCTACATCCTCTACTTGGCTTCCCCCGCCCAAGAGATCGAGGGTTACCAGCTGAACATTTGCATACCAGTAACCCCCCCTTGATCACAATGCTCCAGGAAATGGCACTGGATGGTTCTACGATGGTCCTGTGCTTAATGTGACGAAATTCTGGAAGCGGAAGCGATCCACGAGTCCGATCAGCGCACTCGGCAAACCGCGGCACTGGGCCTCGCTGCTCATCCCTTAAGCGAGCCCTGGAGCAGCGCCGTGATGATCTGCCGCTGGAACAAAATAAACACCACGAGGGTGGGCACCAGGATCAGAATTGTTGCAGCGCACAGCAAAGGGATATCGGTCGCGTAGTGGCCCTGGAAGTATCCCAGCGCGCCGGCCATCGTTCGCTGCGTCGGGTCCTCGACGAGCACCAACGCCAGGAGAAACTGGTTCCACGTCCAGATGGACATGAGAATTCCGAGCGACGCGATCGGCGGGCGTGCGAGCGGGACGTGAATACGCCAGAACAGGTCCCACGTGGTCGCGCCATCAACACGAGCCGCCTCAGATAGCTCGCTTGGCATGTTGACGAAATGGGCACGCATCCAGAAGACGGCAAAGGGCATGTACAAGGCGATCAGCGGCAGCACGATCGCGAGCCGGGTGTTGTAGATATGCATCGCCCGCTCTATGAAGTAGATGGGGATGATGATCCCAGGGAACGGAAGCGTCAGTCCAAACACGAACAGGAAGAGAAGTGCGGACGCGCCAGGGATGCGGAGCATGCCGATGGCGAACCCGGCCATCGTCGAGATGATGAGGGACACGGGTACGACGGCGAGTACGATGAACGTGCTCGACGCGAGGGTCTTGGGCATCTGTGCAACGCGGAACGCCTCCACGAAGTTCCCCCACTGCGGATCCGCGGGCCAATCGAGCCCGTTGGGCACACTATTTGACGGATGCAGCGCGGTCATGAAGATGCTGATGAAGGGCAGAATCGTGAACGCCATCAGTACCAGGAGGAGGACCCGGCCGGTCCAGATCTCGCCGCGAGGTGCCCTCATAGCGCCCTCTCCCGGCTCAGCCACTGGATCGGGATGATGACCGCAACGACAAGGATCATGAGCATGACGGCCAAGGCAGACGCCAGGCCCACAGCTCGCTGGGTGAACGCAAGGACGTAGATCTGGATCCCGGGGACGGATGTCGCGTTTCCTGGCCCACCGGCCGTCGAGACCCAGATAATGTCAAACGCGGCCAGTGCGGCGATCACTGTGACGGTCAGGCACACACCGATCTCATATCTGAGGAGCGGAATGGTGATCGCGATAAACTCCCGGAACCAGCTGGCGCCGTCTATCCTTGCGGATTCATACAGGGCCGGGTCAACCTTGGTCATCCCGGTCAACAGGAGGACGATGCAAAATCCCAGCAGTACCCAGATTCCGATAAGGCCGACGGCCGGGAGCGCCCAGTCGAAGTCACCGAGCCAGGCTGTGGTGATCGCGCCAAGGCCAATGGCCCTGAGTATTTGATTGATCAAGCCTGGGAGCGACAACAACCAGCCCCAGATAATGCCGGCAGCGACAAGCGGGATAACCTGGGGCAGGAATAGAACGGTCCGGGCTATCGCGCCAAGCCGCCCGGTCGCTATGCGGTGAATAATGCTTGCGACGATAAGACCGAGTCCCACCGGAATGATGCTGAACCACACTACCAGCCAGAACGCATTTTTGATCGTCCCCAGCAAGTTGGGAACCTGGAAGATCGTTGCGTAGTTCTTCAATCCGACCCAGGTCATAGGGCCGACACCGTTCCAGCGAAAGAACGAGTACAGAATGGTCAACAGGAGAGGTATGAGCACGAAGAGCACGTACATGAGCAGCGCGGGCAGGACGAATACCCAACCAACAATAGTCTCCCGGCGGACTCGTTTGCTGAAATGAGCCCGCCGGGAGATCTTATGCACCCCGGGACGATTACCTAACGTATCTACATCGATGTCACTTTCGATCCTGGTAGGCGCTGTCATCGTCCTGAGGCTCTCGTCCTTATTGAGTGAGCTCTCTTTCGTATTCTGCCTGAACGGCCTGGAGAAGACCGGCAGCGTCCTGCTGACCGCCAACCATCTTCTGGAGTTCGGGCGTCCAGCCCTGGGCGAAGATCGAGCTCGTCGCATTTGCGATGAAGTCCATCGAATTCCCTGCCGCGCCGACGACGGGTCCGGCAGCAAGCGTTTCATTCGTGACTGAGCCGGCAGCAGCAGCGGGCATCATGGCACCCGCCGGACCGCCTGGGTTCGAGCCACCAATGTTGACGTTGATCGTGCGGGCGGCATCGTTCGTGGCGACCCAGTCGAAGAAGAAAGCAGCGCAGTCCGCGTGCTTGGCGTTGGCTGCGATGCCATAGGTCAGCGGGGCAGACATCGCGGCAGGTGCTCCACCAGCTTCGGCAGGCGGCATCAGGAAGAATCCGACATTGCCGGGCATACCGGTGTCATAACCAGCGTTTTGCCAGTCGCCATTGAAGGTGAAGACACCCTCTCCCTGTGTGAACCGGGAGGCAGCGTCAGTGTACTCGATGGCGTTGATGTCAGGCGGGAAGTAGCCGGCCTGGATCCACCGCTCGAGGTGCTGGGCGGCGAGCAGGTTCGACGGCGTATCGATCGTCGCGCCTGGTTTCTGGAAGATCCAGTCGTTGATCGGCCCGACCGGTCCGTAGGCGGCCATCAGGTTCTGGAGCGGGAATGCGAGCCCCATGCCGCTCTTCGCGCTGCCCCACTCCATGATCGGTTGGAGCCCGGCGGCCTTGGCCGCGGCGAGTAGGTCGTCGAACTCGGCGAGCGTCTTCGGCGGCTCGGTCATACCGATCTGAGCCGCCAGTTCCTTGTTGTAAAAGATCCCGGTCAGGCTGTAGTTGAGACCCATGGCGTAAAGGGTCCCGCTGCCGCGAGTGCCGTCTGCCGCGACCCGGTTCTGATCGAGCTGCGGCACCGGCCACTTGTCCCAGCCGAACGCCGCCGCGTAGCCGTCGAGGTCCATGAGAAGTCCGTCCTTGGCGAACGAGACCATCGTCGGAAGCCGGAGCAGGTCAGGCGGGTTATCACCGGCAAGCAGGAGCGGCGTTGTGGTGATGAGATTCGCGAACTGGTCCTGCTTGATATCCCAGGTCACGTTCGGGAACTGCTTGGTGAACTCATCAGCAAGATCGAAGGGAATGGTGAATCCTGTCTCGAAGTAGGCGTTCAGCACGACAGGATCTGTCCCGCAGTTCGGAACCGTGGCGGCTGGAGCCTCCGTCGGCGCGGTGCTCGGCGCCGCTTCAGTAGCAGCTGCCGTGGCAGGAGCCTGTGTGGCAGGTGCAGGAGTTGTTGCCGTCGCACAGGCACCCAGGATAATGGTGCATAGAAGCAACAAAGAAATCGATGCCAACGTGATTTTCTTCATGTTCTTCTCCCATATTTTATGGCGGAACATCTTCCTAGTACGAATCGTAGTTTGAACGTAATCGACATTAAATAGTCTCCTCCTTGTTGGTCACCTCCCTTTGCTTGCTAAAGAGAACGTATCTCGATCCATGGAGTTTAGGAATTGGGTTATCAGGTTCGCCGTGGTAAAGACCATGCTTTGTTTATCCACAGGATGGGCTCGAAGATTGCTTCTAGAAATCGAAACCAGAGATCCAGTTGCTATAGTATTTCTACGCGCCTCGGTACATAAGGGAACATGTAAAGACTGGAGAAAGTGTTTTGATGAAAGCACTTTCATTGCGATTGTAGCATAATGCCCATTATGCGTCAACGATTACTCCGACGTTTAGCTATTTAGCATGAAGACCGGGATACTCAAACAAAATGTCAAGCCGCACGAGTGAGCTTCTTAAGCTGTTAAGCGTTCGATAATGGTTAAGGGAAGTTTAATGTGTTGTACTGGCCGTGAATCATCTTCGATGTGCGCAAGCAATATTTCTATTGCGAGACGACCAGATTCGTCCAGGTGCTGGCGTACCGTTGTGAGATCTGCAAACTCCGCCATATCGAGATCATCGAACCCGATAACCGCTAGCTCATCTGGAATTCTGACCCCGAGTTGGTGCGCAACCTGGATCATGCTTAGCGCCTGAAAATCGGTTGCGGCGAAAACAGCAGTCGGCGGATTCGATGCCTTGAGAAGCTCATTCGCTGCCAGACGGGTCTGTTCAATGGTATAGGGGGCTAACCGTACGAACTTGTCTTCCAGGGCAATACCCGCTTCCTGCAAGCCCTGTCTGAAACCTACCAAACGCAAGCTGACCGGATGGATCGCGTATTCAGGTAAATCGGTATCTCCTAAAAAAGCAATCCGATGGTGTCCCTTTGCGACAAGGTACTCAGCCACCATCCGCCCGCCAGCCACATCATCAATTTCGACGCTATTTAATTTCCTATTCGGGAATTCGATCAGTACCGTCGGGACATCATGCTTAATCAAGTAGTCCACATAGGCATCGTCTACTGGCAGGGACATGATGACTAACCCATCCAGGTTGCCTGTGAGTGGTAAGGATGTGATGTAACTGTGTAGTCGATCGACCGAGTCAACTGTATAGATGACCAATTCGCTGTTCTTCTTGGACAATTCTCCAGCGATACCCCGCAAGCGTTGGACGAAGGAAGGTGCCGTAAAAAAGGGAGTAATTACACCAATGCGCCCATTTTGGCGCAAAGCACGCGCACGAGCTTCGGCCTTAGGAACGAATCCAAGAGCATCGATCGCATCAACGACCTTCTGCCGTGTCTCGGCACGGACTTTTTCTGGTGAATTTAAGACTCGAGAGACGGTTGAAATGCTCGTCCCGGAATGTTCTGCAACGTCATAGATGGTTGGATTTTTCTTCATCGAACGCATCATTCACAGAGCATAGTATTCATACAATGAAGGTCATGAAAGCACTTTCAATATAGCATATCTGAGCATTCATGCCAATGAGCGTATGTACGCGGAA
>DAOUEL010000066.1:0-15991 GCA_034430595.1 Anaerolineales bacterium | reverse complement strand
ATATTGTTGCATGGTTTCTACAAACCCGCATGAAATAGAGGGCTGATTGTCCAGGCTGTCTGTACTTTCCATGGGCTAGTGCGTAAACTGCACCCAAACTGCACCGCTCATGAAGCTAGGAAAGGCGACTCGAATGCCCCTGTCCAATGAGGAATAGCCAAGCACATTGAAGAACCAGATCCTGTGATAGGGTGATTTGGGTATTCAAGCTCCACCATCCACATTTCTTCGAGGATCTTTATCGATTCCCCCTGGGGGGAGTTCTTAGATCTGTTAAGCGAGAGTTCCGGTTGCGTTCGTATGATTCTCGGACGATCCTATAAAGTGAGCATTTGTGTCTCGAAGAACTTCCTACCATTACGCTTTTCGTCCATCAAAGAACATCGCTTTCATGAAGGCTTTCTCGAAGCCAGCATGAGTTGTCAGTTCAACGTACTCAACACGCTCAGGAATCTCATCAGCGACACTGCGTCGTTCAGCAGAAATGAGCATCTGCTGGGCGCCGGTACCAGCGGCGTTGCCGACTTGCCGGAAGCGCTCTCGAGGCAGTTCCGGGAACATGCCCACCGTCATTGCGCTGCCCACGTTCAGATATGTCCCAAAGGCGCCCGCGATGATAAATTCGTCAATATCCCCAGCTGCACCCCCCACTTCTTCCAGGAGAATCTCCAGGCCGGCACGGATGGCACCTTTTGCTAATTGAATCTCGTTTATATCGGATTGGGTTACCACAATGTCTTTCCCGTGGCCGGTGTCATCGGAAGGAACAAGAAGGAATTCTTTGTGCTGCGTACTCATCCCCTCTCTAACATTCGGTGCCCCTTCCTGGAATGAACCGCGGTGATCGATAATCCCGTCTTTGAGCAGCTCTGCGACGGCGTCTAAGATACCAGAACCACAGATGCCAACCGGAGGCTTCTCACCGATGGTGTAAATGTTCGACTGACCATTTTTAATCTGTACTCGTTCGATAGCACCGGGAGCAGCGCGCATCCCGTCGCGAATGTGTGCCCCCTCAAATGCTGGGCCAGATGCACAGGAGCAGCTGAGCATCCGCCCATTAACTGCCAGCGTGATCTCAGTGTTGGTTCCAATGTCAAGCGCCACTACAGTATTTTCCGCTTGCCAGATATCGGTTGAAAGCAACATGGAGACATGGTCGGCGCCGATAAAGCCGGCAATATTCGGCGGTAGATGAATGAAAGCACCGGGGCTGATGTCCAACTCTATCTCGCCAGCTGGAAGTTCAAGCGCCTCGCCGACAGCCGGGACGTAGGGCGCCATTGCCAGCTGGCGCACAGGCAAACCAGCCAGCAGGTGGTGCATGGCCGTGTTCCCTACAATCACCGCCTCGACGATTTGTTCCAGCGAAACATCGGCCTCCCCACACATCTCAGCAATCATCCCATTCAAGGTAGCAACTACCCTGCCCTGCAGAGTCTCGCGACCGCCATCATTTTCATTGCTGTAGGCAATCCGGCTGATAACGTCCTCACCGTAGCTGATCTGGGGGTTCATGGCCCCCCTTACCGCCAGCACCTCCCCGGATTCCAGGTCCAGAAAATAGGCGGCAACCTTGGTGGTTCCAACGTCAACCGCCAAACCCAGAATCCGTGCATCCTCAGGGAGCAGTGCCACAACTCGGTCGCCGCGAAGAGCTGCTCTCACCCGCCAATTTTGCCCCCTCAAAAAGCCTGAAAGGTTGAAGAGCACATCCGGGCTGAAGGATACGCTTGGATAACCCTTTACTTGCAGTGCATCGCGCAGGCGAGCAGTGTCGGATCGCAGATCTGTGAGCGATGCCGGTTCCAAAACTAAGTCAACGGGGATAATGATTCTCTTCCCCACCAGTCTCACACCCTGCCCCTCTACTTGAAGCCGCTGCATCGTGGCCAATGACTCGGACGGCACATCTATCTTGACATCCGTCAGTGGCCTCGCCTGACAGGCCAATCGGTAGCCCTCTTCAAGCTCTATGGGGGTAAATACCGATTCCTCCTCGAGCGTTGGCGAGGATAGCTTGCCACCCATTACGCGCACACGGCAGCCACCGCAAGATCCTTTGCCCCCACAGATCGACACGAGTTCAACGCCAGCGGACCGTGCCGCTTCAAGCAGCGATTCTCCGGGGGCGATGTCCACACGCCGTCCGATGGGCTCAAAATCGATGATGTAGGTGAGGGGTCCTTTCTTGGAATCAGTCATAGTGATCTTGGTACCCGCACGTTTCCTTCAGGCTGCAATAATCGCAGGTTCGACCTCCGGCCATCAATTCCTTCCCAATTCCCAAAACAAATGTGGTTTTTCCGCATGAAAGGGCAGAGAAGTTATCAGGACGAAACAAATCGAGCCTAAGAGAGCGCCTTCTCGGGAGCTTCGTTCTCAGGTAAGGGAGGTTGGACCGTTAAGCCGGGTCTACAAGGGTAGCTTTCTGATTTTCGATCGGTTGAAACCCGGCATGCTTAGAATATAACCCAGGAGACATCGCAAGTAAGCATGAGCGTTTAACTGGAAGGCGTGCTTAAGTCTTTAGCGCTCCCCTGTTGAGACTCAGCTACTGCGCGCGCCAACGCTTCCTCCAGATCATCCATCTCTTGAAAGAGGGCAGGCGACACCGAATGCGCCGGCCAACGTTTTTTCAAGTCTTCAATCTTTTCTTCCAATTCCTTGATACGCTCGGTTTTCATGTCGTCATGCCCTCTTCGCTATTCCGCTGAAATCGATCCCATATCCATGCTTTGCGGAATTCTTACGAACACATCCTTGTCAACGCCGGCCGGCTTAGTTTTACACAGATTTACTCGCGGGAAACCTCACTCATCCTATCGGGAAAACGTCCTTGAGCATTGGATCCATCGATAGCGCCGGATGCGAACAGGTCTGCATCCAGCCCAGGATCTCATCATCCGTCAGACCAACATCTTCGGTGGCGATCCTGTCTACAAACCCCGTCAAACCCGCGTCAGTCGCGAGCACTTCTAGAACCGGTCGAAGTTCCTCTCGAAGTGTGTGGTTCATCCAGACGATGCGTCGCCAACCCCCTTCCGCAGAGATGAATTTATCTCTCCCCATGGCGCGCTTACTGTGTCCCAGGAAACCGGGAACTGGAGCACCCGATGCGACCATCTCATAGAGCATGGACCAATCCATCCCCGTCGGCGTGATGCCATCATACCTACGATCGACGACCATCACACCGTTGGTTCCAGGCAGCATGGCTGTGATGCATTCAAAATCCCCGCAGGCCGAGCTGGGATCCTGCAGCATACTGTAAAGACTGTAAGCCTCCCTCGCCCCACCCGATTCCTGCTTCACTATCTGGTTCACACTCTCCCATTGGCCAAGCCTGCTATCGATAAGACCATCTTTGTCGATGGCTTTGTTCGGCCCGACCGCACGGATGCTGACCGCCGCGCGTGCATCCATCCAGTCCACTGCACCGCAAGCCCCTGGATGTTCCGGGCTGATGACACATAGGTGGCCGGCCGCAATCGTTTGGCAAAGGGTACAAGTGTAGAAGGTTTCAACGTCTTCATCCGCTAGGCTGCTTAAACGCTTATCCCGCCGTTCAAAGATAGCTTGTGCTCTTTCTTTGATGGCTTTTATTTGCGCCGGTTCAGTAAAAATGGTGATCTGAACACGACTCAAAATCATTCCATATTCGTTGTGGTAACGGGCGTGAAGAATCTCTCCCAGATGGCGCAAACTCAGGCCGTTATCAACGGCTTTCTGGGCGATGCGCAGAGTAACCATCGTCCGCTGCCCACGGTGGACGACCCCATCAAGATCATTGAGCATCGTCTCAATTTGACGCTCCAGCACGGGCTCAAAATCTGCTTGCATCTCCCGCCCGCTGACTTCGATCAGCAGCGCGCAGGGCCGGTTCCCACGCAAACCGGAATCCAACTCTGGCCCGATGATTGTTATCCGCCCATCGAGAATATCTTCTCTTGTTACAGTCAGTTCAACACCGGTGAGACACGCGCCGCAAGCATCATCACGCACGACTTGGCCGGAGAAGTCGGGGCTATACGCCAATGGCAGTTCCGGCAAGGGGACATGAATCTGCAATCCCCGTTCTTCGATACCAAGCTGAACGATATTGGAGGCATCAACCCCACCGATCGCGGCCGGGTATCCAACCGCATTGTCCCAGGGTTCCAAGGAGGGTGGCAGCTCGGCTGTGCTCAATAAAGGGCAGCCTAGAGTGCGCGCAGCCTGCGCCCGCATCAACCTGTCAGGGGTCGGTTCGCCCATCATCAGAGTGAAACCGTGCAATCGTTCACGGGCGTAGTCCAACACAGCATCTTGACCATCGTCACGGCCGAAAACCTGTGATACACGGGTGATGAAACCCAAAGCGTCGGTCACACTTATTGGGACAACGCCCGCATCCCATCCCGTTGCCACACCCGCATCCCGCAGCGCATCTTGCATGGCAACTTCAATGACAAAAACGATGATCTGTTTTCTTGTCAGCGAGACGACGATCTCCGAAATTTGAGCGGCATCGTCCCCAAGCAGCAAAGCGTAGCCGGAATTCGAGCCATCGATGAAACCAATCCCCTTCTGTCGGACCAAAGCCTCATCAGACATCGCTGCGGCGGAAAAAATATCGATAGGGACTGTCATGATTGCTCCAAGCAACTCATTTGCTCAGCATTTGCCGCCAGCAGGCGGGATGAAGGTTGAACATGGGTATCTGTTTCTGATATTGCCGGTATGCATCGCCGAATTTCCGAATCGCTTCCGGTTCCTCCACTAACTTGACCAACGCCAGAATCAAGAGCATCTCCAGCGGGGCGATGACCAAGATAAAGGTTGGTGAACCGAGGATCAACGCCACCGACCAGGGGAAAAACAATAATCCCAGATGCATGGGGTGCCGCATACATCCATAAATGCCCGTGGTGACCATTTTGTCGGTATCCATGCGGGGGAGATCGCCTTTACGCCCCATGCGTGCTAGCAGACGGCCGGTAAACCGGCTGACGCGCATCACGAGGCGCAGCAACAATATCCCAACAACAAGGGTCGCCAGACGGAAAACAGGGTTACCAAACAGCTCGTGGAACCAGCGACCATCCAGCCAGATACCCAGCGCACCGCCGCCGACCAACATAAATCCCCAGATCAATATTCGCAGCATCGTTTAATTCCCCGCCTTTCGCGCCGCCAGAAGGCGCACATACCCCAAGTAATGCGGGTAAGTACGGAATTGATCAAATCCATGTTGCCGCAGGATTGCTTCTAAATCTCGGCCTATAAAATCGGTAGCCAAAGGACATTCCATCTTAAAGACCAAACGCACCAACCACGGCGATTGCCCTAGATCGAATCCGTTGTAATCCAGGATAATGAACTCGCCGCCGGGCCGTAAGGCGCGTTGTGCATTCTTGATAATCGTCAGCCGGTCCTCTTGAACAAATCCATGTAGAACAAAGGAGATGAAGACCTTATCGAATTCTTCCTCAAAGGGAAGTGGTTCGTCTATCCTCTGATTTTCAATCGTAATGTGAGGAAGATGTTCGGTGCGTTGCTTGGACTGCTCCAGCATCTCCGGGCCGATATCAAGCCCTAGCACACGCCCCTGCTCCGAGAGCTCCTTGTTCATCAGAGAAATATTGCGTCCAGTTCCGGAGCCTAACACCAGGATTTCATCATCGGGTCGGACATGCATTTCCCGCACAGCCCGGTGGATGAAGAAAGGATACGTGCCGCCGGTGATGAGGTTCATGAAAAAGTCATAATGACGGGCTTCCAAGCCGGTCACCTCTACTTTGGAAACAGAACGGTCGTATTCCTGGTTCATGATCTCTCCTCAACGTGGATATATCCGAAACCCATCGACAGGGAATGAGCACCAAGCCGGATGAGCTATTCTCCCCAACTTTCTGCTAGCAGCCCAAGGTTCTAGGAAACGGGAAGCGTCTCTTGCAAGAACGCATGGACCCTCTCCCAAAATAAGGGATGGGTATTGCAGTTACTGTGTCCCATGTCCGGGACAATCCATAAGTGTGTTCTTTCTGCATCCCCGGCTTCTGCGAGCGCCTGCCCCTGGGTAATCGGGACGGTAGCATCTTCCGCACCCTGGATCAAGAGGATATCTGCGTTGGCATGGGAAATGTTGTTTACGGGAGCAATTTTCTCGAAATCCATCCCGAAGCGGAAGCGCATATACTGGAAAAGCAGCCAGGGAATAAAATTCGGGATCTTCCTTTTCTGAAATTCCAGCCTCATTACTTCAGCCGGATGAGAGATCGCACCCACCGTAATGACGCTTTTCACTCGGTCGTCCCAGCCAGCCGCGTTAACGGCCGCTCCCCCACCGACGGAGAGTCCCACGATGCCAATCCCCCCAGGCGAAACCCAATCCGAACGGATGGCAAAATCCAGTGCGGAGAGGATGTCTTCAGAAAAAGTCCCCACCGTGGGGTGTTTTATCGGCGCGCTGCTGCCGTGGTTGCGGGCATCAAACGCCAGCAGATTGTAGCCCATCGGGTGTAATGCTCGAATATAGGGCATCATACGGGCCAGATTTCGACCCCAGCCGTGGATCAGGATCAAGGTTGGCGCATCTGGAGAGGCTGGAATCCACCACCCATAGAGTTGAGCATCCCTTGCTGCAGGAATATGGATCTCAGTGAATGCCAACCCATATTTTTCCGGTGTCACCTGATGGGGCGTGATCTTGTAGCGATACATGCGTCCGATGAGCCGATCAAGCAGGAAGATGATTGAAACAGAGACAATGAAGATCCAAAGGAAGGCCATGACCTGTTCCAATTACTCCAGAATCGTCGTCACATCGGGCTGATTGGGGACGAGGCACAGGAATTGAAATGGCTCATCGCCAATGTTCGTATACCAGTGGGGGACCTGTGCGGGGATGAAGACTACAGACCCTGCTTGGACTTCGTAGGTCTCCTCACCGATGCCGATGCGTGCCCAGCCTCTTAGGACGTACTGTTCGTGCTCGACCAGGTTAGTGTGGTTTGGCATGCCGCCGCCAGCCTCCATGGTAAAGCAGCGCATAGCGAAGTTAGGCCCTTCATCCGCCGGAATCAGCACCTGCTTCGTCGTACCGACGCCCCCTTCAACAATGATCTTCTCGATGTCTTCTATATATTTTACGGACATGCGTGACCTCCAAATAAGTGGTTTAAACCAACAAGAGTCGCAGCGCCCCATAACACGGCGCAAGGACCGAGCTCTCTTCCCCCACACCAAGACCAACTTGCAGACCCTCCGAAGCGATTTGATCCCGAGCTACCAGATTGGGCGCAATCGCCGCCAAGATGGCGGTGCCATCCGCTGTCAGGGACGCCCCGGCCTCCAGCCGCTGTTCATAGGGTATGTGATACTGTTCCATGATTATCTCCGGGACCCTACTCAACCCGCCTGCCTGCCCCGTGAGCACAGGTGATGCGCATCGGATTGAACCTAAGTCTACGCCGAGCTGCTGTAATCCCCAGCCGATGCCGATCAGGCAAACCAGCAGGCGCTCGATCTTATGCAGCCCTTCTCTACTCTCTGGATGTTCATGGGGAATCCCCAACCGGTGCATTTCAAGGTGATCGCTGCCCTGCAGCCAACCATCATTACCTTCTTCCGCAGGGCAATCTGCGGTATCCAGAGATCGAATAAATGGTTTGATGTCTACGATAGGCGTCCGATTAAAAAGATCCAGAGGGCCAGTGTAGATGCGATCGCCCTCGATACGCTGTAATCGCGTACGGCTGAGACCAATCGGGCTGGGTCGATTCGGTGAGCGGGTGGCAAAAACCCCATACTCATCTTGCCCCTCCGTCCAAGGCGGACGTACACACAATTTTGCCGTCTTACTGCGATCCAGGTAAGCGAAGACGAGGATATGGCTGAACGTCTCTAAACCCACCAGCCCAAGAACAAATTGTGGCATTACCTGAATGAAGAATACCCCATCGCCGACATTCTCGGGGGCAGGTTGATAGGGTGCTTTATGCTCATAGGGTGTGTGCGCTTTACCAATGACCGACAATTGAACCATCTCCACGGGTGGGGATGAGGCTGCGCTATCGCTCTGAACATCACCTATAGACAGCAGGATCGATAGTGCCCGTTTTACCACAGCGGCATACTCACCTTCTACTTCTGCGAGGGACAGAACATCGTTTAATATATCCGCAGCATCATCCAGCGACAGGGGCTTCCGCTGCTCTAATACGGTAATGTGCAGTTGATGAGCGAGGCTTCCATCGGGTAGAAACTCGACATGCGCATGAACATCCAATAAACCTAGTTCACCTGCTGCGGCCTCCATCGCGTGCATCATCCCCTGCTCGGGAACGCCCAACCCGATCAGTGCGGCTGCAAACTTTTCACATGAAATCCCTCCGCTGGGATCAATCCACAAAGCCGATTCCATCACACCATTCTCTCGCGGAATAACCGTTAGATTGGCAGGATGAACAAATCGTCCGGAAGCGCTTCCCACAAGCATTTCGACGGTAACGATCGCAAATAATGAAGCCGATCTTCGGCATAGAAGTCATTTTTTCTCTTATGGCAATCATGATCCGATCACGCGCTCTTCTTGCACTTGCAATGCCCATCGTCGCGCTACGACTGCGCCTGCAGCGACAAAGATCGCTGTTATGATGAAAAACGCGTTGTATGAAAATTCCCGCAAAAACAAACCGCCTATGAGGGAAAGAAACGCAATGGGTATGATCAGCACGGAGTTAAGAGCTGCGTAGGTAGATCGTTCCGGAGCCGGAGCCAACTCGAGCAATGCGCTCTGAAAACCGACGCTGCGCCCATTCGTAATCGCGCCAGCCAAGAAGAAAACCGGCAACAACGCGAGCCAGCCCCAACGTGACATCGCAATCGCCAGAAGAGGTATCATAGTCGATATAACGGCGCAGTAGAATATCATCCGACGGCTTCCCGATTTGTCTACGAGGCGTGCCCATACCAAGTTTGAAAGCACACCGCCTATTACCTGAGCCAGCAAAAACCAGCCCACAGCCTCAAGAGGCGCATCCAATAGTTCGCGTGCAAAAACTACGTAGAAGGGAAGCGCCATCAAGCTGAATCCGGTCAGGAGTTGTGTGATAATTAATCCTTTCATGCGTCGGCTGGCTGCCAGGAGTTGTTTACAGTATTTATGCCAAGGCTGTAGATCGCGCACTACAACAGAAGTGGAAGGCTCACGTATAGCCCAAAAACCCAGCGAGGCGATGATCAGCGCGATGGCAGCCAACCCAAATAACAAAGCATAACTGTTCGGATAATTCACCTTTGCAAGAATACGTTGTGCCGCTAGTGCCGCACCGACAGATAGCGGCCCCGCTAAAGCACCTATGCCACCAAAAAACGTCCCTCTTCGATTAGCGGGAATAATTTTTCCAATGATGTCAGTGTAAGGGATGTTGCCCAGACCACCGCCTGCGTAGAAGATGACCAGCATGCTTACTAAGATCCAGGCCAGGGTCATGGGGTGTTGATCACCGATGGTAAATATGAGCCAGGCGAGGGCACCCCAACTGAAGACACGCAGATATATGGCCGTTAATAAATAAGGCATTTTACGCGGGCGGGGCTCAATCCAGCGGGCGACGAAAAGCTGTGGCAGAGCCCCTGCTACCGTCAACACCGTCGATAACCCACCTACCCATACGGTCGAGCCGGTCAGGTCAGCCACAAAGGCGGAAATAACCGTGGTCGGCTGTGTCAAAGAAACGCCCAGGGCTAAGAAGATCCCATGCCATAATCCTGCGACAAAGTTGCGGCGCCGCGTCGCCGCTCCGTCAACAGGGAGATCTGAGATTGGTATGGATTTATACTGCATAAATTACTCTTTACTTGAACAGAATGCGAGACTTGATACACGTAGGATCGATGATCTTCAAAGGGTTCGGCATCTCTCGCAGAAGACACAGATGGGTCTGGGATTTATTGCCCCGCTTGCTTTAGCGCTGCTTTCACCCGTTCGGGGGTATAGGGCAGCTCGCGCATCCAGATACCGGTCGCATCATGGAATGCACTTGCCATGGCAGGGGCGACTCCATCGATCGCGATTTCTGAGACTGATTTAGCACCGAAGGGTCCGCTGGGCTCATCGGTTTGGACAAAGATCACATCCATCGCCGGCATCCCTGTTACACGTGGGATGTGGTAGCTACTCAAGTTCGGGTTCAGAGGTTGACCATTGTCGTCGAAAAGCATCTCTTCTTCAAGAGCAAACCCGAGAGCCTGGGCCATCCCCCCTTCGACCTGACCGGAGGCGGTGACCGGGTTGATCACGCGTCCGCAATCCACGACCATCAATAACCGCTCCGTCTTGATCCTCCCCGTTTCCATATCGACGACGATCTCGACAAACTGCGCAGCTGTTGGAGGCGGGCTGAACGGACTTTTGTGAGAGGCGGAGGCGATAATCTGGTGTTGGTTTTGCTGGTGCAGACTGCTTAATCCGATCTCAGCGAGGGAGATCGAGCGACCATCCGCGGCATTAACCTGCCGATCTTGAAGCTCCAAATCAGCCGCACCGATTCCTCCCAGCATCAAGCCGGCATGCTCAAGGATCTGCACTTTGATCTTCAGGGCAGCTTTGCGAACGGCCCCACCACTGATATAGGTCGTGCTGCTGGCATACGCTCCTTTGTCAAACGGCGTAAAATCCGTGTCTGAGGAATACACAATGATGTCATCCAGGGATATCCCCAGAACCTCTGCAGCCATTTGCGCCAGGATGGTATCTGAGCCCGTACCCAGGTCGGTCGCACCCATCAGTAAATTAAATGATCCATCATCATTCATTTTCAGCGTGGCAGAAGCCATATCCAGATCGGCAATACCGCTGCCGTGCATCACCACCGCCATGCCAATGCCGTGCCGATAGCGGCCATCTTGTTGGCGATATTTCTCCCGCTTGGTTTCAAAATCCGTAGCCAACCTGCCGATATCCAAACACTGATCCAGCGCGCTGGTCTGCAGCGACTGTTCTACACCTTCACGACCCTCACCCAGTGCTTTGGATAAATACATCGGTTCACCGACCCGGAGCCAGTTCCTGCGCTTGAACTCAACAACGTCCAGTCCCAGGTTGGCCGCGATCTCTTCCATGAGAACTTCCATGCCATACTGGCATTGCATCGCCCCATAGCCGCGGAAAGCGCCGGCCGGTGGTGTATTCGTGTACACCACATCACTGATGAAATGGGCGTTCGGCGGGTTGTAGAGAGTCAATCCCTTAAACCCGCCGACCATATTGACCGTCAGCGCATGTGCGCCATAGGCGCCGGTATCGCCGATCAAATACAGTCTTGCCGCTATCACTTTCTCGTCCTTCACCCCGATCTTGTAATGGATGATGTTTGCATGTCGGCTGCGCGAGCTGGTGAACTCCTGCGTGCGCGTATATTCCATACGCACGGGGCGGTTGGCCGCCAACGTCAGGTGCGCACAAAGATCCTCCAGGATAAGTTCCTGCTTGTTACCAAAACCACCGCCGATACGTGGTTTCACCACGCGGATCTTCTTCACTGGCAGACCGATGAGCGGGGCGACCATGCGGCGAATATGGAAAGGCACCTGCGTGCTTGTGCGGATGACCAAGCGCTCGTCCTCGTCGAAGTAGGTTATACAGATGTGAGGTTCCAGGTGGACTTGCTGCTGCTTGGGGGTGCGGTAAGTTCCTTCGAAGAGACGATCGGCCTCGGCAAAGGCTGCATCGACGTCGCCGACATGGACATCGATATGGTGCACGATATTGTGCTCAGGATCGTAGATGCCCTCCGTATCCGCTTCATCATGGATAATCGGCGCGCCATCCTGCATGGCGGCTTCTGGATCCACGACTACGGGCAGGAGATCATACTCAACATCGATGAGACGGAGAGCTTCCTGCGCCAGATCGAGTGTTTCTGCGGCGGCAATGGCGACACGATCGCCTACATGCCGGACCTTATTGTCCAGGCTGACTTGATCGTAAGGCAGCGGCTGCGGGTAACTCTGCCCTCCGGAGGCATATTTGATCCTGGTGATGTCCTCGTATGTAAGAACCGCATGAACCCCAGGAAGAGTGCGGGCACGACTTGCATCGATCCGTCGTATTCGCGCATGCGCATGGGGACTGGTGAGCAAAGCGCCGTACAACATGCCTTCCCGACGAAAATCGTCGGTGAAAACTGGACGGCCTTGCACTAATTTCTTTGCGTCAACTTTAACCTCAGGTTTCCCTACAATACGGGTTGCGGTCATTTCCCGCGGGGTGAAGACGAGTGGAGGTAGCGGATTGCGGCTGCCGTCCCGGCGATAGAAGACTTCCGGGAGCTCGATCTTCGCCATTTCTTGCGGCAACGTTTGTTCGATATGGCTGAAGGGTTCGACAGATTCATCCCGCATCTTTGCAGCCGCACGCTGGACAGCATCCACCCCGCGAACATACCCAGTGCAGCGGCAGAGAACACCATTCAACGCCTGGCGGATTTCTTCTTCCGTTGGGTTGGGATTTTCATCAAGCAGAGCTTTGGCGCGAAGGATCTGTGCCGGGGTGCAAAACCCGCATTGGATTGCCCCTGTCCCCATAAAAGCTTCCTGGAGTGGGTGCAGTCCCTCCGCATCGCCAAGACCCTCTAAGGTTGTGATTTCTGCCCCGTCTACTTCAAGCGCCTTTATTTTACAGCTGCGCTCGGGTTTTCCATTGATGAGAACAGTGCAAACCCCGCACGTTCCATCATCACAGCCGGATTTAACACTGAAGTAGGAAGCCCGGCGGAGGGCAAGCAATAAACTTTCATCTTGCTCAACAGCGAGCATTCTGGGAACATTATTGATTGTTACGGCTACATCCACCCCTTGCGTTTTCATGTTTTCTAATCACTCCTTAAGCCTGATCGGGATCAGGGTTATAAATCTGCCTCTCCCTCAAGCCTTTCAAGCCATTGGCCAAATTCCGATTCACAGCCTGAGCATAAGGATAAGTGATGGTGAATAGACAAGCGTAGCTTATCCATAGGCACACCAGCAGCCAACAAATCTGCATCGTGCTCTAGTAAGGCAAAGCATTCTGCGCAGGTAATCTGAATCGGGATTTTTGGATTGCGTGCCAGCAACAGCAGGTCCCATAGTTACGATGTGCTCCGCCCCATCTTCGAATCCTTTGTGGTAACGACGTTCGACCCAGCGGGAGTCCATAATCATTCTTCAAGATGACGCTCTCTCATCTGATTTTCAGGGATGGGAGGTGTCATCGCGAGCCTGAAAAGACCTTAAGGTAGCCTTTCCGGGCACCTCCCTAACCATGCCTATGGGGTATCGAACCACCCAACTTCTCCTGGGCAGATAGTAAGTATGTGTTTACCCGGTTCATGGCCTCAGCCGCATCCAGGATATCCTGTGCGGTTTCGCCAGCACGTGCTGCCCAGTCACGAAATTCCTGGGCATGCTCGTTATTGTGTTCAACCCAGTGTGGGATCAACACACTCAGCTTTTCTGTCTCATTCATCTTTCTTCTCTTCCTTTGTGATCACCTCAAGGATGAGTTTATTTTTCATCAAAACGATCTGCCGTATCGAGGCGAGGATCACCCTGGGTTCTTCAAACAGCTTCGTCAATCGCACCCCCTCGGAGGTTGGCTCGACCAACATCACACTATCCATGATCTTCTCGTCATCCAGATACACTGCGACTTGGCACATTTTTTTACTCCCTCAGATCAGCCCTGAAGCTCATAATTTCGAGACAAGCGGGATGACTTTTTTACGGCTGTGATCGGCAATCTCTTTCACATCGACTAGCAGCTCCGCGGAAAATGGGACCTCGATTTCAGCCGAGAGGTGAGCGTTCCCTTTGCTCCGGATTACTTGCATGTAAAGACGGAAGGGCGATTTGGTGCTGCGGGTCACAATCAGATTGTCCACCACTGCTTCCAGTTCGGCGATCTCCTCTGCTTTGGCTGTGGTGCTGGCTGCGAAGAGATAGGTGATCCCTTGAACACCTTGAGCAGCTGCCTTCATTTTCTCCAATATGTCTGCGCCATAGGTGGGCGAGAAGAGCAGCAGATTTAGCGCCGAGCCAAAGAGCAGGATCCCAGGCCCAGCTGCCGGCAGCATGCCGCCAGCTTTCTAAATGGCGCGATCCCAAACCTCAGGTTTGACGACATTGGCTCGAAACCGGTTGTCATCCGGTTCGGTCATAGTGTCTATCGTCGCATCCAGCTCGATGAAAACGACCCTCTCCTTGTATTCATCCAAATCCAGATGGGCGACCTTACTCAGACCAGCTTTGATAAAGCTGTGGTCAGGATACTGCAAGGACATGAAGATCACACTGCCGCCTTGCCTCAGCCAGGCGGCGGCAATCACGTTTCCAATAAGGGGTTTGCCCGAACCACCAGGTCCGCTCAGTAGCGTCGAGCTGGGGATGGGCAATCCATCGGGCAGCAGTCGATCAAACCATTCCTGTTGGATATGTAAGACTCTCACCGCTCATCCTCTCCAATTTTGCTGTTCTTTCGCCAGGAACTCTTGTCGCTCGACATCGTTCATCAAAGCCACGTTCACCTTGACCAATTCTCCCCCTGCGGACCCGACAGCCTCCGTAAGGTTGTTCACCATATAGTTGCGCACGTTTTCCGGGATGCTGGGGAACGGCAGCACCAGGGTCAGACTGGCATGGCCTTTTGGGCTTATGACCACCTCACGCAGCATTCCCAGATCCAACAAAGTGGTGGCGATTGCAGGATGCTCAACTTTCTCGATCGCAGCGAGGATGGACTCAATCCCTACCTTTTTGTTGGGGTTCCGTCCTTAAGATATCGCCTGAATTCAACTACCCAGTGCAACTATGGATTCGAATTATATTAGCATCACTCCAATGGTTCTGACCGCTTACTTGTTCTGAATTCCATTCCTAAGGGGACGCTTTTCTGATTCGCCTGTCCTGAGTGAAGCGTGGGAAATCAAGGATCCAGAGGTTTTTGGCCCGAATCCGAAATTCCCACTCCACCCCTTCATATTATCCGAGAAACTGGAAAAACGTAAAGAATTCAACCCTATGGGTCATTTTCCCCAAGGTCCTAAGTACGAATCCTGATCTACACACCTTGGAAGCTCACATTCAAGGAAGAAAGCGCCCCCGTGGGCGCTTCTTTCTCAGGTAACGGGGCTCGGATTCCGTAGTCCCCGGAACATACCGGAACAGAAGTGGAGGGAATCCTGAGCGAAGCGTGGGAAACTGAGGACCTTCAGGTTACACCGTGGGGGCTGTCCCAAATGGGCAGCCCCCTAAAGAGTGGGCGGAACAGGACTCGAACCTGCGACCTCTTCTGTGTAAGTGATTCCATACGGTCTTCCATGGCGTCCATGGCCTACATATAGTTGCATAGTTTCTACAAACCCGCATGATAATGAGGGCTGATTGTCCAGGCTGTCTATACTTTCCATGGGCTAGTGCGCAAACTGCACCCAAACTGCACCGCTCATGAAGCTCGGAAAGGCGACTCCAATACCTCTGTCTGATTAGAATCCCTCACATGCAGGGCTAAAGTTCTGTGGGTTTCTCGAATAAATTCTTCTCCTGTAATGGTTGGATCGAATGTGTCAGCAAGGAGGCAAGTCCTTGTGATGGTTAAGTCGTTGCACAATTGTATCCTTGGTTCAGGAAGCCATGGGAGGAAACATGAGTGAAGGATTCATTCGAGATTTTTGGGATAAGGTGAAACCACAGTCTGCCTTTCCTGATAGGAATTCAAGACCGTGATTGTATCGCTCATTGTGTGTCCAAGCACATTTTCTAGAACGGATACAATTTTCGGCCACTACAGCCCAGTGTAACTATGGGCACCATCTCAAACAGCGGATCGACTACGACAGTGAAGTTGGTGAAGTCGGGGTCACTCCCCGGACGATCCGCTGCTACCCGGCATACTTGCAACAGGACTCGCCTATGGATTTCTTATTTAGTAGCAATCCTTAGTCGCTCGTCTTACCCTAAAGAGTAGGTT
>DAOUEL010000065.1:0-47159 GCA_034430595.1 Anaerolineales bacterium | reverse complement strand
GCTGACACCTACCATGGAATGGACATCTCACGCGATATCTTCCGGGCTAACCGCTACCGTAAATGGCCTGTATGGGGACTTCGTCTTACGAGCAAGGTGCTGGAACGAGTCTGGCAATCCAAGAGTTACGGAGCGAAGCGCGCCGCGGATTTAATTCCATACTTGGATGATGTTACAGCAATCGAGAATGTGTTAAACACCCAATCGGTTTATACAAATTGGGATACCATCAGGAAATGCTTCAGTACAACTGAGATCAATAACGCTCTGGCGGTACGGCGTGATCTTGAGGACGAGTACGCGGCCTCGGCGACATTGATTGAGAAAGTGCATATCCTGCATTTGCTTACCGATATGAATGATACGGCTGGCTTATGGGACCAGATTGGATTGGCCTACGACGAACAGATCTTATTTCCGTTCATGGATGAAGCAGTTTTCCGGGCTACTTTGCGCTACGATCCTGCCAGTCGGTATTTCAGCCAGAAGCGGACAAAGCCAATCCTCAAAAATATCCTCGAGCGGTACCATTTAGATCAGGTGTTGGATAGCCCAAAGTATGGAGGTGGGTTTGGCGTCGAACTGCCAGTCTGGATGAGAGACGGCGTGTTGAGCGATCTCGTCCATTCGATGGACCGGCCAGCCTTCATGGAGCCAGCTCTCTTTGAGGAAAAACTGGAGCAGCCGGATTGGTTCACCTGGAATCTCCTCACCATGGATCTGTTCAAGAAGCATGTTCTCGCACCCTGAGGGGATGGACCGCAATCTCACTCTGATCCGGGAAATCCCCTGATCGCAGCCAGCTGGCGGAACTTCATGACATTTTTTTACGAGAGAAGGGGATTAGTCCCCGGATTGTGCACGGTACACCGAAATGGCACGCATGTGCCCTACCAGGACTGATGGATGTTTGCTAAGTCGAGCAATACCCCCGGGAGTAAATTTTCGATTAAAAATGGTTGAACAGGTCTCGGATTTTCTCAGATGAGCGGGATTTTCGGCGTCATTGATACCAATGCGGGTTCGGGAATCGGGCAGCAGCTGTCCTATATGGGACAGCGAATGAGGCATCGAGATTGGTTTGTTGTCGATACCCATTGTGAGGAAGACTCAGGTGTAGGTTTTGGCCGGATTGGAATCGGGATTTTCAACAGGTCCTCCCAACCCGAAATCATCTCGGAGCAAGGATTGATCGGCTTTCTATCCGGGGAACTCTACGAAACCCACGAGCTCGTCAACTCATTACGGGCCAATGGGTGTCCACCAAGACCGGGAAGCGACTTAAACCTGATCCTCTGTCTCTATCAAAAGTATGGCGAGGCTTTCATCAAGCAGCTGAACGGTGCTTTCTTCCTCTGCATCTGGGATCAGCGGCGGGGTAAAGTGCTGATCGGGGGCGATCGATTTGGACTGTATCCTCACTATTACTCGAACCAGGGCGGGAGGTTTATCCTTGCACCGGAAGTGAAGGGGATTCTCTGTGATCCTTCGTTCGAGCGGGAATTGGATTTAACCGCTCTAGCAGAATATGTCCGGTTCCAGCACCTATTGGGAGAGAAGACTTTTTTCAAGGATATCAACCTTTTCCCAAGCGGCTCGCTCCTAGTCTACGATGTTCCAGGACGAATGCACAAATTCTGGCGCTATTGGACGCCGGACGAGATCCCGTATCAGCCGGGAATCGAGTTCGAAACAGCCGTCGAGGAGGCGGGCAGGCTTTTACGGCGTGCAGTTGAACGTTGCTCGAGCGATAAGTTCATCCCCGGAGTTTATCTCAGTGGTGGTCTCGACTCCAGGACAATCCTGGGACTTATAGGGAAAGGCCACATCCCGACTCTTACCTACGGACAGCGTAACTGTTCGGATGTCCAACTGGCCCGTCGAATAGCTAGAGTCGTTAATAGCGATCACCATTGGTGCGAGCTGCCGGACAGTGAGTGGATCAAGGAAACCGTCAACTTCCATCTGGAGCTAACCGAAGGTTTCCATAGCTGGATTCATGCCCACGGCATATCAACCCTGGAATTGGCCCGCCAGATCATGGATGTGAACCTCACCGGTTGGGATGGGGGCACGGTGATGGGCCACGAAGATAGTATTGAACCACTCCAGACTTCGGCGGTTGACGATGAAGCGTTGATTGCCCGCCTCTTCTACTTATTCAATCAGAAGTACACCTGGCCGTCGATCACCGAAGCCGAAGAGCAACGGCTTTATGTGGACGGGGTTGGTGAGAACTTGCGGGGGCTTGCATACGATTCGTTCCGAAACGAACTCACAGGCTACCTGGATTTCCGGCCAGATATTCGGGGCGAGCTATTTTATATCTTCAACCATTGCAAGCGCCTGACGCAGAATTTCAATACCTTTACGAAGTCACATATTGAAGTCCGCTACCCCTTCTTCGATGTTGAATTGTTCGATTTCCTGTACTCCTTGCCTGCCAAAGTCCGAGGTCATCATGTTTTGTACAGGGCTGTAATCGCGAGGGAACTGCCGCGTCTTTCCCATATTCCCTATGATTATGACGGATTACTGCCAACAAGCCATGCGTTCATGAGGAAATCCCATGCGATGGGGGTCAGGGTGAAGCGCAGTATCAACCGCCGCGTATTTCCGTTCTTACATGAACCACACACGCTCTATGTCGATTACGAGCGTTACCTTCAGAATGAACTACAGACGTGGGCCAGGGATATCCTGCTTGATGAGCGGGTGGAGGAACGCAGCATTTTCAATACCCGCTACTTGCAGAGCCTTCTTGACCGGCAGCGTGACGGGCGTGAAGCTCCGATGATAGGGAAGATTGCACCGCTTATGACCTATGAAATGATGTTACGTCGATTCTACGACTGAGTCCTTCATCCCACGAAGTTTCCTGCCTGGGTAAACTCACAACAGGCAAATCTCGACCTCGCGCCGCCTCGGGCCGCTTGCTATCAAATTCCATCGCTGCCTACCATAAAGAACGAGTCATCAATCAACAGGTACAGATGCACAATGACGAATCAAGAGCAGCTTAAACAATCTCGAGGGCTTGGACGTACCATCCTGAAGAACACGTTCTTCGTCACCTCAGGCGGTACGATTCTGAGAGTTATCGGCTTTCTTTTTAGCGTCTACATCATTCGGAACCTGGGAGACACTCGTTACGGTCAGTACTCGATCGTGCTGCAGTTCGTCGGACTCTTCCAGATCTTTCTCGAACTCGGTATGACGCAGTTTGTGATGCGTAGCATAGCCCAGGACAGGACGCGGACGGGGACGCTGATCTGGAATCTCATCAGCTTGCGCCTGCTGCTGGCCATTTTGGGTTTGGTGGCGATTCCAAGCATTGGCTACCTTTTTGGATATTCTTCTGAGATCATTCTGGGTATCTTCCTCTATTCAACATCTTTCCTTTTCGCCGCATTCCTGGTGCCGATCCAGACGGTCCTTGAAGGCAATGAGCGCCTGGATCATACAACGATAATTGATGTCATCGGAAGGGTAGGTTTCTATGCCTTCGGAGGCGCCCTTTTATTGCTTGGTGGCGGATACATTTCGCTCGTTGTAGCTAGCCTCATCGTTATGCCGCTTCAAATCATCTACGCGATCCGGACGGTCAGGAAGCACAAGCTTATGTCATTCCGCCCCCGGATCGAGATCAATTCATGGCCATCGATCCTGAGATCTGGGTTGCCCTTCGGGGTCATTTCACTTTTTCTGACGATTGCCTTCAGCATCGACACCGTCATGCTCTCATGGTTTGAGACGGATGCTGCAGTAGGCTGGTACAACGTCGCGTATGGCCTCGTACAGTCGATCCCTTTTTTCTTCACCGGATTCTCAAAGGCGATCCTGCCCTCGCTTTCGAAGACGTATGTCTTTGATCCGATTGAAGTCAACCGCTGGTATCGAACGTCGATCAAGTTCATCCTGATCGTTTCACTGCCTATCGCGGTTGGCGGCATGATCCTTTCGATCCCGCTGATCCGTTTTCTTTACACGGATGAGTATCTACCCTCTGCGATTGCACTCAAGGTCCTGATCTGGGACATCCCGTTCCTGATGTTCACGAGCTTTGGTGGGAATATAACCACGATTGTGAACGAAGAGCGCGCGGCAGCCCGGATTTACGGCATTAATACTTTGGCCAATGTCATCCTGAATCTGATTGCGATTCCACGCTTCGGCGTGATCGGCGCCTCGCTGGTCACGGTCGTCACAGACTTTGTCGGCGCGCTTCAATTCCATTTCTTTCTCAAACGGAAGATGGATTTGCCGGACATTACGGGCATTTTGATCCGGGCGGTCGCCGCCTCAACAATCATGGGCCTTATCATTTGGAAACTGCCTAATTGGAATCTGTTCCTGCTGATTGGTCTTGGCGCGCTGATTTACGGGATAGCGCTCGTGGTGTCCGGTGTGATTACTCGAGATGAATGGAGCATGATCCGGCATGGCCTGGCAAGGGCGGTAGCGATGATCTCAGCTCGTGGCCGGTTTGAAGAGAGGCCGAGTCCCTGAAGATGCGGATCCTTCTCGCAGTGCACCACCTGCCGCCTCGATATACCGGAGGAGCAGAGAATCGGGCTATCCGGACGGCTGCCGCACTTCAAGAGCGTGGCTATCAGGTCAAGGTTGTATGTGTGGAGAACATACAGAATGGACCTGACGATGGCGTAGCCTGCGAAAAGGATGTTCTAAACGGCGTTGCGATTCGAAGGTTATCCTTTGATCTGTCGAAGGTTCCGGGTGAAGATCGTCGCGAATATGACAATCGATGGATTCGTGATTACTTCGATCAAGCAATGAGAGCCGATCCTCCGGATCTATTCCACTTGATCAGCGGATATCTGATAACGGCTGGCCCGCTCCAGGTTGCACAGATACTGCATATACCGACGGTTGTTTCTCTCACGGATTTCTGGTTTCTTTGCCCCCGCATCAACCTCCTGCGTTCCAATGGAGAACTTTCAACAGTTCCAACCCAGGCCTACCGCTGTGTCCGCTGTATTCAGGAAGAGAAGCGCCGCTATCGCTGGCCAGGAAGATTGGTTCCTGGACTGAGCAATTCATTCTGGAAGCTCCATACGTCAAAAATAAAAGCGATGGAACAGAGATCTGCCTTCTTGATGCAATCCCTCAACAGTGCGAGCCGGCTGATCAGCCCATCGGAATTCCTTCGATCGATGTATATCCGGGCAGGCCTTGACCCGCTTAAGATTGAATTCTCGCGTCAGGGATACGATTATTCCTTACATCAAGCGCCACTTCGGAAAGAACATAGTTCACAGCATTTGACTCTGGCATACATCGGACAAATTTCTCAACACAAGGGCATTCATTTGATTCTGGAAGCGTTCGCTCTACTCCGGAGCAAAAGGATATCTTTGAAAATCTACGGCAAACTTGATTCCGAGCAGCGGTATTCGAACAGCCTGCTCAAGCAGGCGGCATCCGACTCAAGGATTGAATTCTGCGGAACATTTCAACCTGCGGATCTGCATGAGCTGTTCCGGTCTATCGACGTGCTCGTAGTCCCCTCGCTCTGGTATGAGAACAGCCCAAACGTGATTCTGGAGGCATTCGCTCACCGGACTCCGGTCCTGGTGGCTGATCTGGGGGGCATGAAGGAACTGGTCGATGATGGCCTAAATGGGCTCCTGTTCAAGGTAGGCGATCCAAGGGACCTGGCGCTGAAAATCGCATCCGTCGTCGAACTTCCTGAACAGCTGCAGAAACTCAGGGAAGGGATCGAGCTGCCCCGATCGCTGGATGAGGAGATGGATGTCCTTGAGGGGATCTATCGTGGCGTCCTGCAATCCGCCTAAGCGATTTTTAAGCGCTATGCAGGTCCACGAAGGGCAGCACCCAGAACCGCCTAACCATTGCGTTTCATCGAAGATCGAGAGTCGGAAACCGAATTCTCCGGAAAATGGCCCCACAGAGCGCTGGCATGTGTGAATCTGTTCAAGACAAAGACTCCAAGATCCCGAGCGTCCTGATCCAGTTATTGAATTTCAACAGCGAACAGGACACGATCGCATGCCTCGCCTCGTTGGAGAAATTAGCATACGCAAATTACGAGATTCTTGTAATTGATAACGGCTCGCAAAATGCTTCGATCAAAGCCATACGCGAGGCATACCCATTGATTCAGATCCACACCAACCCGCAGAATCTCGGGTTCGCCGCAGGGAACAATGTCGGGCTACGTTATGCGGCAATACACAACCATAAATACACATTGCTCCTCAATAACGATACCGTTGTCGACCCTGACTTCCTCGGCACACTCGTAGACGTAGCGGAAACCAGTTCAAGGGTGGCGATGTTAGGGCCTACAATCTATTACTACGATTTGCCCAACACGATCTGGTCGGCTGGAGGACGGATCGACAGATTGACCGGCCAGACAGAGATGATAGGCCTCGGCGAGACTGATCAGGATTTTGCAGGCAGTGGCCCAAGGGAGGTTGACTTTATCACCGGCTGCGCCTTACTTGTACGGATGAGCGCCTGTGATCAAATCGGGTTTCTGGACCCCAGGTTCTTCCTCTACTATGAAGAGGTTGAATGGTGTGCACGGGCGAGTGCGGCCGGGTATCTGATCTACCACATTCCTGCGAGTAAAATCTGGCATAAGATCTCACCCGAGAGTCGCGCAAGTTCCCCCCTCGTTCACTATTACATGACCCGCAATCGCCTACTTTTCTTGAAGGCAGCGCGCCTTGGCTGGCAGGCCTGGATGCATACTTTACTCTTCGAATACGCCCGCACTATGTTGAGCTGGAGCCTGCGTCCGAAATGGCGTTCGAAGAAAACACTCAGAAACGCCATGGCAGGCGCGATACTCGATTACTCGATGGGACGCTTCGGGAAAGCACAACACCGTTTTCTCAGCACCTCCTAGGATGGGTAGCATGGCAGGTGGCATACCACTGTGATCACCGCACCTGGCTGGTTTCGCTGCCGTGATTTAATCTCCCTTTGGGTTTCCACCATTTTGCAATATAGAGATCCCTTGACCACTTCATGAATTAGATTTTTACCTTGCACCAGTCCGCAGCTTATGACAGGTGTAATGACACGGATGAATACGCCTGCCCGAGACGTTGCAGCGGTTTCAAAGAGTTCCATTCGTATGAAGGGAATGTGCGATGGACAGCAAGAAAGAAGATCGAGCTCCTGCGATCACCGTTTTGATCCCGACCTACAACCAGGCCGACTACCTTCCCGATGCCATCGAGAGCGTCTTACAGCAGACGTGGAGGGATTTTGAACTCCTGGTAATCAACGATGGCTCTACGGATAACACACGCGAGGTGCTGGAAGCGTATCGCAGCGAACCCCGCCTACGGGTCATCCATCAATCCAACCAGAAACTTCCAAGGGCGCTCAACACCGGATTCAAGCAAGCTCGAGGCAAGTTCCTCACCTGGACCTCATCCGATAACCGAATGCTCCCGAAGATGTTGGAGACCTTGGAAAACGCGCTGCGTACCAACCCAGACGTGAGTCTGGTCTATGGGGATTGGGAGCTGATCGACGGCAAAGGCAACTCGCAGAGAGTTATTCAGACCCTGAACTATGATCCGTACTTGCTGATGCGGACCAACTACATCAATGCCTGTTTCCTTTATCGCCGGTCATGCCAAGCAGAACTCGGATTGTACAACCCCAAGTATTTGCACGTTGAAGATTGGGAGTATTGGCTTCGAATGTCGGAAAAGTACAAAATGATGCATGTACCGAAGGTGCTCTATCAGTATCGGATCCATGGAAATAGCCTCACCTCGCGGGCAGTCCTCTCCCAGCCAGGATTAACATATGGCCAGCGGCGTCTGATCAAAGCTTTAAAGTCGAGGCATATTGCGTGGTGGATATCAAAAATAAAATGGGAATGGTTGCGACTGCGGATGTCGGGCGATCCACGCCGTCATCTTCATCCGCATGTCTGGAGTAAGAAACCAGATGAATGATTATCCTGCCCAAGCAGCTTTTGAGTGGCTTATCAAATCGAACATACAGAAACGCATTGGGGAAGATGAACTGCGAGGTGGAGTTCACCGGGGGTACGATTGGATCCGTGGGACCTACGAGTATCTTTATTGTGAGATTACCGGCTACTACATCAGCACACTCGTCCACCAATTTCAGTGGAGTGGCAAGCGTGATTACCTCGAACGGGCTCAATTAGCTGCACGGTTTCTCATGAGGCTGCAGTGTCGAGACTGCGAGGGAAAATCCAGCGGTGCGATTCCACATAGCTGGGACGAGCAAATCGGCCATGCTTCACAGAACTACTACAGCTTCGATAACGCCATGTGCCTGCAGGGGCTCCTGGATCTCTACCAACTGACAGGGGATGAAGAATTGTGTGATCGAGGGCTAAGCATTGGCCAATGGCTCCTGCAAATGCAAGCCGATGATGGTTCTTTCCTCGCCTGGTTCGATCGCAAGAGTGGAGAACTCCAGCATCCCGAAGATGTTATTTTCGGCGATGGCGGGTGTTTACACGCGAAACATTCGATCTCACTGATCAAACTCTCGGTCTTGACCGGGAGGGATGAATATGCCGATGCGGCGAGAAGCGTCTGCGACTGGGTGCTGGAACTGCAGGATGATGATGGCGGCATTCGCGCATCGAGGCGTACCGACCAGGTGGTGAGCCACACCCATTGTTATGCCATTGAAGGCTTGCTCTACGCGTACCATCATTTCCGAGATGAACAATACTTGGAGGCGGCTAAACGGGCTGCCAATTGGCTGCTGACGGCACAGCATGCCGACGGCTCAATCGCCATCGCGTATAAGAGGAAGTGGCGAGACATGGGGCGCAGGATCGTCGAAGTCATCAGACCACGCCGGGTTTCGGATGCGACTTCTCAAGCAATACGGATCTGGACTTTGCTGTATCAGCTTGATGGCAACCCGGCCTGGCTGAGGGCTGGCGAGCGGGCCGCCAATTTTCTGGGCCGGCTCCAAGCAGGGACTCAGTATGGGCGGAATGCGCGCGGTGGATTTTACTATTGGCAAGGTCATCCCGTCCTCTACGCCTGGCCGGCGATGTTCGCCGCACATGCGCTTTATCGCATGGCACAGCCAGCTGAGGCTGGTCATTTCTCAGAACTAATCGAGGAGCTGTTCTAAATCAATGTGTGCTTCGATCGTGTTCCTTCGATTTAAAATCCAACCCTACTGGTTAATACCTGCCGATTCGGACAAGGTTCAACGTCAAAAGCCTTTTCAGGCCGTGGATTGATGGAAAAATGAAAATCCTTTTCCTCTCCCGGTGGTTCCCGTATCCACCAGACAATGGCGCACGTATCCGGGTTCTCAATCTGATCCGGTACTTAACCCAGATTGCATCTGTCGACCTGCTGGCATTTCACGTAAAAGCAGCAGATGCAGAATTCCTGGAAATGGGTTTACGTGAATGCCGTACGATCGGCGTCGTCCCTTACCAGCCATTTCATCCGACAACCATCAAGGCACTACGCGGCTTTTTTTCAATGAAGCCCCGATCGGTGATCACAACTCACAGTAAGGAAATGGCTCGAAGAGTGAAGTATGCTCTTTCCGGGAATCATTACGATCTCGTCATCGCTTCGCAGCGCGACATGGTGGACTATCTGGACGGTATCGACCACCCCGTTGCGTTGTTAGAGGAAATGGAGCTTTGCGCGTTATATGATGCGTATATCGGGGAGCGGAATCTGCTGCGCCGATTCCGAGCGTTTCTAACCTGGAAGAAATCGGTCCAATACTACCACAGGATCCTGTCGGAATTCCGGGCCACAACGGTTGTTTCGGAGGAAGAGAAACAAGTCGTCCAGAATGTCTCCCCAAAAGGGCACGCGGTAATCGTCATTCCGAATGGCCTTGATCTCACTCGATACCACGGCACGGAGGTGCAGCCTAAGAATTTCACTCTGTTGTATTGCGGATCGCTGACTTATCAGGCAAATTATGATGCGGTTTACCATTTTCTGGAGTCGATCTTCCCTGAAATCCTGGCTGTTTACCCTCAAGCAAAACTGCGGGTGACGGGTGCCTTGCAGGGTGTAAACCTGGATCTGCTACCGAACTGCAATAACGTAGAATTCACGGGATATCTGGAAGATGTACGCCCGGTTATCGCGAAGTGTTGGATCAGCATTGTCCCTCTTCGAATCGGCGGTGGGACTCGCCTGAAGATCCTCGAATCGCTAGCTATGGGAACCCCGGTCATCGCCACGTTAAAGGGGGCTCAGGGTCTGGCCATTCGTTCTGGTGAGGGCATGCTGATCGCGGAAACTTCCCGGCAGTTCAGCCAGTATGTGCTTGATGTTTTCGAGCGACCCGAGCTGCGACAGGCTCTCAGTCTGGCAGGTAGAGTTTCGGTTAGAGCTTATGATTGGAAGAAGATTGGACCACAATTCAATCAATTGATTTTCAACCTTGTTCATAATACCGAGAATGAACCCATCAATCTAAAGCCAGCAAGTTAGCTAGAGCATGGGGATACGATGCCGAGTGTAGTTCTATCTCTTAAAAATTTCCGAATCTGGCGTACCGGCATTTTATTATGGGTACTGGTGGCAGCTGCTATCGGTGGCATGTTTGTAGCCCTAGCAGGCATGCACAGTCCCGAGGGTGTTTACCGATCCGCAGTGATTCCATTCTCGTTACTCGCCGTTTCGGTTTTTGCCCTCTCCCTTGAAAAGGGAACCGACCTGGCGCCAATCCTGATTCTCGTCGCAGCATACTTTCTCCCTTTTACGATACCTACCGGTACCGAAAGTCCAATTGTCGATAGTCTGGTCTTCGTCAGTGCGTTCGTCGGTGTTTGGCTCCTTAGGAAAGTTATCTATCGGGAGGGCCAGTGGTTCCGCCCATCGCCTGTTAATCTGCCGCTATTTGGTTTTGTTATTGTGGTGGTGATCTCGCTTGGCTGGAGTATTGTCTTCCGTGATCCGCATGTCTACGTCTGGAACAGCTTCCTGCTGGTTCAGATTGCTTCAACGATCGTCATGGTGATGTTGCCGCTGGCGATGTTCCTGGTGGCGAATCTGGTTGAATCAATTGCCCAGATGTGGTGGATGGCAGGCCTTACGATTACGGCCGGCATCGCGGGTTTCTTGGTTAACCAATTTGGGGTTCCGCTGCCGGTCAACACAGCCGGCCTCGTCAGCATGTGGATCGTCAGCATATCCATCAGCCTGGCTGTATTTCACCGGCGGTTACACTGGGCCATCCGGATCGGATTGCTCGCCCTTGGAGGATGGTGGATCTACTGGGGTTTTATCGTCAACCTCAATTGGGTCGCGGGATGGCTTCCGGGCTTCGTCGCCATTTGCGTATTGTGTATGCTGCGTTCCTGGAGGGCTTTACTCATCGTTCTCCTGATTCTATTTTTGCTGATTGGACCGAACCAGGAATACTACTTGGGAACATTTCTCCGGCAGGAAACCGAAGAGAGTCTTCTCACCCGCGAGGATGCCTGGAAGGTTAATTGGCAAGTTACCCAAAATCACCTCTTGCTGGGAACGGGTCCAGCCGGTTACACGGTTTACTATATGACGTATTATCCCACCCGTGCCATGGCTACCCATAACAACTATATTGATGTGATTGCACAGACCGGCATTCTCGGACTGGGATTTCTGGCCTGGATGTTCATCGCGATACTGATAGTAGGTATCCGGGTACTCCGCAGGTTAAGACGTTCGGGTGGTTTCGAGGAAAGCATGATTAATGCAGCCCTGGCTGGGTTGGCCGGATCTGTTGTAATCATGATGTTTGGCGACTGGCTCTTCCCTTTTGCCTACACACAAACCATCGCCGGATTCGACTATATCGTTCCCACCTGGCTTTTCCTGGGGATCATCATGGCACTTGACCATATGACGAAGGCAGGTTTTAGCCACAACTTGCACTCAATTGGGACTGCCGCGGGGCAGCAGATCTAAAATACTATGTTAACTATCGGTAAGAGTACTTTACAGATTCCGAAGGTCATGGCCAATGACTGGAAGCGGGCAATAGTCCCAATCGGATTGCTGCTGGTAGGTCTGATCTCAAGATGGATCTTTATGAGCCGCGTCCTCTATCATTGGGATTCGGTGAATTTCGCCTTTTCACTGGATACATTCGATGTTGCGGCAGGCCAACCGCATATCCCTGGTTACATTCTCTATGTATTCTTCATGCGGGGTGTCAATCTATTCTTCAAAGATCCACAGCTGAGCATGGTTATAGTGAGCGTGATCGCAAGCGCGTTTGCCGTGGTACAGCTTTACCGACTAGGGACCCTGATCCTGAACAAACAGGCCGGCTTCCTCGCTGCACTTTTCTTAGCTTCCAGCCCTCTCTTCTGGTTTTACGGTGAGATAGCGCTCCCTCATGCGCTCGATGCGTTGATGATCCTGATCTCGATAGAGATCCTCTTCCGTCTGGACCAGGGGAATACGAGCCTCGCCATCTTCGCCGCAGTCTGGCTGGGCATTGTCGGTGGTTTTCGTCCGCAGACGGAAGTCTTTATGATGCCTTTGGCTATCTTCGCTGGTCGCAAACTGGGTTGGAAGCGGCTTCTTTCCCTGACCGGTATCCTAATCATCACCAATCTGACATGGTTCATCCCTCTTCTGATCTCTGCAGGTGGATTGCTGGCGTATTGGCATGTCTTCCAATCCTTCTACCTTTCTTTCAACACCGCAACGTCAGTCGTCAGCGGTGGAGGATTGAACGGGATTATCCGTAACCTCAGAAAGCTGATCGAGTACACACTTTACGGTGTTGGTTTTACGGGTTTGCTGCTCATTCCGGCGTTCTTAAAACAGGTCCGTCATCTTCTCGACCGAAAGCAAGTGGAACTTGATCCGCGCTGGTCGTTCCTCTTGCTTTGGATCACTCCAAGCTTGATCTACTACACCTTCATTCATATGGGCCAGCAGGGTCTGGTCTTCGTCTTTCTTCCGGCGCTACTGCTGATTACTGCATGGGGGTATGTGAGCCTTGGTATTTCACGCGCCGCTGTGCGCCTGACGATCGCAGGAGGCCTTGTCCTGGCAAACAGCCTGCTTTTTATCCTCGCACCGTCCTACCCATTGGGAACCGACCAGGTCAAACTACTGACGGCCGATACGATCAAGGAGCATGATCAAACTTATCTTGAGCGGATCATGATTGTGGAGAACCACTTTGATCCCCAGCACACGATCTTGATTGCGGCGGAGTGGCGTTTCCTTCAGTACTATCTGCCGCAGTATTCCTATTTGCCATACGAGCTCAATGCGCGTGGGGAAGCTTCCGCCGGGCAACCAACGACAACCGAATCGCAGGCAATATCCTGTCCGGCGGCTATCAATACCCAGTCAGGCCAGATTGCCTGCCAGGTTGTCATCTTTGACGGAGCATTAACGCCTTGGATCCTCGCCTCGGCACGCATTAAAACGCTGGAGATGCCATCGGGGAGTGAAATGCTCTTCCTCGACCTGTTCAGCGGAGATGAACTTCACCTTGGCCCCGAGGGCATCAGCGTGATCAGCCCGAGTTCCCACCCTGGATGATCAACGTGACGAAGGTCGATGTAATCATACTCAACTGGAACACGCGCGAACTGGTTGCGAAAGCGCTCCATTCCTTGCCATGGGCAAGCGGCACAATAGAACTCGAAGTGCTGATTGTGGACAACGGTTCAACCGATGGAAGCGTTGAAATGATCCGCTCGAAGTTCCCTTCGGTAAGGGTGTTTGAAAACCGGGAAAACCTCGGTTTCGCGAAGGGTAATAACCTGGCCCTTCAACATTGCAGCGCCGAATTCCTGCTGCTGTTGAACAGCGACGCCGAGCTGAAGCCGGGTGCGTTGGAGGCGATGGTGGCCTTGCTCAAATCAAAGCCGTCTGCAGGCCTCATCGGGGCCAGGATACTCAATCAGGATTGCACACTGCAAGCATCCTTCGTCGATTTCCCTACGCTCTGGAGAGAATTTCTGATCCTGTCTGGGATCGGGCGAGCCATCTTCGGGCGCTGGTATCCAAGCCATGGCCCCAGGCAGAACAGACAGGCGCAGCCTGTTGATTACGTGAGCGGTGCATGTTTGCTGCTGCGGCGGGAGGCTTGCATTGAAACGGGAGGATTTGATGAATCCTTCTTCATGTATGCGGAAGAAGTCGACCTGTGTTACCGCCTCAAGGAAAAAGGATGGCAGGTCTGGTACCAACCTGATGCGGAAGTAATCCATGTCGGAGGAGGGAGCAGCCATTCGATTCCAGTGAAGAGGGAAACCGATTTATATCAGAGCCGGGTTGCTTATTTCAATAAACATTATGGGCGAGATTCGGCGATTATTTTGGCCTATATGATTATCGTTCTCTCTTCGATCAAGTTCGTGATTCATTCAGTGCTCAGCCGCGTAAGCAGAGGAAAATACGGCCGGCACATTGTCTCCCCCCGGCGCTTAGCGACTGCCATGCGGGATCTCCTGTGAAGGTGCTTCTTCTCACCCAGGTCCTTCCCTATCCCCCTGACAGCGGCCCTCGGGTGAAGACCTATCACGTCCTGCGATACCTGGCAGAGAGGCATGAGGTTACATTAGTCTCCTTTGTACGGGGCGACGTAACCGAGGCGGCTGAACACCTAGGGCATTACTGCAAGGATGTCTTAACGGTACCGATAAGGCGGACGGCCGCTCAGGACTTGCGTGCTTTGATCAAGAGTATGCTCAGCGGGGATCCGTTCATGATGGTGCGAGACCGGCGCCGGGAAATGCTGCAGGTGCTTTCGGAAGTCAGCTCCAGACACGATTTTGACATCGTCCATGCAGATCAAATCAACATGGCTCAATATGCCCAACAAATCAGCGGGGCGAAGTCCGTTTTGGATGCGCATAACGCACTCTGGCTGGTCTATCGACGACTGTCGCAATCGGGCCGGCTTTCAGTCAAACGGCTGCTTTTCGAGCGTGAGTGGCGTTTGCTCAGGGTGTACGAAGGACGCATGGGAGCTGAATTTGACTCGGTACTGGCTGTCAGCGAAGAAGACCGGCATGCTTTGCTCGAAGTTGGAGTGCCAGCCGAGAAGGTTCGTGTGATCCCCATCTCAATTGATACCTCTCAAACCAGAGTGATCGAACGAAACCAGGATGCAAAAAACATCCTGCACCTGGGTACGATGTTCTGGCCCCCTAACAGCGAAGGAGTCAGTTGGTTTCTGGCGCAAATATGGCCGAGAATTCGACGTGAGAATCCAGGAGTGGTTTTCGATATCGTCGGTTCTCTGCCTCCCCGTAATCTTCAGATTCAAGCAAAACAAGATCCTTTCATAAACCTCACCGGATATGTGGCCGATCCAACTGCATTCCTTCGTCGGGCAGCCGTGATGGTCGTGCCGCTGCGCGCAGGTGGTGGAATGCGCGTGAAAATCCTGCATGCCCTGGCACAGGGGATCCCCGTCGTCACCACGAGCATCGGCTGCGAGGGGATCTGTGCCGAAAATGGAATCCACTTGCTGGTTGCCGATTCTCCTGCTTACTTCGCAGAGGCGACAACCCGCCTGCTCAAGGACCGTGAGCTGGCGAATCGACTTGCATCCAACGGCCGGACGCTGGTCGAGAATCGCTATGATTACCGGCATGCACTGGCTCAGTTGGACAACCTCTATGCCGCTCTCGCAACGAATGGACGAGAGCACGACGAGATGCGATGAAACAGCTTCCCAGAAACACCAAGCTTAATAGCCTTTTTATCTTTTTGATTGTGTTTCTTTCGATCGCTTACACTTTCCCGCGCTGGGCTGATCCTAACCAGGACTCACGCCTCGATATGGTTTTTGCCGTTGTAGAGGATGGGACTTTTCAGATCGATCGCTTTGTATGGAACACCGTGGATTACGCCAAAGTTGGTAGTCATTACTACAGTGATAAAGCTCCCGGGATAGCCTTCCTGGGCATCCCGATTTACGCCGTCGTAAAACAGCTGTTCGACCTGCCTGTCATGGAATCTTTCACAAACTGGCTGGCGCAAAGCTCTTCCTTCAAGTCAACCTTGCGGGAAGAAGGGAGCGGGGTTTCGCTCGGGAAAGTCCGCTTTGCGCTCATGCAGATCATACTGGTCGTGATTCTATCTGCACTCCCCACGTCACTGCTTGCGGTTGCATTGTTCAACTACCTACGGCGCTTCAGCGATTCGGTACCAAGCCGTGCTGTGGTCGCGCTTTCCTATGGTTTACTGACTCCGGCTTGGGTTTATGGCGATGCGCTCTATGGTCATCAACTGAGTGCGTTTCTGATCTTCATCGGTTTCGTTGGGATAACCGATGGATGGGGTGACGCGAGCAAGGGCCGTTCTTTCCTGCTGGGCCTGCTGCTCGGGTATAGCATCCTGACGGAGTATCCCTCCGTGCTTGCGGTCGTAGCACTCGGCTTATATGCTGCAATCCGGCTGACCTCTCGTAGAGGTTACGCTATGCTGCTTTTTTTCGTCCTGGGCGGCATCCTGCCCGGCATTGGCTTAATGGCCTATAACAAGAGCGTCTTTGGCGGTCCATTCGATCTAGGATATGCCTATTCCGCACTATGGCAGGTCCAGCACCAGACGGGCTTCATGAGCTTGCGCGGATTGAGTATTCAGGCACTTTGGGGAATTCTCTTTAGCAACTTCCGGGGGCTTTTCATTCTCTCCCCCTGGCTTCTCGCTAGCGTGGCTGGATTCGTCATCTGGTGGCGCAGGCGGATTGCAAGGCCAGCTTTCTGGATTTCCTTGGCTATCTGCGGGTCATTTCTGGTCTTCAATGCCAGCTCGGTGATGTGGTGGGGCGGTTTTGCCGTCGGGCCTCGGTATCTCCTCCCGGCACTACCATTCCTGGCCGTTCCAACCATCTTTACACTCTCGCGGTTCGAGAAAGCGACCTGGTTTAGAATCACCTTTGCTCTTAGCCTGCTCTGGTCATTAGTCGCCACCTGGGGCCTAGCTCTGGCAGGACAGGCTTACCCCTCCGATACAATCCAAAATCCTTTCATCGACTACGCACTACCGGCTTGGAGACAGGGGGATGTTGCCCGCAACCTTGGACATCTCATGAGCCTTACCGGGGCGTTAAGCCTGGTGCCGCTCGGTATCTTGTGCATGCTCCTGATGGCTGGCTGGCTACGATGGCTCAGGAGAGGTGGAAATAAACCTTTGGATGGAGTTCGAGCCAAGGATCGTACGCTCGTATCTGATGGGACAGCTTAGCACAATGACCGCGACGAAAACTACGCATCGATCTTCAACGATCGATCCATCGCCGAAGATTGCTATGTATGAATGGCGGTTTGTCTTACTAATGATCGTCATCGTCCTGGTTCTCACAGCCATTCCATATCTTTACGCCTATCTCTCAGAGCCAGAAGGGCAGCAATTTATGGGCATCATGCTCGACGTGCCCGATCATGCACAATATTTTTCCTGGATGCGCGAGCTCTCGTCTGCTTTTCTCGCATCTAATAAGATGACAGCTGAACCCAATCAGCCTGTCTTTTTCAATCTACTGTGGTGGGGATTAGGTCACTTGCAGCGCTGGTTTGGGCTGAGTTTGGGCCTTACCTTTCAGCTTCTTCGCAATATTTCCGGTGCGCTTTTCCTGGCAGCAGGTTATCTGGTGATATCGCGCTTCCTGCAAGAGCTATGGCAGCGCAGGACTGCATTTTTAATCCTGTGCTTCGGTTCGGGTTTTGGCTGGATGCTTGTCCTGCTAAAGTACACGGTTACTAACGGCGTGCTGTTATTTCCCCTTGATGTCTTCATTGCAGAAGGCAACACCTTTCTCGGCATTCTCGCATATCCACATTTCATCGCAGCCGCTCTCTACACCCTTGTCTTCGTCCTTTTCTTAGAAGGCATCGAGAGGGAACAGATCCGCTATGCCATCATCGGCGGCTTGTTGGCGCAATTTCTCGGTTGGCAGCATGCCTACGATCTGGTGCTAGTATACGGGGTCTTGCTCGGTTTCGTCGCCGTTAAAGCTATCCAGACCCGGGCTCTACCGCGTTTCCCGATTAAATCGTCAGTCGTCATCGGTGTACTCTCGATCTGGCCAGCGCTTTATTCGTTCCTGCTGACATCACTTGACCCTTTATGGAGGGATGTCCTTGGTCAATTCGAAAATGCCGGTGTCTTCACGCCCAACTTGCTCCACCTGCCGATACTCATGGGCCCGGCTTTTTTGCTGGCGATCGCGGGTTTTCTGGCGAAAAAGCCCCTGCAGTTGAGCTCAAAATCGAACACCGAGATCCTGCTGCTCACATGGTTCGCTGCGAACTCCCTATTGATTTACATTCCAACGGATTTTCGTGTGCATCTGCTAAATGGCTGGCAGATTCCGATCTCAATCCTGGCCACGGTCTTTGTGTTCCAGCATCTTATCCCATACCTAGAACAATCTGGCAGATTGGCGCGAATTACGAGACCCCTTCAGCAGCCGGTGGCAACCGGCATACTGGTGCTTCTACTTGTTGCGCCAACCAATATCTACCTTTGGGCATGGCGTTTTGTCGATCTCAGCCGTCATGACTACCCGTTCTACCTGCACACCGAGGAAGTCGACGCTCTGCATTGGCTCGAAGAACACGCAACCGGGGATGACGTGGTTCTCAGCAGCCTGTCGATTGGGCAGTTTATCCCCGGCTGGACAGGGGCTAGAGCGTATGTAGCCCACTGGGCGCAGACGATTGACTTCTTCACAAAGCAAGAAAATGTCGATGCTTTCTTTAACGAAGACACTTCTTCTGCAGAGCGTAATTTCATTCTCGGTGCAAGCAATGTGGATTTCATTTTCCATGGCCCGGCCGAGATGGAGCTCGGAGATTTTTCTCCACAAGATGATGACTCCTTCGTAAAGGTATTTTCAGAAGGTGATGTAGCAATTTTCCACGTGGCCAAGTAGATCCCCTGCCTGCTTCTCCATAACGCGAGCATTGGAGTGGGTATCTGAAGTGCAGGGATAACGCTCCAGACGAATGAATGATCGTATGCATTTAAACTCCTATTCAATATCAAGTGTAGGTACTGACAGAATGGATCCTAAACAAAGTGCCCAGATGATTCAAGCAGATAGATATCGGAGAGAGAGCGGTTTTCTTCGATCTCTTATCATCACATGTATTCTTGCTGCCCTGTTAGTGCTGCCTTCCACTTCAAGGGCACAGGATCAGTCATGGACGGCACCACTGCGGTTATCCCAAATTGGGGATTCTTGGTTTCCGAATATCGCAAGTGACGAATTTGGACGCGTTTTCGTTACGTGGTCAGGCTCAGTAACAAAGGCTGGTGGAGGTGTATACGATGTTGTTATGCTTCGTGAACGGGGAGTGTCGTCTGCTTGGGAAGAACCGATTGACATTGCTGCGCTTCGGGTTATCAACGGCGAAGCCTATGCTACCAGGCCTGTGCTCCTGATCGATCAGAAAGATACCTTTCATATGATCTATCGCAATTCATTAGGAATTCACTACATGCAGACAGATGAACTTGAACCAACTTTGATTAATGCCTGGGAAAAGCCATATACACTTGCACCCTTTGGCTACTTCTCGAATATCGTTGAAGATAGCACAGGAAAATTACATATTATCTATACAACGAATGTGCCAACTGCGGAATGTCTGGTCTGTTTCCACATTTTCTATCGATCACAGGACGATCAAGGTCATACTTGGTCAACCTCTAAGGATATATCGCTCCTACCTACAGGTGCTGCAAAACCGGCAATGATCCTTGATGAAGAGGATCGATTGCACGTCACATGGGAGGCAGGCGAGGGGGGCGATCTCGGGCAGTTAAACCAAACCTCAAGCATCTATTACTCGCAGTTTGATCCTGCCACACAGCGCTGGGCAGAACCCCTCCAGATATCGGAGGCCGGGATCGATTCTCGCAACGTTTCGATAGCCCAATCCGGGAATGATGACCTGATCATCGCCTACCTCTCTGTGGCTGATAGTGGCATCTACTTCCGGCGTTCCTCTGATCATGGATCTACCTGGTCGCAACAAGTGCGGATTGAAGGCCTGCGGGGAACCTACCTAACAGCATTGGACCGGATCGATATGGCGACAGATTCGGCCGGGGATGTTCATCTCGTTACTGTTGGGCGTTTGGATGGTCAGCCCGAATTAGATGGGGATCTAGAAACGCGTGCAGTACTCCACACGAGCTGGGATGGATCCTCCTGGTCTCTCCCTGAATCCATTGCACTTTATGCGGGTGATGTGCCTGAGTGGCCAGGGATCGCTGTGAGCGAGGGGAATGTGCTGCATGTGGTCTGGTTCGTACGCGATTATGAACATATCTGGCAAGGCGGCGCAGGAAAATATACCGTGTGGTATTCCACGGAAGTAACAGATGCCCCTCACCAATCACCTCAACCCATAACGACAAATAAACCCACATCGGCAGCTGAATCACAGGCGGTTTCTATTGGCGAGGACGACGAAGTTTCGACTAGCTTAGAGGGAACTCCGGCGCAACTCCCCGGGAATCTCGAGCAGGTCGAAGGCGGGTTGGTGCAGGAAACGGATTTCGTCGCCATGCTGGTCAAAAGCCTGCTGCCGGTTGTTGTGCTCGTTTCCGCGGCCATCGGCTACATGGTCTTCCGCAGGAAGTAACTTATTCTTTACGTTATTGAACTGACAAGATCCAATTCCCTTTAAAGACAACTCAACTAGCTTGTTGTTCCCGGATTTCTATGCTTTCCGCCACCGCCCGTGTACTTTGGCTGTAACTTGGTTGACATGCGTATCCTTTTCGTTCTGCCCTACATCCCCAACCTTATTCGGGTCCGGAGCTTCAATTTTATCCGGGCGCTTGCGGCACGCGGGCATTCCGTTTCCCTTTTTGCCGTCGATGATGGAAGCGCTGACGAAGATGATCTTTCAGCTGCCGCTGAAATTTGCGACCGGATCGAAACGGTGCCGCTCACAAAGCAGAGGGCTGGGTGGAATATGCTCACTGCTGTTCCTTCGAGCCTGCCTCTTCAAGCTGCATATGCATGGCATCCAAAGGCGGTTTCGTCCCCTCGCCCGGGGAGCATACTTGCCGATCTTGGGAAATTCGACCTGATTCATGTCGAACATATGCGGGCTTCCCGCTATGGACTGGCAATGAAGGCTATGCTCTTCGGTCAAGGACACTTCATCCCCGTTGTGTACGACAGTGTTGATTGCCTGAGCGTTCTCTTCAGGTTGACAGCAAGGCATGCACTTCACCCACTTAACCGCCTGGTTGCGTTGTTTGAAATCAAACGTAATGAAAGGTATGAGTCATTTCTGTTAGGACAATATGACCGGGTGCTCGTGACCTCCAACGCTGAGCGTTCCGCGTTTATCTCTCTGAGAGATGGAAAAGATATCGCAGCTGAAATTTCGGTTGTGCCCAACGGAGTTGATCTGGATTACTTCCGCCCCGACCTCCAGCCGACGAAGGACGCGGATACGATCATAATGACCGGCAAGATGAGCTATCACGCCAATATCGCGATGTGCCGTTATTTTATCGAGGAAATCCTTCCACAAATCTGGCGCTCCAGGCCTGACGTAAGGCTGCTGGTCGTGGGCAAGGATCCACCTGTAAGCTTGCGTGCCTACGCTCAAGATGATCGTATTCGAGTTACAGGTATGGTTCCCGATTTGCGGCCATATTTTCAGCAAGCATCGGCAGCGGTCGCACCTCTTGTGTATGGGACGGGAATCCAAAATAAAGTTCTTGAAGCCATGGCTAGTGGCCTTCCGGTTGTTGCCACATCTCAAGCCGCCGCAGCGCTGGGTGTTCAGAATGGCAGAGAGTTGTTCATCGCTGATCAGCCTTCTGAGTTTGCCGAACGTGTGATCGAATTACTCGCCGACCCCGACCTGCGGATGCATTTTAGCGCGACCGGCCGCGAATTTGTTGAACGTCATCACGATTGGAATCGGGTTGCAAGCCAGCTCGAGGAGATATACTTCGATGTCATCAACGACCAACGAATCTGATCGCTGGATCTCCACTACGGAAATCCCACAACCGCTATCAAAACCTGCCAAAGTAGAACGCTGGCAGTGGCCGGCCTACTTAGGCGCACTCCTCCTGATCGACATCGCTATGACTGGGACGGCATTCCGCTTTGCATATTGGATTCGATTCGAAGCAGGTCTATCGATCTTCAAGCTTGAGGTTGAGCCATCCTTCGACTATTACACCCGGTTGGTTATTTTGATGATCCCGGTCTGGCTGTTCATCTTCGGAGTGGTTGGCCTGTACCAGCGTCACAACCTTCTCGGTGGGACGAAGGAATACGATCTGTTCTTCCGGGCGACGACATTTGGGATGCTGCTGGTGATTGTTGCTGGGTTTATGGGACCCAGCCTACTCATTGCCCGTGGTTGGCTCCTTCTGGCCTGGATCCTCACTTCATTTCTCGGGATTTTTGGACGTTTCTCATTGCGTCACATTGCCTATAGGTTCCGGCAGTATGGCTTTTTCCTCACGCCTGCGCTCATCGTTGGGGCAAACCGCGAGGCACAATCACTAGCCAGCCAATTGATGAGTTGGACGAAGTCCGGGCTTCAAATCCGGGCTGTCCTCTACAATCAGGAAGCCCCAGAGGCGAGTGCGTTTCCGCGAGAGGCTGTTATCTGCTCTCTCGATAAAATGGACGAGACCATCGAGCGATACGGTATTCGTGAAATCATTATTGCCACGAGCGCGCTCACGCGCGAGGAAATGCTTTCAATCTTCCGACGCTTTGGCTTTTCAACCAACATCAATTTGCGCCTATCGTCTGGCCTCTTTGAGATCATCACAACTGGGCTGCAGGTCAAGGAGCTGGCCTACGTCCCTCTCGTGAGCGTCGATAAAGTCCGTTTGAAGGGGATCGAGTTCATTCTGAAACAGAGTATGGATTATGTGCTGGCTTTTCTGGCTTTGATCGTGCTCTCCCCGGCCTTGCTCATTATCGCGATTTTGATCAAGTTCGATTCTCAGGGGCCAGTCATCCACCGCAGGCGGGTTATGGGTTTGAACAGCACCCAATTTGATGCTTTTAAATTCCGGACGATGTTCACCGATGGGGATCGAGTCCTGGAGCGTTTCCCTGAACTTCAGAAGCAATTGGCGGAGGCGCACAAACTTCAGGATGACCCTCGAATTACACGGGTGGGGAGGATACTCAGGAAGCTAAGCCTGGATGAGTTGCCTCAGTTTCTAAACGTGCTCCGAGGAGAGATGTCATTGGTAGGTCCGAGAATGATCTCGCCAGAGGAAATGGCCAAGTACGATCAATGGGGTCTCAACCTGCTTACGGTCAAACCCGGCATTACAGGGCTCTGGCAGGTGAGCGGCCGTTCGGATGTCAGCTATCGCGAGCGGGTAAACATGGATATGTATTACATCCGCAATTGGAATATATGGTTCGACATTTACCTGTTGTTTCAGACAATCCCTACGGTTTTAAGAGGCAAGGGAGCCTACTAAGGGCTGAACCCTTGGATTCAACCCAATCCCAGGAGGTACTGCGATGAAAGTACTAGTAACAGGCGGAGCAGGTTTCATAGGATCTCACGTAACGGCTTCGTATCTGGATCTCGGCCATGAGGTAATCGTGGTCGATAACCTATCGACGGGCCACGTATCCAACCTTGATCCACGTGCGAAGTTTTATCAAATAGATATCCGTGACCCGGGCTTGGCGGAGGTTTTCCGCCGTGAACAGCCACAGGTCGTCAATCATCATGCTGCGCAAATGAACGTCCGGCGGAGTGTCTCCGATCCAATCTACGATGCCCAGGTGAATATCGTTGGCTCACTTCAGCTTATCGAGTGCGCAAAGGCTTATGGCGTTGTCCGGTTTATTTACATCTCAACCGGGGGCGCCGTGTACGGCGAACCCGAATACCTGCCGTGTGACGAAAACCACCCGATCAACCCCATCTGCCAGTACGGTGCGAGCAAGCATACTGTCGAACACTATCTATACATGTATCACGAGAACTATGGGCTGGCCTCGATTGTGCTGCGCTACCCAAATGTATATGGCCCGAGGCAGGATCCCCATGGAGAGGCCGGGGTCGTGGCGATCTTTACCGGGCAGATGCTGGCTGGTGATCCAATCACGATAAACGGAGATGGCGAACAAACTCGCGATTACGTCTATGTTGGCGATTGTGCGCGAGCGAATGTGATGGCTCTGGATACCTCGATCGAGCATGACATTATCAACCTCGGTTCAAGCCGGGGGACATCTGTGAATGAGATCTTTGGCCATTTGAGCAAGCTCACAGATTTCCATGGTACTGCCCACAACGGCCCAGCCAAAGTTGGGGAGACTCGCCATATCTATCTTGATGCCACACGAGCGCTTAAGCGGTTGGGTTGGCAACCGGAAGTCTCGCTGGAGGAAGGGTTAGCGAGGACAGTTGAATATTTCCGGGAAACTGAGACTCTTCGCTCGGTATCCGTTCACCCAACGTTGGAGGCCGTGGCGGCCTTGGACATCGAGTTCGAAGATTCGGATGTCATGAAGGGGGATCGGAACGGGAAGAAAAGGAAGCCCGACACATGGACGGAAAGGCAAGTGCCACGAACTGAGAACGAGATCAGTACACGGATCCGATGGATCGAGAAAGCCCTTTCTGGACATTCACTTCACACCATTCCACTAGCCGAGATACTTAAAGCCACGATCGAAAGCACCGGTGGCAAGAGCGGAAGCATTTTGATCCTGGATGACGAAGGGAAGCTCTCAAACGCCGTTATTTCCTTCAATGACGACATCATCGAATCGAAATCCAATGGCCTCGAGGTCACCCTTCAAAAGGGGCTTGCCGGTTGGGTTCATCGAAAAAACCATGCTGCACTTGTCCAAGATACGTCCTCAGATCCACGCTGGCACCGAACGTCCTGGGAACAATCAGCAGATACTGCCAGATCGGCAATTAGCGTGCCGCTGATCGAAGACCAGCAGGTACGGGGGATCTTGACGATAACCCATCCTCAGAGAGGCAACTTCACGAAGGACGACCTTGCCCTACTTCTTACTGCATCAACCTTACTTACAATCAACAACGAACATCCAGTTGCGAAGTAAATCCCACCCCTGCTAGGCCCATCTTAGAACCAAGCCCTGAATATCTTTTAGAAAAAAGATTCCTGCTGATAACGGAGGGACGATCATGATCATCGTTCAGACACCATTACGAGTTAGCTTCTTCGGCGGGGGGACAGACATCCCCTCTTATTATCTCCATGAAGGCGGATGTGTGCTTTCGTCGGCAATCGATAAGTATATTTTCGTAAGTATCAAGACACGGTTCGACGACAAGATTCGCGTGGGTTATACAGAGACCGAACTTGTCGACCATGTGGATGAACTGCAGCATGATCTCATTCGCGAGGCGATCCGCATTACCGGTGTCAACCACGGCGTGGAAATCACAACGATGGGAGATATCCCTTCTGCAGGATCCGGCCTGGGATCTTCGAGTACGGTTACTGTAGGAACGCTGCAGGCATTGTATGCATTTCAGGGCGAGCATGTTACCGCCGAGCGTTTGGCGCGTGAGGCATGCCAAATCGAAATTGACATTCTTGGAAAACCGATTGGTGTGCAGGATCAAATGATTGCTGCGTACGGCGGGCTATGTTTCATGGAGTTCCAACAGGACGGTCGGGTCGTGATCGAGAAATTGACCCTTTCGAGAGATGTAAAACGCGAGCTGGCCTCCAACTTGATGCTTTTTTACACAGGCATCACACGGCAGGCGGATTCCATCCTGCACGAACAAAAGGTCAACATCCAGCAACGATTAGGGATCCTGGCGGAACTAAAGCAGTTAGCGAGATTCGCGCGAGATGAACTCCGGGCAGGTAATGTGGATGAACTGGGGCATATGCTGCATTACAGCTGGACTCTGAAAAAACGTCTCGCAAGCGGTATTTCAACCGGAGAAATCGATGAGATGTATACAAGGGCAAGAAGGGCGGGCGCGCTAGGGGGGAAGATCACGGGTGCTGGCGGAGGTGGGTTCCTGCTGCTGTACTGCACAAGGGAGCATCAAGCGTCCGTGCGAAAGGCTTTGAAATCATTTCGCGAGTTACCCTTCAAGCTAGAACGCGATGGAGCAAAGACAATCTTCAATTACCCGAGGAGTGAAAACGGAACCGAAGAATTCGGAAATCGTGTCCATCAGGCAATTACCATCGATCCTCAGTTGTCGGAGGAGAAAGGAATACAACCTGTGATGAGCAAGAATGGAGAGCAAAATTCCGAGTCGAGTTCACTTCTTCAACAGTATATACAAGACCTTGGCCACACGGTGAGCGAATTACCGCTGGAGAAGATCCAAGCTGCAGTGGAAGTTTTGCATTCGAAACGGATGAGCGGTCATCGTTTCTTTATTATGGGCAACGGTGGAAGCTCATCGACTGCATCGCACTTTGTCTGTGATTTGAACAAGAATACCCGCCTAAAGGGGCAACCGGATTTCAAGGCATTCAGCCTGACGGATAATATGCCAGTGTTCTCGGCATACGCGAACGACGAAGGCTATGAGAATGTTTTCGCGCGCCAGCTGGAGAACGACCTCGCACCAGGTGACGTTGTAATTGCAATCTCGGCCAGCGGTAATTCAGAGAACGTCTTACGCGGAATTGAACACGCACGTAAGGTCGGGGCATTCACGATTGGTTTTACAGGCTTCGACGGCGGTCAGCTGGGCAGTTTGGTCGACCTTCATATTAATATTTCCAATAATACGATTGAGCAGGTGGAAGACCTTCATTTGGTGCTTGAGCATATGATGATTCTTACCCTTAAGCAAAGGATCAAATCAACCGCATCGAGTCTGATCGAGAGCGAACGACCTTCCCCTGTCCCATATAAGGCCACTCAGAAGGAGGCCTCAGTCATTGTTCAGACGGGCGAGGGCAATACTGATGAAGGAAACTTGCCTTCACGGGGAGAGTGGATTTACAACCTCAATCGGTCTTTGTTGAGGAAGGAGACCGATGAAGTGTTGCTGGAACAAATTCTAACCAGCACATTTAATCTACTAAAGGCTGATAGCGGTAGCTTGCTCCGCTACGATCATAACGGGAAACTGACCGGAGGGTATACAGTATATGCCGGTAAAATGGTCCGCAGGAATGCAGACGAGGTGTCCACGATCGGCCGGCGAGGCTTGGCAAAGTGGGTTTTCGATAATCATGTCCCAACGCTGATCGAAAACACCCGGGAAGATTCACGCTGGATTCTCGGGCAGGGGGATGCCGCTTCACGCTCAGCAGTTTCCGTTCCACTGGTCATCGAAGGTGAAACAGTTGGTGTGCTTTCCCTTGCCCGGTTCCGAGAAAAAGGGTACACCGATAGCCACCTGGCTTTTCTGACCGCGATCAGTTACCTTCTCACGAACAGGGCCGATCCCGAAATCGACGCGAATGCCGGGGACATCAAGCTTGACGAATTGCCCAAAGCGAAGTGATCTGGCCGGATCTAGGGTAATCAATAACGCTATTCCTTTCCACATAGGTCCTTTCAGCTTTCTTACCACAATCGTACAGATACGAGCTGCTATCTCAGGCCGTAAATCGGTCACGGCTTCGTGGTAAAGGCTATATGTCAGGGCTGAAAACAAGTAACAACTTACACATCATCTAATTCTCTAGTATATTGGAAGAAGGGTGTTTACCCGATCGGATGGTCTTAAAATGCCGCCATCCACGGAGCTTTCAGCCACGTGGTACATTTATGTATCGTCATTCGGTCAAGCTAGGTTTTTGGATATCTTGCATCTCAGGAATTAAGCCAGCTGGCCTTCGTTACAGTTCCTACCTGAAGGCGCAGACTCTTTCAAAGGCCGTGGATTGGATAATCAATCGAATGAGAATTGCCTACCCGTCTGGACTGGTGTCTTGAATCGTGTGATCCGGCGAATGTCTGGCTTGTTGCTGGTTATTCTGGAACAATATCGTTTTAAACTACAGAGCTGAGAAATCAATGAACAGGGGAACTACATGCTACCAAATCGACTTATCTTACCGTTAAGGAAATGGTGGTGGTTGCTAGCCGCGGCAGGATGTCTTGCTGCCATCACGAGCATTATCTCCTTACGTAATATCCCGCCGACCTATCAGGCGACCGCAACTCTTATTGTAGGCCAGACGCTCAACAACCCCAATCCGGACAGCGGTGAATTCTACCTTGGCCAACAGCTTGCGTCGATCTATGCAACCCTGGCAATGCGGGAACCCATCCGGGATGCCGTCAAGACAGCTCTTGGGTTGAATGCCCTCCCCGATTACGCGGCTAGAGCAGTTCCAAATAACCAGTTGATCGAAATCAGTGTAACCGATACATCTCCCGAACGTGCGCAAATTGTTACGAATGAGATCGCGCGCCAATTGATCCTGCAAAGTCCCTCAAGTTCAGAACAAACGGAACAGGCGCGAGCCGATTTTGTTGCCGGACAACTCGATTTTCTTCAAGGACGGATCGAAGAGATACAGGCGCAGATTGCTGATCTTCAGGTTCAGATGTCGGAGATGGTGAGCGCATCTGATCTGGCCGATGCCCAGGATACACTTGATACATTGCAGACGAGTTTACTGACTTTTCAGACGAATTACGCCTCCATTCTCTCCAGTTCAGGATCTGGAGCAGCGAACATTCTGCGCGTCTTTGAATCCGCACAGTTACCAGTAAACACGACAGGTCCGGGTCGTCCAATCATCATCGCCCTGGCCGCAATTTTAGGGGTTGTTCTGGCGTCAGGTGGAGCCTATCTGGTGGAATTCTTCGACAACCGGCTTAAAACCCCGGAGGAGATATCCACGGCCCTTAATCTTCCAATTGTCGGGTATATACCGGCCTCGCGTCCCCTTAACAACTTTAAAGTAGGAAGCCAAAGGCATGAACTGCTTAGGACGATATCGCAGGAATCGATCAGTTTCGATCTTCTGGCGACCAATTTAACCTTTCGTTTCGGTGAGACTCCACCCCGTTCCCTGCTTGTAACCAGCTTAAAGCCCGGTTCTGGTAAAACGACGGTCGCATCGTTGCTTGCAATGCAGTTTGCAATGCGTGGCCAAAAAGTCACTCTGGTGGATGCTGACTTTCGTGCTCCTGAGATCCATAACAAATTCTGCTTGGAGCTGCATCCCGGGCTCGGTGATGCGCTTCGAGATTCAATCCCCTTTAAGAATGTCGTTCACTCGACAAGTGCCGACGGTCTGCAGGTGATCACAAGCGGAGCAGTATATGAGGATCATGCTAATTTCTTCAAACCAGAGGCTGTGATTCGTTTGCTAGCCCAGCTCGAGAAGGGAGTAGACCTTATCGTCATCGACTCCCCGCCTGTAATTACCTCAGAGACACTCCTGCTCGCGAGCAAATTGGATGCGGTCTTGCTGATTGTTCGACCGGGAGAAATTGAGTCCCATGCGGCTCGTATCCTGCTCGATCAACTCCTTCAGAGCCAAGGAAAGATCCTTGGTGTCGTTGTCAATAAGCTTCCGGGGTACATGGTCAGTTCCTATGGAATCATTTCTTACATGGGGCACTTCCGCGAGGGGAAGAATCCCGGGGAACAAAACCCCAGGGAGTCCTCGCAGAACGAAGAGGAAGCCGCGAACCACCCCGCTTCCGAGATGATAGAGGATGTCGGGGGCTGATGGAGTAGCCGCAGACTGTTCAGCCCTGATAGGCGAGAAGGAGCGTATCAACCGGATTGCTTTACAATCCTAAAGTCAGGCAGTAATGATCCTTTCTATAATACCAAGCCGACATCTGGGATAGCCCCGACACAACCCCTCCATGCAACACGAAAGCACCGCCAGAACTCACGGCGGTGCTTTTATTTACCGGATTAAGTCAACTCAAGTTCAAGGGGAGTTGTGCAACCGCCTGAGGCAGATTATCAAAAACCGCATAATCGGCAAGCCCGCTCGAGTCCAGCTCAGCCTCCTGAGCAGCACCGCGGCCGGTGCGGACCAGGACAAGCTGGCCAATTCCCGCCGCCTGACCTGCCAGCAGATCGGTCGTGGAATCTCCAATCAGAAAAGATGCTGACAGATCCAAGGAATGTTCAGCAGCAGCTTGAAGGATCATGCCAGGGGCTGGTTTTCGACATTGGCAGTTATCGATCGGTGCATGTGGGCACATATAGACCGAATCCACCCGTCCGCCATGCAGCTCGATATCGTGCACGATGCGGTGATTAATTTCATTCGCGAGCTCCAGCGTCATGAACCCACGGCCGACAGCTGATTGATTGGTGATGATGAAGATGTGGTATGTGCTGTTTGCCAATCGTTGCATGGCAGAAAAAACACCCTGTATAAAAACTACGTCATCCCAGGTGCGGATGTATTCTTCCCGGTTCTCGACAATCACGCCGTCGCGATCGAAGAAGAGGGCTGTATGAAGTGTCATATAATTCCGATCTCGGTACGAACCTTTGCCAGGCGCTGATCGATAGGCCTGCTGGTAATTCTATCAGTTGATCGGGCGATGAACCCGAAACCCGAGAAAGGGTTGAAAGACGGTATCGATATAAATCGAACGGCGGCCTTTGAATCGTTCAAGGCCGCCGTTCAGTTTACCATCAGGTTTTAAACCTATTTACGATGTACCTGTCCAAAGCGTGCGACAGAGGACGATGCGGCAGATGCGCCAATCCCCTTCATTCTTCAAACCTTGAGCACCTGTCATCAGCGCCGCCATAGAGGAGTGTCATCCTTCGGTTTAGAACCGGAACGTGCGCTGCTTGATGAATTTGAAGAATTGATCCGTTGGCCGCGAGTGCGAAGGAAGTGGAGCGTGACTGGCGTTAGAAGCAGCATACCAATCACTCCGGTTCCCACGATCAGGGCAGTCAGTAAACCCGTATTGTCCGCCAGATTTCCGGAGGTCTTCTGCAACCCTAGCACCAGAGTAGACTGCGAGTCTTGATCTTCTTCGATCGCCGATGACGGAGGCCCGACATTTAGGTTTGCCTGATCTTCGACCGCAAGTGCGGTACTGGTTGCAGCAACCGCGGCCTCGATCGGATCGTCAAAAGCAAGCAACGGAATTTTCGTTGATAAATCATCCGTTGGGGTCAGGTTTCCGATAGCGGATGTATCCAGAGTCGCTGTCGGGGGGTGGTTTGTATTTTGTGAATTCCCTTCGGTCGGAGTTGCAGACCCGAGGGCGATCGAATTCGTGGCCGTACTTCCGCTGACGATAGTCCTGGTAGGCGTGGCGGTGCGGGTCGCTGTCGCGGAGCGGGTGGCCGTAGCAGCAACCGAGTTTGTGCTTGTAGGTGCGCTCGTATTCGACGGCTGTAGCGTGTAGGTGCTCGTTCGGGTCGGCGTGGGTTGTGTTGTGTTGGTCACTGTCGGCGTATTGGTAGGAATCGTCTTCGGTTGCGTGGTCGCTGTTGCCGTGGGAGAAGGTGGGGCGGAGGTGAAGGTCGAGGTCGGAGCAGGCGGCGGGGCATTAACCGTAAAGGTACCGGAGGATAAACTGAGCGGAACGGAATTGCCGTTTTGATCGGTCGCTGTGGCGCTGCCCAACGAGAGGCTTGAGGATCCTGACGCCGCACCTGAGTTGACGCTGAATGTGACGTTGGCAACCCCGCCATTCGATATCGAGGTCTGGTTTAGGCCGAAGATGATGACGCGAATGCGGCCTGTCGATGGCGATGACCAAGAGAGCGTCTTCCCGGCTGAGGAAGCCGAAGATCCAATGTTAATATTCTGGACCGTCAAGCGGCTGGCGTCGAAGGTGAGGTCGAAGTTCAATCCCGTAACTCCTATCCCATCGTCAGAGTGGATCGAGACGGGGATGTTGATGCCTGCATCGCCGGCCATTCCAGAAGAGCTCCCGACCGACAGGCTCGCACCACCACCTTGCGCTTGAGCCGAGGGCACGAACAATAGCAGAACAAACACGACGGACATGATTTTAAGTATTGGCTTGATAACCATAGTACTCTCCATCCTCGGCATAGAGAACGCTCCATATTCGCTTGAAGTAAGGAATCAGCCCAGTAGGATGATGTTCGAGATCGTCTGGACGTCAATGACGTTGATGCTGCCATCCCCATTGACATCAGCCCGTGAAACCAGCTCCGGATTCGTTTCAACGCCCAGGAAGATGTTGATCCAAAGCTGGATATCGCGGATGTCAACCACGTCATCGACGTTCAAATCACCCTGCATGGCACCTGAAGCCGTAGGTGAAGGTTGTGAGTTGGTTGGCGTGCTGCTGGGGCCAGGCGTAGGCGTACCTGATGTTGCCGTGGGACTGCTGGAAGCAGTCGTCGGAGTGGTGGAACTGACCGTGGTCGCGGTGGAAGTGGCTACAAAAGGTGTTGCGGTTGCAGTCGATGGAAGTGTGGTAGGTGTAGCGCTGGGGAGTGCGGTTGCGGTGGGAGTGATTGTCAAGGTCGCGGTAGGCGTGGGTAATGCCGGTGTGGCGGTGCTGACCGGGGTGGGTGTGGCACTGTTACCACTGAGACGGTTGATCTTAACCGCGATATCACTGCTCAGCGGCGAGTGAAGATCCAATGCTAATGTACCACCGCTCGCGTCGACAGTCTCCGTTAGAACAATCGGATTGGAACTGGCGTACGTATCCCACCATTCAATTTGATAGGTCCCATCCGGAACAGCTACAATGGATACCTGTCCATTGACGGCCGGGATCGATTGCCCATCGACAATCCGTTTCCAGGTATGCTGTGAGTTTTGAATCCAGAGATGCATGTTGCCGTTACTGTCATCGCGTTGTCCCCATGCCCTCAGGTTTGGATTGGATGTCTCAACCTCGGCGCGAACATAGTGGCCGTTGTTAAGTGGGATGTCAGCCAAAAAATTCTGATAGGTCAGGAAGTGCTTATAGAAAGCGGGTTTGATCGTTTCTGAAGCCCACCAGTACAGATCGTACATTCCTCCTGCGTTGATTTGCCCCCACACAGCGTTATGGAGCCAGATTCCCTGCGTATCTTGTGTCAGCTCCGGATTCCATTCCTGTTCGTCCGGAGTATCTAGACCAGTCTCGCCCCGCACCAGTGGCATGCGGGCTCCCACTGGGCTCTCGCCGCCGAACACTTCGCTATAGGCAGCTGTATACCAGGCGGCATCGTAATCCATCCGGTCCGTGATGAACTCCCCGATTACCTGAACCACCTCGCCATTGGGATTGACGATCTCGACATGATCGATCCAGGCGTCTCCGCCCGTCCCGTTGCTGTTCTCGATGCGTATCATCAAGCTGTGGGGATTGTTATCGTTGAGGATAAGGCGGAATGATGCATCCACCTGATTTCCATCCCGGTCTCTATCACTGCTGAACTGGGTCCAGGTATACGTACCAGCGGGCGAGGTACAGATAAAATCCTTGCCTTCCTGATTGGGTGGAACAACCCCTTCATGACCTCCGTAGTAATTCCCACCATCAACTTGCCAGCGCACCCGCTGCATGCCGCCGGTGGTGCTATACGGGCAATTTGTAGTGAAGTTATCGGCTGACATCCAGTAACGGATGATCCATTCTCCCGCTCCCTGGATGACCATGCCGCGCGGTGCGATATCCTGGTCGCCATTATCCGTACCAGCAAAGTGTGCGGAAGCCTCCCCGGAATAGACATTTGCCGGCCAGGTTTCGAGCCGGGCAGAGCTTAGGAAGCTGGCCGTCGTTCCCCATCCGGTTGAGATATAGGCATGCAGGTCTGCATAATCAATTGCGGCATACGAAGGATTCGACCAGAACTCGATGTTCGGGAAGGAGTGCCAGAACGAGGTTGTGACCATATGGCGCGAGGGGTCATGTGCGTCGAAGAAGGATGCCATCGCATTCGCTGCCTGGTAGTGATTCCCATCGTACGGATCACCCTCATTGATGTATTCAAAGGAGTGAATTGCAGGGCTGTAACCCCAGCGTCCAATCAGGTAGCGCCACCAGGCTTCCTCCAGCCAGCGCACCTTCGTCCCGCTCTGGGCGTAAAAGTTGTCGTTGCTCCCACTGGATGTCATCTGGCCGTTTGCCGCGATGTGATTCCGAATCCATTCATTCTTCTCGTCGATTACCAGTTTGAGATACACACCATGTTTTTCTGCTGATTCGATGAATAGATCCCACTGGGCGGAGCTCATTGGATCGAAGTACATATGGCTGTTTGCATTCGGTTCACGTAGGATGTTGACCTGTGCCGGATCGCCCTCACGCCATACCCGCACCTCATCGATGTAAACCACACCGCCGGTGGCGTTCTCTCGCGCCAGGTAGAGGTAATCGAGCCATGCCTGATTCGATCCGGTGTGATAACTACCTTCTACCGTGATCCAACCATCGCTCGAACCATTTACATGTGAGGTGATGATTGTTCCGTTTCCGCCTTTATCGCAGTCCGTGCCCAACCATTGGGCTTGCTTAATTGTGAAACCATAGGCTCCAGAAGTCGCAGGGCCTGTCACGCCGTCCACCTTGATGCGCGCCCAAACATGGTAGTCCGTGCTGGAGGCAACCGGGATTCCGCCCTGCCAGAAATCGCTAAAATAACAGGGGTTTGAATTATCTATCCGAAGCGAAACATCGGAACCGTTATAGGTTTCATTCGTATCGAACAGAACGCCTGGCAGGTAGTTATCATTCGGCAGATGGTGTGAAGCCCAAGAGGACCATTGCGAACCGTTGATGCCGTCTCCGCTTAACCAAACCCGCAGGAAATTGATTCCATTTTCTTCGTAGGCCTGCATCCTGTTCTCGACATCGGCGCTCTGTTCAAAACCATCGTTGAAGCCGACACCAGAGAATAGCCGCCCATCGTCGAACTCGAAGTAGCGCGAATCGGTTGGTGAAACGTTAAGGAAACCTCGGCTGAGGTAAGGATTGGGGTTGCTGGCGGTGACTGTGAAGGGAATACCAGCCTCACTCTGCAGCGGGTAATACGTCACGCCTTCGGCGTCTCGAACACGGATGCGGAACTGCCAATTACCGGCGGTTTGTGGCGTAAATCTCACCGAGAAGTAAGGTGCGCCAGAGGGGATGAAATGGTCCCGGCCGCCGATTACATCATGCTGGTAGGGTTGATCGTAGAACGCAGGCTGCGTAATCGTGGTCGTCCAACCATCGCGTGTGAACAGGCCATCGACTGTGACGCCAATTTCGGAGGCCAGCCCGGCTGGTGGGTTATCATCGTAGGGTAGATACAGGTCAGTGGCCGGGGTATCGACCTGGAAGTGAGCGTCAAAACGTCCATAACGAGCGACAGATTGCGCAGGCAGATCCAGGTCATGGATCTTCCCGCCGTTTCCGGGTTCGATGGTTGTGCCACCGACTTGGATTGTGGCGACCAGCTTCTGGATGAAGTACAGATCCCCTAAAGCCCAAGAGCGGTCAAGCCAGCTGCGCAAGGTCGCACTATCATCTTGCAAGACGTAGGCGTGCGCAAGGAAGTGTGACCAGGCGGTATCCGGTGCAAGGTAGGAGGTCTCGCCTACCTCGGCTTGATCACCGGCGCGCGTCAAGTACCACCAGCGCACACCATTCCCGTTCTCGCGTGAGAGGATGTGGGTGGCGGCTTTGCCATCTGTTTGCTCACGCAGGAAGGCTCCCACCTCCGGTGTCAGCCCGAAGAGTTCTGGCAGTGACCAACCTGTCTCCATGTTGCGTGGATCTGGGTAATCATGTGCGGCACGCGCCTGGTAAAGCGCATAGTTGGCCGCGTCCTGCATTGCACTGAGGGCAGCCTGCCTACCATCCTGATATTCAGCTGTATGGCCCAGCTGCTGCGCTAACCTTGTGTAACCAATCAGGCCAGATAGGTCGGCATAGTATCGGATGCTTCCCCGGCGGGCTTCAAAAAGGGCTTTCACTTGGTTCCAATGAGCTTCGACGTAGCTCCAGTCGCCGGTGTTCTTGGACCATAACCACAACGAATAAAGAACAGACAGGTTAGTGTCAGGCGGAGGCCAATTGGCGAGCTCGTCTCGAAATGGGACGGCGTAGTATTCGCGAGGCAGGCCGACCTTTAACCATGGCAGGTCATACCAGGATAAATTCTGTAGCGGAGGATAGCGGTTCATCTCGCCTGACATGTACTGGCGCAAGTCGGATTGAAGGGACGAATCCAGGTACGGGTAGGCGAGCGCCATCGTATAGAGAAGTTCGCCGGGATCCTGCCAGTAAGTGTTCCCGTGATCCAAGTACGTTACCTTTGGAACTCCGGGTGGATTGGTGGTGTTGTAGGGCCAAATTTGTGATTCCGAAAACCCACGCATCAAGTACATGGGCAATAAATGATCATCACCTTGAATCATGTCCCGAATTTCGGCCTGCAATCTCGCGACCAGGTCGGCGGGCGGATTCGAAGCAGGTACCGACATGTCGATACTGAGATAGTCCTCAAGAGCCCGCGTTTCGACCGGGGTGGGGTTGGGCTGGTACGGGTCATTGGATGGTGTGCCAGGAGTTGCTGTCCATACCTGCGGAGAAGAACAAGACCCGGATGAAGTGTGAGAGATTCCCGCTAAACCACCCTCGATGACTCTCCAGTAGAGCATATTGTTGGCGATGACGACGCCACCACGCTGATCACCCTCTGTTACCCTCATAGAGGGAAAGGGATAAGCAGGATCATTCGGGTTCCCACTGAGGGGGAAGAAAGGATTTGTAGTACCAGGCCCGCATTGGGCGCCGCATTCTGGCCAATCATCCGAAACCCCGCCAACATGGAGTATCTCCCCGCTCTCGGTGTTGATACCCCCCAGACGCTCCCAGTTATCTACATAGAGAATGTCGCCGCCCATACTGAGCATCGAAGGCTCGTCGGAGGTCAATCGGAATTGATTATGATAGGTCGAGCTTGGAGCGGAGGTAAGTCCAACGATATCCATGGTGCTGAGATTGAGCCATCCAAGCTCAGCGTCGTAGCGGGTGGAGACATGCACGGAGCCCCCATCGGTTTGTATGCCGTGCCGAGGACGATAAGCTAGAAAAACCTCATCCGCATGGACAACAGGTACGCTTGGCGCATCGTTATTCCCATAGGTATAGAGGACCGGCAACAATCCCGCTGGATGTCCTGTGGATAGATCGAGCGCGAAGATCGTTTGCTTTATCGGCTCGCTCGAAAGATATTGCAGAATTTCGGGGCGGACCTTATTCCAATCTGCAGTCCAATTTGGATCTACCGCGCCTGCCCGGTCCAATACATCATCGCCCTCATAAAGCAGCTCGGAGAACCATCCGATCGGCTGCGAACGATAAAGTACGATCGAACCGGCCACAACCGGATAGCGATCAGCCAGGCTCTGCCCGGAAAGCGGCGTGCGCCACAACTCCGATCCGCTCGAAGCACGATAGGCTAGAGCGTACATGGCCTCATTGCCGGTCAGGATGGTACTCCCATCGGCTGACAAGGTTGGTGAGGTGAGGATCGGCGCGCCGCTGTCACTCTGCCATTGCTCCTGACCGTCCGATAGCCGCAGGGCGGTCAGGGTCCCGTTTGATGAAGCGACATAAACCCAGCCACGTGATTCATCAACTAAAGGAGCCGTTACGCTTGGCCCTGTGTTAACCTTCCAAATTAACGCGCCATCCTCTGTTGCCAGGGCATAGGTGAACCCATCATATGAACTGAAGATCAACCTATCGTTGCTGATCCCCGCCGTCGACCGAATTGGACCATTCGTTGTGTACGTCCAGAGTGGTGCGCCGGAGGTGGCGTCCCGGGCGTACATCAGGCCGTTCATCGAACCGATAAACAATTGGCCGGAGGCGACGACTGGCTGGATACGCGATGCAATTGGTACTTCGTACCATTTCCAGGAGTAGCAGTAGGGTGGATCTACTTGCTGCTCAGTGGCGTTCGACCTGTGTGGATCGTGACCCAGCTGCGGCCAATCTCCTGGGTTAACCCCCTGGGGTGATACGCTGCTTGCCTCTACGGAGGGCCAGATGGATGCGCCTACCATGAGGGCAGCGAACGTGAACAGCCAGGACACAAGGGTGAGGATCTGGGACCGCCACGATCGCGGCCATCGTCCAGCCCGAAGCCGAGATTCTCCAAGGTGTGAAGCCAATGATTTCATAGTCAATCGAGGCGGCGGATCCCCTCTGATCCAATACCCTTGCGCCTCTCTACCCTCCACTCCGTGATTTATGCTCCCTCAAATTCCCAATTACACAGAAAATGACCGTCAGGCTGCTGTGTGATCAGCACGCAAAACGGTCAAGGGTTTAACGATGTTCCCGTTGGTTCGGTAGCAGGCTGTCTTGGCTGAGCGTTCCAGCTGTAGACCCTTGTGCTTTGCGTCGCCACCTTTCGATGGCTTTGCCGTTTCGTCCAAGCAGGTATATTCGATTGTGTTTAAGCCCGGTGTGCGTTTCCGCTCCACCTTACAATATCCTAACAAATTTAAGCCTCCTCCTGCCATCCCCCGCGTTTCCTAGTGGATGAAGTGTATCATCTACGTGGTTCGATCCAGCTGAGGCCAGCGTCTTGTTGCAGTATAACCCTTACATGTGGGGTTATTCATCTTCCTACCCACCACCCCTTGGGGTTGTACCTGCTGTGGCCTGACGTGCATCGTGAGTTTACCTGATCCATAAAGCTAATTTCCTTAGACTTGGGGCCTCGAGAAACTGGGTTAGTCCCTGCGACCTGGAGATAAATCGTAAGATGATAAAGGCTGGACAGGTTGAAATGCCACAATGTGCATATCATCCTCAGGGATTAATCATTCTCAACCTATAGTATTAACGAAGTGATCGGATGGACATGGTACTCTGGTATATCTGGCCTAGTACAATTCTCCCAATCATGCGAGGGAAAATCATCAAAATGCATCCATATATCGCAGGTACCCGGTGAATCGAGGAATTCGCCTTTGAGAAAGATAACAAGGACGCCCGGCGTAGAAGGTTCATTCTTTGAGTTGCTGGTGAGCGGAGGGGAACGACTCGAGGCAATTCCGTGGTTGGTATTTATACTGATGTTATTTGGGATAGCCTGGATCCTGACCAAGTTCGCAAGGATACCCGTTCTGCCGCTTTGGGGATTTTTCTTGTTGGACTGGAGCCTGATGGCGGCGCTGCCCAGGTTGGAAATTTCCTTCGGACCTTCAAAGCCACCTACGTTGCTGCTGGCACTCTTGCGTGCTCCTTTCGCACTAATTCCCTCGCCATGGCTCTGGGCTATACAGTCTGTTGGCACACTGTTGGTTATCTATGGATTCTTTATCGAACCTCAACAACTGATCGTCACACACCGCATCCTCCGTACAATCAAATTGGGCGCCGGTGTCCGTCTCCGGCTTCTGCATGTAGGAGATCTTCACCTCGAAAGGATCACAAAGCGGGAACGGGAATTGGTTGCGGTGGTCGAATCTTTAAAACCTGACTTGATACTCTTCTCCGGTGATATCCTGAGCTATTCTTGCGTCCAAGATGATGAGGCCAGGGCGCAAGCCCGGTCAATCCTGAATGCCTTTAAAGCACCACTTGGGGTCTTCGCAGTCGCGGGGAGTCCGCCTGTTGACACCAGGCAGGTGCTTGGTGCGGTGTATCGGGATACAAAGATTGAGTTGTTGGAGCGACAGACTGTGGAACTCGATCTCCAATCCGGGGTCGTAAGAATCACCGGGCTGGCCTGCACCCATGACATGATGCATGACGGAGCGGAGCTTCAGAGCCTGCCCTTGATCGATCCCTCGCATTACCAGATTCTTTTGTACCACTCTCCTGACCTCGCCCCACAAGCTTCTGCGCTTGGCTACGACCTGCAACTTTCGGGACATACGCATGGCGGACAGGTACGGTTGCCCTTCTTCGGGGCACTTTACACCTCGTCTATCCATGGCAAACGATTTGAAGCCGGTGAATATGTGCTTGACCGGATGAAACTGTATGTAACGCGTGGCCTTGGTTTAGAAGGGAAAGCAGCCCCTCGGGTCAGGTTCCTCTGCCCTCCCGAAATTGTGCTCTTGGAGATCACGGGGATAAACGAGGAATCAGGGCTCACTCATCGAGGCGAGCGATATCCTGGAGATTGCCTTACCTAAGGATCAACAGACTGTATGAAGATTACCAATTGAACGAGTCCATAGCTAGATCCAAAGCCTCGGACCAGGCTGGGAGCTGAAATCCAAATTGCTTTTCAAAGTGCCCACATTCAAGTGCTGAATAGGATGGCCGACGTGCCGGTGTCGGGAAGTCATCTGAAATCGCCTGGACAACAGAGGGCGCCGCCTGGCCAGAATTTCTAGAAATGTTTTCCAGGATCCTCTGTGCGAATTGAAATCGACTTGCATGACCCTTACCAGCGAGATGATAGATCCCGGATGCCTGCTGGATCCACCCGGGTATATCAGTTTTCCCCTGACCGATGGCGATTGTGGTTGCTTGTGCAAGCATGCGAGCCCATGTTGGGCTGCCCACTTGATCGGTCACGATTCTCAATTGCTTATGGACCTTTGCCCACTCGAGAACCTTCGTCGGGAAGCTGGGTTGCCGGAAACTGTAAACCCAGCTCGTTCGAAAGATGAGCGACGGAATTCCAGCCTGAGCAACGGCGACCTCTCCTTCAAGCTTTGATTGACCATAGGTGTTGATCGGATCTGGCTCATCGTTTTCGGTGTAAGGCACACTTTTGGTTCCATCAAAAACATAATCTGTTGAGTAATGGACAAGCGCTGCACCAATCTTGCGGCAAGCACGAGCCATGATCCTGGGTGCAGTTTCATTCAACGAGAAAGCGAGTTCGGAGTTTTCCTCGGCTCCATCCACATCGGTAAAGGCGGCCGCGTTGACGATTAAGCGTGGATTTTCATCCAAGATGAATCTTTCGAGAGCTGCATGATCATTAAGATCTAATTCTTCCTTATCAACAGCACGAAGGTCGCCCAATGGAGCGAGCGAGCGGTGTAGTTCCCACCCGAGCTGTCCATTCCGTCCGAAAAGAAGGATTTTTGGTTTGCTCATGGATGTGCAGGCGGAAAAGGATCGTCTGCGATCAGGCGGAGAAGGTAAGCACGATAATCATTGTCGCCCATTTGGTTGGTCAACTCCTCCAATTTCGCTCGGTCGATGTACCCCATTCGAAAGGCGATCTCTTCTGGGCAGGAAATCATCAAGCCCTGCCGGTCCTGTACCGCTTGAACGAAATTCCCGGCTTGCATAAGCGATTCATGCGTGCCCGAATCCAGCCAGGCGACACCTCGCCCCAATACTTTAACGGATAATTCCCCACGGTCGAGGTACGCCTGATGAATGTCTGTGATCTCGAGTTCGCCCCGGGCTGAAGGCTGCAGCCCTTCTGCGATCTCGGTGACTTTATCATCGAAGAAATACAAGCCGGGAATGGCGAAATTTGATTTTGGTTTTTGGGGTTTTTCTTCGATGGAAATAACACGTCCGTCGGCATTAAACTCGACCACACCGTAGCGCTGTGGGTCTCGAACTTGATATGCGAAGACGATACCACCCTGCTCGAGAGAGGCAGCTGAACGGAGCAGTTCCGGCAACCCATGACCGTAAAAGATGTTATCCCCGAGGATGAGCGCGATCGGGCTGGCATCAATAAAATCACGTCCAACCAGGAAGGCATCTGCCAGGCCGCGTGGCTCGGGTTGTTCCGCGTACTCAAATCTCAAACCCCATTGCGTACCATCGTTCAGGAGACGTTTGAAATAGGGTAAGTCGGCAGGAGTACTGATGATCAAGATCTCGCGAATCCCGGCAAGCATAAGCATCGATAATGGGTAGTAAATCATTGGCTTATCATAGAGTGGGAGCAGTTGCTTACTGATGCCGCGCGTGAGCGGGTGCAAGCGCGTGCCGTGACCTCCAGCGAGTATGATCCCTTTCATGTCTTCCGTCCTCGATCGGAATAATTTTTACTTAACCAGTCCTTCAGCGTTGGACGTTCACGGATTTTCCCTAACCAGGCATCATTCTCAAGATACCACTCGACGGTTCTCTTCAAACCACTTTGGATCGATTCGGACGGCGACCAGCCAAGCTTGGTCTGAATTTTCGTGTAGTCCATTGCGTATCGCCGATCATGACCAGGTCGATCGGCAACAAACTCAATCAAGTCCGCGTGCGGTTGATATGGAGAATCGGGCAATCGTTCATCCAGGATCGTACATATTTGCTCGACAAGCATCAGGTTCGTGGGTTGATTGCCCCCGCCGATGTTGTACGTTTGACCCAATTGACCATTCTTAAGGATGCTCATCAATGCTGTGCAATGGTCACCCACATATAGCCAATCCCGGATCTGGCGCCCGTCACCATAGACAGGGAGCGGTTTGCCTTCCAGCGCGTTCAAGATCATCAGAGGGATCAACTTCTCGGGGAACTGATTAGGTCCATAGTTGTTGGAGCAATTTGAGATCGTTATCGGCAGGTTATAGGTATGTCCATAGGCTCGCACGAGGTGGTCGCTGGCCGCTTTTGAGGCAGCATACGGTGAATTTGGCATATAGGGGGTCGTCTCGGTAAATGCAGGGTCCTCTTTGCTGAGTGATCCATATACTTCATCGGTTGATACATGATGGAAGCGTGCGGGTTCGATGGAATTTTTCTTTTCTTCGATCCAAACCTTTCGTGCAGCCTCGAGCAAGCTAAATGTGCCTTGAATGTTGGTCCGGACAAAGGCAGCGGGGCCCAGAATGGATCGATCTACGTGAGATTCTGCGGCAAAGTGTACGAGGGTATCGATATCATGATTACGGAGTATATCTTCGACCAATTCTTGATCGACGATATCGCCCTGGATGAAGGTGTAGTGATCAGGCCTAGGAAGGTTACGTAAATTATCGAGGCTCCCGGCGTAGGTCAAGGCATCGAGGTTTACGACTTGCAGTTCGAGCTCGGATTCGAGCAAGTGACGGATGAAATTCGATCCGATAAAACCTGCCCCCCCGGTTATCAGTACATTTTTCATGACACTCTAAGTCCCGTGCTAAGGAAATTTCTCGACTTCATTTAGCCACTTGCCCTCGGCATCCTTTGGCGAGAGGAGAGGAGGTTGATTGTCGATGAGCGGCCAGTGGATGTTGATCGTGGGATCCTTCCAGTGAAGGACCCGTTCGAATTCCCTCGAGTAATAATTTGTCACTTTATATGTCACATCCGCGATCGGACTCAAGACATAGAAGCCATGCGCGAACCCGGGTGGGATCCATAGCTGTTCGTGGTGGTCGTCGTTAAGCTCAATCCCGACCCATTGTGTAAAAGTGGGAGAGCTTGCACGTAGATCCACACAGACGTCGTAGATGGATCCCCGAACCACACTCAGCAACTTTCCCTGTGCTTGCTTGATCTGGTAATGCATGCCGCGCAAGGTTCCCAGCTTCGAATTCGAGTGATTATCCTGGACGAACCTTGGTCCGATGCTTACTGCAGAATAGGCTTCTTCCCTATACGTTTCCAAGAAGAAGCCCCGCTCATCCTCATGAAAACCGGGTTGTATGAGCAGGATATCGGGGATCTCAAGTGGGGTAATTATCAAGTGTTGCACTCCTTTGATGGTCCAATTCTAACTGGGTTGGTTCAATGGCGAAAGCAAAATGAACCAACTGATTGAGGGTGCCACAAATCTATGAAACAGTTCTGAGGGTGGGTATATATCTTCTGTAATTCCGAGAAGAACATTATACCTGCCAACAACGTGTGTCTCTTGACCAACGATGCAGCCTGTTTCCCTGGTATATAAAAGATGACCCACTTGATCTTTATTCGAGTACAATACTCCGCCTAGCTGGCACACATGTTGCAATAGCTCTATTCGACTAGAGACGCTGTTTTCGGGGCGTGTGTAAAATACATGCTCAGGGGAGCTGGAATTCCCAGCTTCCTGAGTAAATGAGAGTAAGGGTACAATTCAGGCTCATTTCGCCTTTCTTTGAGATGCTACTGCCCTTATATCCGAAGGGTTGATGGTTGCCGCCATGACGGATCCTGACCAGAACGGATCACCTCCGATGGACGAAACGCAGCCGATCATTCGGCGGCGGACTCGTATACCAGCTTTCCTGCGCTGGATCATCGTAGGTCTGGCTGCTCTGTCATTTCTCGTTGTCATCGTTGCTCTCGCCATCCCGTCGCTCGCGAAACCGCCCGCCGATTTAAATGATCCCTATGAGGTGTTTTCCCTGGGTGATTCGAGCGAAATTCTCGACCCGGACAGCGACCACCTCGTACTCAATGCCGACGAGCGGGTGGCAGTTTACATTCCGCAGGGAGCTCAGTTGGGCTTTGGTCAGTTCCTAATCCTTGAGCGCCGGGCAGATTTCATCCCAGGCCGCATCGAAGGGGATGTCGAGAGATTGCATGCTGTCGATTTGCTGATCGTGCGACCAGATGGCGAGCTGGTTGGTAGCGTTAACTTCGATACTTCGCTGTTGCTGTGTTTCCAGTTGGAAGGTTCGGAACGGCAGGAGGCCGACCAGGGCGCAGCTACCTTTTCAATCCAGAGATATGAGGAAACCGCTGAGAATGCAGCCTGGCACACGCTTGAATCTGCACCGGGTTGGCAGGAAGGGCAGGTGTGCTCGGCGCTGACCCATCTTTCGCTGTATGCCCTGGTCAGACAAAACAGCGCGACCGAGACTCCGTCGGTCACCCCCACGGTCGAGCAGGCGCAGCCAAAGGGTGACATATTCGATCTCTACGGGATCCCGACTCCCAGTCCAACCCCCTGATGAAGCTCTTCGCGATGGCACACAGAGCATATGGGCTTATCCGCAGGATTCCGAATTCGTTCCTGGCCCTTGTAATTCCAGCAGTTGCTGCATCAATCTCCTACTACCTGACCCTTGCTCCGGGGGTTGTAGGGTACGACAGCGCCGAACTGGTGACCGGATCCTATACCCTCGGAATTGTCCATCCGACGGGCTATCCTTTCTACCTGCTGCTTGGCAAATTATTCACCTACCTGCCTATTAGGTCGGTGGCTTTTCGGGTGAACCTGCTCTCGGCCGTGTTGGCCGTGTTGAGCGTTCTGCTGCTCTGCTGCCTCATTTATAAAATTACCGGCTCGATCCTGGCCAGCTGGGCAGGCGGTCTATTTCTCGCATTCGCACATACATTCTGGCAGATGGGAACCGTGGCGGAAGTATACACGCTGCACACTGCCTTGCTCGGGTTGACACTACTGATGGTTTTACGGTGGAGTGAATCACCCTCACCACGCCGCCTTTACATGCTGGCGTTTGTCTTCGGATTGAGTATGACCAATCATGTCAGCAGCGTCTTCCTGCTGCCGATGATTGTATGGTTCGTATGGCACCAGGCGGGCTGGCGGGCGTCAATTAAACTCCTTCCCGGAGCGGCCATCGCATTCATCCTGGGTCTTTCACCCTACCTGTATTTTCCGATCCGTTTTGCGGCGGACCCGCCCCTGAATTACGTTCGTACATACTACGATATCGATTTGACCACTCCTGGTGGGATTTGGTGGATGGTATCAGGGCAGGCTTACCGATTTTTCGCATTCGGATACAGTCTGAGCCAATATCTACTTGAACTTAAGAGCGCGCTCGTATTGTTTGTACAGAATTACACCGTGGTTGGTTTCATGATCGGGATGTTGGGAATCCCGATCATGGTTCGGCGGAAACGGCGTCTCTCCGTGCTGCTTCTTGCTTTGTTTGCGGTAAACGTTGCCTTCTTTGCTGGCTATGCGGTGATCGACAAGGAAACGATGTTCCTGCCTGCGCTTTACCTATGGGCATTCTTTATCGGGGTAGGAGCCTGGGGTTTGAAGCAGTTGATTGGTAAGCTTGAATGGCTCTCGTTCCAGGAGCGACGCGTCGTTGGCGCCAGCCTGGCTGCCGCCGTCTTTACAGTCATAGTTCTTACCGGGAGGGCACACTGGAGTTGGGCGGATATGTCAGATGCCTACGGGCCAGAAATATTCGCCCGTAGAGTGCTTTCGACCGTACCTGAGGATTCAATGATTATCGGCCGCTGGTCCACAGCGGTCATTCTCGAATATTACCAGCACGTGGAGGGCTACCGCCCGGATCTCGTGATCTTCAACCGCTCGCGTTACGAGGTCGCTTCCTACTATCATTATTGGAAAGATGGCGTCCCGTACGATGAGGCCTTGACAGGGATCTTGCAAGCCGAAGAGGGTCTACTTCGAATTCTCGGAGATCAGCGGTCGCTGTTCGATGCTGAGTATGATCCCTATTTCGCCCGCACCTATGAATACAAACCAGTCGGTAATCTCTTCAAGATGGTTTTAAAATCAAACACTAACGACGGCTGATAGGACCTAATCCTCTTTCGCCGCTCTTGAACGTAATAAAAAAAGGGATGCTCCGTAATAGAGCATCCCTTTTCGCATCACTGCAGGTCTTTATGGCTTGTACCCGATCGTGGCGTGCCCATCCCCCGCCCAGTACATGGCGCGCTCGACGATGACCGGCTGGTCGGAGTCGATGCGGGTGGCGAAAGCCTGGTCTGGCCCGACCTCAGCCGGGTCGTGGGCGGCGATGGTGTAGCGGCTGTTCGCCGGGATGGTGTGCGTGCGGACGAGGTTGGTGCCGTCGTCGAGCATGTAAGTTGCGGTGACGGAGGCCGGGTCGGGGTTGGGGTTCTGGATCAGGATGAAGGTATTGAACCCGGCGCCGGTGTAGCCTTCCGCCAGGAACCAGGTCTGGGAAGAGCCGGTCAGGCCAATCGTGTTGTGGCCGCCGTCAGCCCAGTACATGGCGCGCTCGACGATGACCGGCTGGTCGGAGTCGATGCGGGTGGCGAAAGCCTGGTCTGGCCCGACTTCGGCCGGGTCGTGGGCGGCGATGGTGTAGCGGCTGTTCGCCGGGATAGTGTGCGTGCGGATGAGGTTGGTGCCATCGTCGAGCATGTAGGTGGCAGTGACGGAGGCCGGGTCGGGATTGGGGTTCTGGATCAGGATGAAAGTATTGAACCCGGCGCCGGTGAAGCCTTCCGCCAGGAACCAGGTCCGGCTGCCATAGGTTGGCGTGGGAGTATCGGTCGGCACGGGCGTCCCGGTCGGTGTCGGTGTGGGAGTTGGGGTGGGAGTAGGTGTCGGCGGAGGTACATACCAGCGTGTATCGAAGCTCCACTCCGGGCCATTAATACTGCCGCCGTAGATCCGGTTGCCGTTGCTCGGCCCGCCCACAGCCCCGGAGGTGTCGTGGATCACGTTGCCGACGCCCTCGTCA
>DAOUEL010000064.1:0-225408 GCA_034430595.1 Anaerolineales bacterium | reverse complement strand
GGCAAAGAATCGGGTCTTGCCTACCCCCAACATTTCCTGAAACTGGGCTCGGCTCATTTTCCCCAAGCAGTAGCTTTTAAGTAGAACTCTAATCTGTTCGTCGGTAAGACGCCTGTGAAGCTGGTCCATTGATTTCTCCATTTTGGAAGGAGAAATCTAACAGGTGCAGAATTTTCTGCAATTATCTCAGGTGTCCACTTTTCAAGTTTATATGGTTCACCTTTCAGGTTTAAACAGTTCACTTATAAAGTTTAGATGACATAGGAAAATTGCTTATTGACTCGCACTCGTCAATTATGTATATTGTTCTCCGAGGTTAGCACTCTATCAAGCCAGCTCCGGTTGAGCACGTGCCGCCTTGCTCTTATGGCTGCCGTGTTTTTTGTTTCATGCCGTGCCATGGCTGAAGTGACAAACGGATAGATATCGACCACCTCGCTCAAGTCTTCGCCACGGAAATCACCGTTCGGGTTCCCGAATAAGAACCTGCAGACGAGAGCCCAAGAAGAGTCTACAAGTGCCAGATGCTCATGGCACTGGCTTGATGTCGCTCTCTATTCGAAGTATGCTGGAAACGGAAGGGTGTATTGACCAAACATAGATCGAAACAAGAAAGCAAGAAAAAACCCAATGGCAGCGTCGTAGGGGTGCTCGCGGAAGATTCCTTCGCAGATACCCACGCGGAAGCTGAAGTCGAGAATCCCCAGATCGAGCAGTTGATCGAGCAGGGCAAAGAGCGCGGATTCGTCACACTGGATGAGATTCTCTCAATCTTCCCCGAAGCCGAGCGCGACCTGGATCAACTCGATGACACCTATGCTGCGTTGATGGCAGCTGGCATAAATGTCCTTGATCAAAGTCTCGATGAAGACGATCACAGCGAAGCTTCGGCGGAGCTTTCCAGTGCTGAAGAACGAGAACTCGAGCTTGAGCAAAGTGTGCTCTCAACGATCGACGCCGATGATACGGTCGGTCTATACCTGAAAGAAGTTGGGAAAGTCCCACTTTTAACAGCACCGGAAGAGGTTTCCCTGGCGAAACGAATTGAACGTGGGCGTGAAGCTCGGGAAGAACTGGCCGCCAGCTATGTTTATCCCACCAAACGATCGGCTCTGCAGCGTGAGATCGAAGATGGCTGGGCTGCCCGTGAGCATTTGATCACTGCAAATTCCCGACTCGTAATCAGCGTCGCGAAAAAATATATGGGGCGCGGGGTGCCGTTCCTGGATTTGATCCAGGAAGGAAACATCGGACTCATTCGCGCGGCTAAGAAATTCGATTATCGCCGTGGGCACAAATTTTCAACCTATGCTACCTGGTGGATACGCCAGGCTGTTACCCGGGCAATTGCGGACCAGGGGCGTACGATTCGCGTCCCGGTCCATATGGGCGATCAAATCAACAGACTTCTGCGGGTATCTCACCAGCTGACGCAAAATTACGGGCGTGAACCTTCAACCGAGGAACTAGCCCTGGTGCTGGATGTATCTCCAAAGAAGGTGGAGAACATGATTCAGGTTGCCCGAAGGCCGCTTTCACTGGAAACACCGACCGACGAGGAGGACGATTCTGTTCTGGGCGACTTCATCCAGGATGAAGAATCTCCCGCTCCAGTCCAGGTCGTAACGCAGAACCTGCTGCGCGAGGATTTACGGGAGGTCTTGAATACTTTGCCGCCTCGTGAAGTCCGGATCCTGCAGCTACGGTACGGGCTGCTCGATGGACAGAGCTATACCCTGGAAGAAGTGGGGCGCAAAATGGGCGTCACGCGGGAACGTGTCCGGCAGATTGAAGCCCAAGCCTTGAGTCGACTGCGCCATCCGACACACAGGCGTAAGCTGGTTGATTATCTCAGTGAATAAATAGATCTGTAGATTTCACACCCCGCTCATGCGGGGTGTTTTTTTAATCAGTTTCTGGACGGCGAAGTTTGAAAACCAGCATCGCACGTGAGCCGTAGATGTCGGTTGGGTAGCTCTCGGTCAATTGGTACAGTTGGTTGAAGCGTGGATTTCTGAGCAGTCCCTCGCGGCCATACACTTCGAGAATCACAAGATAGTCCGGCATCTGATCGAGGATTAACTCCGGGGGTATGGCATAGTTGATCACATAGTAGGAGGCGGGAATTGGGAGGTAATCTAGAGTGATCGGAGACACCAGGCCGACAGTGTCCAAGATCTCCGCGTTTGTGAAATAACCTAGCGCACCGATATCGCCAGCTGCTAAAACATCCCCATGTTTTAACTCTCCCTGCAGCTGTTCTGCCACCTGAATATAAAGCTGCTCTAGCTTGATATATGCCATTTTCGGTGCCGGCCGTTGCGGTCCGTGATCCGGGGTTAAGGTCCAGGCATTGAGCGTGAAGACGATGATCAAAGCAGACAGTGCCAGCCGAACTATTCGCACTTTCGGGTTGGCCGTCAATCCGGCCAGGCCTATGGTGATGCCGAGGACATAGATCGGTAATGGTGGTGTCAGATACCAACGGAAGATCAGCGGGTTCGCAAGGCTGAACGCGGCAAGGTAAATCCAGGGGAAGGCTGCCAGCGGCCACAGATCGTGGTGTTTCCTGATGACCTGAAGCCAGCCGGCAATCGAGAGTGCGGGCAAGAGCAGGAGCCCGATACCAATCCAGAGGCGCCCTAAGAGCAAGTTGCCCATGAAAGGGGTGGCATAATTCTGAAGCAACCGGACAAATGCAGCTTCGGGCGGCAGCTGGTATGCTCCTACCTTGGCTAAAATCGAATGAGGAATCGGCTGACCATATGCCAGGCTCGCGATGATTACCCATGGTGTGATGGGAAGCAGGAAGGCGAGTAGTTCGGCCCAGGAGGGCCGGGTGGGGGACTTAAGCCATAATTGGCGAAGTCGTTCCACCATCAGCGGGAGAATGAAGAGCAAGGCGTCGGGCCTGGTCAGCAGGCACAATCCACCCAAAAAAGCGGCCAAAATTGGTCGGTTCGTCATTTCTAAGTACAATGTGGCCAGCATGAGCAGCACGTAAATGCTGGTTTCCATGCCGCCGATTGCAAACGTCACGGACATCGGACTCAGCGCCCAATAGAATGCGGTCAGAGACCCAGCAAACACTGAGCCCAACCGTTTTCCAAATTGAAGAAGTAGGTAGCAGCTTATAGCGTCAGCGACCGAATTTAGAATGAGAGCCAGGTAGGGGAAAGGTGCCTGCGGTCCTCCAGAAAACAGTCCGAGCAGCGCCATCACTCCAGCATACAGGGGAGTCGTGGTGCCAAGCACCCATTCACCTGGGTTATAAACTAAGCCTAAACCGGATAGCAGATTGCGGGAATAGCGGAACGTGATGTAGGCATCATCGACCGTTCTAGGTCCGGATACCAGGCGGGCGAGAATCGCCAGGAGTGGGATGAGAATTTCGAGTCGTGCGAGACGTCGCAACTTCACATGAGCATTATATAGATGGCAGCTTCGGCGGGAAAGTACCCTGAGCTGGATAGGTTGGCGAGCTGGATTGCGGCTGCCGTGCTCCTTGTGGCGGCCTTGTTCAAACTCGGGCTGCTAGGGCAGAACGTGTTTCCCTTCAATGCGGACGAAGCGATTGTCGCTCTCATGGCACGCCACACCCTGCAAGGCGAATGGCCGATCTTCTTTTACGGGCAAGCCTACATGGGAAGTCTTGATGCGACTTTGGTCGCAATCGGATTTCGTTTGCTCGGTGAACGGGTTATCGTAATCCGCCTCGTCCAAACCCTGCTCTATAGCGGGATAATCCTTTCAACCATCCTGCTTGCGTGGCGAATAACTCGAAACAAAATTGCGGGATTGGCTGCAGGGCTTGTGCTGGCCATTCCGACTACGAACCTGACCCTCTACTCGACCGCCTCGTTGGGTGGCTACGGCGAGGCGCTCCTGCTCGGGAATTTGATTTGCCTGACCGGGCTCAGGGTGATTCGAGCTCAAACACCGCTCCGGACCTACCTGCTGCTCGGATTTTTGATCGGATTGGGCTTCTGGGCTTTCGGCCTGACGTTGGTCTACAGCCTGCCAGTTCTATTCCTGATCTGGAGAACTCGACGCACTTCAGAAAGCACGGTTCGGCCTAAACTTTTCCTGGCTTTTTGTGTTGGGGCATTGGTCGGATTGAGCCCGGTGATCTTCTGGGCGTCGTCCCATGGCGTTCGTGCGCTCCTGTCAGAGCTGAGCGGGTCAGCCATCGCAGGCGTTGCCGGGGGAAATTACCCATCTCAAGTACTGTTGAGCATCCGCAACCTGATCCTTTTTGGAATAAGCGTCATATTCGGCTTTCGACCACCCTGGGACGCCGCCCCGCTCTTCGTTCCTGGTCTGCTTGTCGCCGCCGCCTTCTGGCTATCAGTTGGAGTTGACTGGATCCGTCGACGTGGTTTTGATGGCTCAAGCCGTGAAGGCTTAACCCTCCTGCGCGACCTTGCCATTATGACCTTGCTCGGCTACATCCTGACGCCGTTCGGGGTGGATCCGTCCGGGCGGTATTTTCTACCTTTATCGATCGTGTTGGCAATTCTGGCGGGGATCTTCCTCGTCCGGAAAACAGGATCTACTTCGATGTACTTGCGTTGGCTGCTCTTCTTCGGTCTGATCTTATTCAACTTCGTCTCTAACGTGCAGGTCGCAGCAGGCGGTGCTCCTGGATTCACAACGCAGTTTGACGCCTCGACCCGTATAGATCATTCCTACGACCAGAAGCTGATTGACTTTTTATCGCTGAAGGATGCCAAACGAGGATATACCAACTACTGGGTTTCATACCCTCTGGCATTCGAATCTGAGGAGGATCTGATCTTCGTTCCCGCCTTGCCCTATCATGCGGACTTACGATTTACCGAAAGGGATAATCGATATGCGCCTTATGATGTTGAGGTCGCATTAAGCAGGCGAATTGCCCTGGTTACGACCATGCAGGAAGAGTTGGATCGGGTTATTTCCGAGTTTCTAAGCGCTGCGGGTATTCATTGGGATGAAGCCAGCATCGGTCCCTATCACGTTTTTTATGATCTCAGTGAACCCATCAGCATCGATCAATTGAAGCAAAAGTGGCGTGAATGAGAAATCTGGCACATTGGATGCACAATATGAGAATGCTGGGGACGAGGTAGGAAGTTGAGCTTCAAACGTACGGTATTTCTCCTGACAATGCTGGCCGTCTTTACGATGGCGATGCGCGTCTCGGTTGATAGTGACACCTGGTGGCATTTACGGGCTGGCAAGACCATCACCGAGCAGCGTGCAGTCCTCGACCATGACCCATTCTCCCTCACGCGTCAAGGTGAAGAGTGGAAATACCCTGGCTGGCTGGCGGAGGTGTTCATCTACGGCGCATTTTCTGCTCTGGGTCTCCCGGGGCTTAATCTGCTTACCGCTCTTGCTGTCGCCGCCGCATTTTTGATGCTCTGGCCTTTAATGGAAGGACAGTTGCTGCTTCGCAGCGCAATCCTATTGCTGGCCGCCACAACCTCTGCAGTTTACTGGTCCGCTCGACCCCAGATCTTCTCGTTCACATTGACCGCAGCTTTCCTGCTGATCCTTGAACGCGAGCGCCGCTCTGAGTCCAGTCTTCTCTGGCTGCTGCCTGTGTTGATGACCGTATGGGGAAACCTCCACGGCGGGTTCGTGATCGGTTTCATCCTGATCGCTCTCTATCTCGCCGGGTGGGTCGTGACAATCGTATTGAAATGGAATCAAGAAGGGCAGAGTCTGCGTACGTTATGGTTTGAATACCGTGGGCGAATTCTGCGATTGACGGGTGTCGGGCTGCTCTCGGCGGTCTTCATCGGGTTCAACCCTCATGGTTACACCATGCTGGCATATCCCTTTAAGACAGTTTCGATCGGTGTCCTCCGAAGTTATATTCAAGAATGGCAGTCGCCAGATTTTCACCAGCTGCAAGTCCTGCCATTCCTGACAATGATGATTTTAAACCTGGTGGCATTTGGAAATACCAAGCGCGCGATTGAGCCGGTAGAAATGCTAAGCGCTCTTACTTTCAATACCATGGCCTTGCTTGCATCAAGGAACATCGCCCTTTACGCACTCGTCGACGCTCCAATTCTGGTTCGACATCTCGATTCAATGCTGGCTCGAATCAGGTGGTCGAAAAGGAGCAGCCGCCAGATCCCACACAAGATTGCCAGGATGATTAATGGATTGCTCGTCCTGGTCTTGCTCATACCGGCAATCATCAAAATCATGATCCCGTTAGCTCCCAAGACAAATGCAGAGGCCGTGCGCGAACTGTACCCGCAAGCAGCTGTCGAATACATACTTGGATCTGACGTACCAGGTCCAATCTTCAACAGCTACAATTGGGGGGCGTACGTGATCTGGGAGCTCTATCCGCGCTACTTAAGTTTCGTCGACGGAAGGACGGATCTATTCGATGACGACGTCTTGGAGCAGTATTTAAGCGTGTGGCGCGGTGATGACGAATGGCAGGGGGTTCTCGATCAATGGGGAATCGCGACCGTCATGATCGAGCCTCAAGCGCCTCTCCGTTTGCGGTTGGAGGCGAATATGGATTGGTCAAAGATTTATCAGGATCAGCAGGCGGTCATTTTTACCCGTCAGGATGCTAGAGAGTAGCAGCCTGCGAGAACAAATAAAACTAGACGGAGCGGAGAATTCGTGATTCGGACGACCGCTATCTTTCGCATAGCCATGATCGCAGTCTTGATCGGGCTGCTTCTTGGGTTGACGTATGTCAATTACCAGTTTTCTCTGAAAGCTCCAGGCGGGAATGACTTCCTTGCCCGTTGGACGGGCGCGCATTACTGGTTGGTGGAGGGGATAAATCCTTACGATGAGCAGGTGAGTCTTGCCGCTCAACGCATGATATATGGCCGGCCAGCAAATGCAGCAGCGGGTGAGGATATTGCTCATTTTGTCTACCCCTTACCGGCGATGATTTTCTTTGCACCTTTCGGATTGCTTCCCTATACAACAGCGCGTGCAATTTGGATGACGATCCTGGAGATTGGCCTTCCGATCCTGGCTTTAATCGGGATACGAATCGGCAAATGGAAGCCAGGTTGGGGAACTACAGCGGCAGTTTTGTTGTTCTCTGTGCTCTGGTATCACGGTGTCCGCAGTGTTGTCGTTGGACAGTTCGCCGTCATCGAAGCCCTACTTATCTGCGGAGGGTTGCTTGCGATCCAGCAAGAGAACGACGCTCTCGCTGGCTGGTTGTTTGGACTCTCGCTCACCAAACCTCAGATGTCTTTCCTTATCATCCCGTTCGTAATCCTCTGGGCGTTTACCCGGAAGCGCTGGAGCCTGGTCGGTTGGATACTTGGCTCCAGCCTCATCCTCCTGATCGGTACACTGATCCTCATGCCCGATTGGCCTCTGCGCTGGCTGCAGCAGCTGCTGGATTACCCCGGCTACACGGAACTAGGGTCGCCGATTTCAATCCTGGTGGGATGGCTCCCGCGTGGTGGTGAGAACCTCTCCCGAGCAATCAGCATACTGTTCGCGATTTATCTAGCCTACGAGTGGCTCGCAGCAGCACGAAAGCCCGAGAGCTGGTTTCAATGGACCGCAGCTTTAACGCTCGTGATAACGAACTTGATCGCCTTCCGGACTGCGACAACAAATTTTGTGGTGCTGCTGCCCGGGCTGCTGCTGGTCTTTTCGGCTTTTAATTCGCGCTGGGGGAAACAGGGTTTGATCACGACCTGGGGCTTGATGGCAGCCCTCTTACTCGGATTGTGGGCGCTTTTCCTGGTCACGGTCGAAGGAAATATCGAGAATGGCGCAATGTATCTCCCACTGCCAATGATCCTTCTGATCGGTTTGCTCTGGATCCGGTGGTGGGTCGTCCGAACTTCGGGTTCCTCAACCGGTGAGGTAGCGTATTGATTGCACCTTTGAAGGGCTTGCATGGAATGGGCCATTGGGATTCCTTCCGCACTCAAGAATCGATTCACGAAGTCTCACCATGCCAACGAAGCAGCTGACTCGTTTCCTTCAGCGTGCTGCCAACCGGGAACGCTTGTTCTTGGTGCTTATCGGCATAATGCTGGTTGCAGTAACTTTCCTCGCCCGCTTGCCGGACCTCAGGGCAAGACCGCTCTGGTACGATGAAGCCTTCTCAGTCCTCTTCTCTAGAACTGGCTTCAAACCGATGCTGGAAGCGACGTTGAGCACCTCAACGGGCGGAGCAGCCGAGGAGCATCCCTTGCTCTACTACACGCTGCTTTGGGTATGGATGCAAGTCTTTGGAAGCGGTGTGGTGGCTGTACGATTGCTTTCGGTGCTCTTCAGCCTGGTTCAGGTTGTCTTGATATGGGGTTTCATGAAAGACGTTTTCTCCATTCCGATCGCGCTTGCAGCCGGAGTGCTCTTCGCACTCTCACCATTCCAGGTGCATTATGGACAGGAAGCCCGGATGTATGGGCTGCTAAGTCTGTGGATCTTGCTCTGCATGTGGATGGCATGGCGTGGCACAACACAACCAGGATGGGGGAGCTGGATCATCTTCGGGATAAGCGCTGCGCTGGCAATGTATACCCATACACTCGCTGCTATTTTCCTGATTCCGATCGCATTCACCCCCTTCCTTCTAAAGAGTTCTCAGCGTTGGCGGCGGCTCTTCATGGCGGGAATATTCGCCATCCTGCTGTATTTACCGTGGGGATTGCACCTTCCCCAACAGTTTCTCAAGGTCAGTCATGGGTATTGGATTGACCGACCAACATTGGCCAGCCTCCTCCAGACTGCTCTTGGTTTCATCACTGGGCTCCCTCTTTCAGGGGTAGTCTTAATTCTGGGCTTGTTCCTCGCGCTGGCCATCTATATCTTTTCGGTCATTCAAGCAGTCCGTTCGAGCCGGGGGGGCATGCCAGGCCGGATTGAAGCAGGCTGGATAGCAGTGCAGGTTTTAGCACCGGTAATCATCCTGTTCGTGGTCTCGCTCTGGCACCCGGTTTACCTGGTGCGCGTACTTCTCCCCGCCGGGACCATGCTTCTACTATGGTTGGCATGGGTATGGGCCAGCGCAGAAGTGCCTCGCAGCGGGCAAGTCTTGATAGTTACCGCATTTTCCTGTTCAATCCTGCTAGGGCATTACTCACGGCTCACGTATAGGGACTTTCCCTACGCACCCTTTGAGCAGGTCGCCAATTATCTGCGTGGAGTTGAAGCGCCGCAGGATGTGATCCTGCACGCCAACAAAATCAGCATGCTGCCGCTCGCCTACTACGCCCCCGATCTGCAGCAGGAATACCTTGCCGATCCGGCAGCATCAGGGTCGGATACCCTGGCTCAACCAACCCAGGAACTCCTCGGTCTAATGGCTGAGACAGATATCGCGGATGCAGTCCATGGTGCTCAGCATGTTTATTTCATCATCTTCGAACAAGAAATCGAGGATTACCTGGCTCTGGGACTTAAAATACATCCCAGCGTACAATGGCTCGAAGAGCACTACCAGCTTCAAGAGGTAGAGCATTGGGGAGATCTGTTGGTTTATTTCTTCGGCGATTCATCCGGTAGAACTCCGGAGACCTTCGTACTTCCCGGTGGGCCAGGATGAGCCGGTCACGCTGGACAACTCTTATACTCGTCGGATTCTTTACGGCTCTAGCCGGCGTAATCTGGGTCCGTGCTCCAGGTTATATGGATGCGGATTACTACTTTGCGATTGCCAGGCAGATTTCATCCGGTGGGGGATTGAACGAACCGTTCATCTGGACCTACATCACGAATCCGGTGGGCATCGTTCACCCCTCTAATTTGTACTGGATGCCATTGACTTCGCTACTTGCATCGCTTCCGATGTTCTTGCTTGGCAGCAGTTTTCGAGCAGCACAATTCCCGTTCGTACTACTCACGGCACTCCTCCCGCTCGGCGTCGCCCGGTTTTCGCTATCAATTCATGGGAATCCCACCCTGGCTTACCGCTCTGGCTGGCTAGCAGCGTTTTCCGGTTTCTTCTTCCCCTACTTCCTTACAACGGATATGTTTATCTTGTTCGCTTGGATTGGGATAGGGGTGTTCTTCTTGCTCCAACGCGTTCGGGAGTCCAGGCGAAGGTGGCACTGGCTCGTGTTGGGATTGCTTGCCGGTCTCGCGCACCTGGCCCGGGCGGATGGTTGGCTTCTTATTTTGCCGGCGTTGGCCGTACCGGCAGTATCGCTGGGTGGGCGAGGGAAACGAGCGCTATTACTTCTTTGCGGCTACCTCCTGATTATGGGCCCGTGGTTTCTTCGCAACCTGTTCCTTGTTGGTTCACCCTTGGCTCCAGGGTTAGGCCGCACGTTATGGCTTACCAGCTACGAGGAATTTTTCCATTACCCGGCAGCTGATATTTCATTCCCTCACTGGTTGGCAAATGGAATTCCTCAAGCATTGCTTGCCCGTCTCCAGGCGTTGGGTGTCAATCTCGAACGGATTATTGCCGAGAACGGGCTGATTTTTTTGACGCCCCTCGTTATCCTGGGCGGTTTGAAGCTGAAGAATGTTCAGGGCATACGCCTGGCTGTTCTTTATGGCCTGGCGCTACTAGTTGTCATGACGGTGGCCTTTCCATTTGCTGGGATGAACGGTGGAATCTTTCATTCGAGCGCGGCGGTTATGCCAGTTGCCTGGTGCCTGGCACCGATCGGACTTGAAACAGTGATCGAATGGGGTGTTCGACGGCGTGGTTGGGAACAAAACCGGGCACGTGCATTATTCCATCCAGCGCTCATCGGTATTGCCGCGGTGTTCACCTTCGCAACATTCTACCTTCGAGCGATCGGGAACGATGCCGGGACGCCACGCTGGATACGGCCCCAAGTAACGTACCAGAGTGTAGGCGAATTCATGGCAGATCGTGGCGCAGCCAGCCAGCCAGTGGCCGTAAACAATCCGCCTGGCTACTGGGTGGAGACGGGCACCTCGGCGATTGTGATTCCAACCGGGGGTCAGAGTGCACTCTACGCATCTCTGCATCGCTATGGTGTCGAGTGGGTCATCCTGGATGCGAACCGTCCCTGGGCTCTGCAGCCGGTTTATGAGCTTGAGGCTGTGCCGGACTGGCTTGAATTCATCGGCGAACTGCCAGCTGAAGATGACAGACCAATCCGCATTTTCAAGCTGGCTGACGGGGGAATTCCGTGAAGAGCGCCCGCTTTGACGTCGACCACCGTTTACTCTGGCTTATCTTGCTCGCTTGGGGGCTGGCATGCGCCGGTTACCTGCTTTATAGTTTCAATCTAGTCGGCACTGGTTATCCCCTCGATGATGCCTGGATTCACCAAACTTACGCCCGCAACCTGGGGCTTAATGGTGAATGGGCATACACATCCGGACAGCCGAGCTCTGGGTCGACCTCGCCCTTCTGGTCCGCTATGATCGCGCTAGGTTATGCGCTGAGGTTCGCTCCGAAAAATTGGACCTTGATTCTCGGATTGGTCTCGCAGGTCAGCCTGATGTTGGCAGCGGCGGCCTGGTTCAGGCGGCGTAATCCCCGGCTTCCTTCAGGCGTACTCTGGATCGCGGCACTGACCTTGCTTGAATGGCATCTGATCTGGGCCGCCCTTTCCGGCATGGAAATTCTACTGCTCGGTCTCCTGGTGTGTCTGGCCTTATTTCTTCTAACGGATCCACAACCGCGTTATCTGTCGGTAGGTTTGCTGATTGGTCTGGGAATATGGATTCGTCCTGACGCCTTGAGCTTGCTCTTGCCTGCAGCATGGGTGTTGAGCTTCCAATCCGGTGTCAAATCCCGCCGCCGCATCCTTGGGGCGCTGCAGTTAACCCTTGGAGTTGCGCTAGTTGTCCTGCCATATCTCTGGTTCAACAAGTCAATTGAAGGGAGTTTCTGGCCGAGCACGTTTTATGCGAAGCAGGCAGAATACGCCATTCTACGCAGTCAACCTTTGCTCTCACGCTACCTTTCCCAATGGGTTCAGCCCATAACGGGTGCTGGCATAATTCTTATACCGGGAGCGCTCTGGAGCACTTGGCAAAGCATCAGCCACCGGAATTGGCTCAGGCTTGCCCCGCTAATCTGGGCGGCATCATTCCTCGGTTCATACGCGCTTCGACTGCCGGTAACCTATCAACACGGTCGCTATGCCATGCCTGTCCTGCCTGTCTTGATCGTGCTGGGGGTTGAAGGGCTGCTCCAGCTCCGTTCAAGGCTGACGGAGGGTTATCGTGCGAGAATCCTGAGTCGTACCTGGTTCCTGAGTCTAGCGGCTGTCATGATCCTGTTCCTGCCCCTCGGAGCGCGCGCCTACGCAATGGACGTGGCTGTCATCGAAACAGAAATGGTGCAGACTTCGCAGTGGATCGCGGCTCACACCGACGAGCATGCCTTGATTGCTGCGCACGACATCGGCGCCCTAGGGTACTTCGGCCACCGGGCCATCCTGGATCTAGCAGGCTTGATCTCGCCGGAAGTCATTCCGATCCTGCGAAACGAGGCTGCGCTCTCTGAGCTTCTTACAATATGCGGCGCGGATTACCTGATGACCTTTCCGGGGTGGTATCCTGAATTGACTGCAGACCTGATGCCGGTCTTCCGTTCTACGGGAACCTTTAGCCCACAGCAAGATGGCGAGAATATGGCTGTGTATCGCTTGATTCCCTGAGGTTTGCTCGACGCGAGCTGACTGTGCTATACTCGCCGCGTCCAGATAAAAGGCGGTTGACGAATGGAAGTCTATACAGTCATTATCGTTGACGATCATCCTCTATTCCGGGAGGGAGTCCGCAGTGTGATCGATGCTGAGGACGACCTGAATGTATTAGCCGAAGGGACCAGCGGCGATCAAGGGGTTCAATTGATTCGAGAACTTCAACCCCAGGTTGCACTGGTCGACGTCAACTTGCCGAAGATGAACGGTATGCAGGTCACCCGTCAGGTTGTGAGTGAGCGCCTCGATACTTCAATTGTCCTGCTCACAGCCTACGACGATGTGGAACAGGTTCTGCATGCCTTCAGCGCAGGTGCGCGAGCTTATTGTTCGAAAGACGTTGAAGCCGGGAAGCTTGTTGACATCATCAGGCAGGTTGCGCGTGGTTTCTTCGTCGTTGGCGACCAGGTCTTCGACGCCCAGGGGTTGGATGAGTGGCTTTCAAGGGGAGTAGAAACCGTCCGACGGCCGCATTTGGAGGGTGACGTGGAAGCTTTCACACCGCTCTCTCCACGCGAGATGGAGATCCTGCAGTATGTCACGCGCGGGATGAGCAATAAGGAAATTGCCTCCAAACTCGGCATCAGCCATCAAACCGTTAAGAACCACATGACCGCGATCCTGCATAAGTTAGATGTCGAGGATCGTACACAAGCTGCAGTTTATGCACTTCGTCATGGATGGGTGCGACTCAAGGACACGCGAAAATAACCGTGAGGTTTAATGACCGAACCCGATACCAGTCCCGAACTTAGCCCGATTGAGATTTTTCTCCAGGAATCGCAAGCTGAGCTGGAGAAAATCCAGGAAAAGCTGAAAGAGATCACCCTCCTAGTTGAACAAAGTCAGGGCGAGGTTGAGAAACTCGGCACGCGCAATGCGGATATCACTTCACGTCTGCATCAAATGCAGTCGCACTTTGATACCGTCCCGCGGGAGGATATTCTAAATAACTATGAGGCTGCTCTCGATGCGCAGCAAAGGCTTTTCACCATGCGAGGCCAATTGGAGAAGCTTGAGAGCGACCAGGAGCACCTGCAGCGCATGGCGAATATCATCAGCCGTTCGATGCAGTTCATGGGCGGACGAACAGCGGTTGAAGTCGAGGAGGATCGCCCATCAACTGCCGGAGTCCTGGCACAGATTATTGAGGCTCAGGAAGACGAACGGCGAAAGATCTCCCGCCAGATTCATGATGGTCCAGCCCAGGTACTCTCGAATTTCATCCTCCAGACAGAAATCGCAAACCGGTTGTTCGATAACAACCCGGAACAAGCCCGTGAAGAGCTGGCTAGTCTGAAGGAAGCTGCGACAAGCAGTTTCGGCAAGGTGCGGGATTTCATTTTCGAGCTGCGACCGATGATGCTTGACGACCTCGGCTTGCTGCCTACCATCAGGCGTTATGCAGAGGCCTTCAAGGAGAAGACCGGTCTGGATATCAGCGTAGTCAATACAGGGACCGAAAAGCGGCTGGCTTCACACTGGGAAGTCGTCTTATTCCGTGCGGTGCAGGAATGTCTGGCGAATACACGTGATCATGCCCAGGCCACGCAAGTCAAAGTAACGATCGATATTGACCAGCATCACGTCCGTTGCGCGATTGAGGACAATGGCCGCGGATTCGATACGGCTATTCTAGACAGCGAGGAATGTCAAAACAAGGCACTTGATCGCCTGAGGCGCCAGATTAAACAGCTGGATGGCGAGATTGAGATTGATAGCAAGCCTGGTGAGGGAGCCCGCATTTCCATCATACTTACGCCCGATTCACCCAAAGCTTGAATATTTCTAAGCCGTGACTAGCCAGCATTGGCAAGAATGCTGCGCTGACCCGTACCCGTGTCCCTCGGAAATTAGTCCTATTGAATGCTGGGGGACTGATGCCTATAATGGCTAGGAGCTTGTAACAAAAAACAGGCGAAATCATCACAGAAAGGAGGTGAGAGACATGTTGTTTGCACCGAAGGAGAAAGGCCAAGGTCTTGTTGAGTACGCACTGATTCTTGTTTTGGTTGCAGTCGTCGTGATTGTCATTCTGGCGCTGCTCGGCCCGGCCATCGGTAACGTTTTCAGCAACATCGTAACGAACATCTAGAATCTCGATTGGCCGGAACCTGGGGGAGCGACGCATCCCAGTGATTCACTACAGGAGCCCTATCGAGGATAGGGCTCCTTGTGTAAGGGAAATGTAAGCGAGGATCCGGCAACACCTGTGATAAAGTAGGCTCAACTTGACTTTTGGAGTCAAGCGGGTAAGATACGCGCGTCCAGCCTACCTGGGCGAGCACCGTCGTATTCGTGCATAAGGAGGCCACATGCGCCGTCCAAGAATCTTGATTCTTTTTGCAATCATCCTACTGCTGGGTGTAGCTGCTATCTATCTTCTCACCCGTGGTGGTGGCGGAAGCCCACAGGCTGGCGCCGAGCAAACGCCGGTCGGTGCTGTGCCGAGTGACGTCGTATTCGTCGCTATTGCGGCCCAGGATATCGCACGTGGTGCTCGCATTCCAGATGACGGCGTTGTAATGTCGCGCATGCCCGCCAATATGGTTGTTGAGACCATGATCAGTGGTAGTGATGAGGAGGCGATTCGCTCAGAAATCGTCGGTCGCGTCGCCCGTCAAGATATCGGCCGCGGTGTTCCAATTACGGAAGCGATGATCTCTGAGAGCTCAGGTGATTTGCTGGCTGGTGGTTCAGATGCCTCGCTCGCCATACCGGCTGGCTACACCGCGATCGCAATTCCGATGGATCGATTGTCAGGCGTGGCGTATGCCCTGCGAGATGGTGATGTAGTCGATGTGCTGGTTTCCATGCTGATGGTGGATGTCGATCCTGATTTCCAATCTATATTGCCAAACTTCTCGACGGTACTCTCTGCGCCTGGGGGAACGAGTGAGTTCCCATCACCGTCCCTTACTGGCCAAGTGGGCAACTATGAGGACAAAGACAAGGGGGAACAGATTCTCCTTGGCAAGGTGATCCAGGAGGAAGAAACGGGTTCGCTCTTCCACGTTGTTCCGCAGGGCAGTCAACGCCCCCGAGCCGTTTCTCAACGGCTGGTCGATAGCGCTCAGGTGCTTCACGTTGGCACCTTCTCGCTGGAAAATGAACCGACCACTCAGGTTGTGAGCCAACAGCAGGGTGCAGATGCACCTGCGGGCCAGGAAGGCCAACCGGTCGCGGTCGAGGTGAAACCGCCCGATATCATAACCTTGATCGTTACTCCACAGGATGCACTTGCGCTGAACTGGGCGATGAAGGTTGGGGCTGATTTAACCTTGACGCTCCGTGCGCCGAATGACAGCGAGCCGACCGAGACGACCAGTGTTACGCTGCAGTACCTGATTGAAAGCTACAACATCACGGTACCCTCACGGCTTCCATACAGCCTCGAGCCGGCGTTGAGCAATTTGATCGATCCCAAGCTGGCGAATGATCAGGCGGTTGTGGCGCCACAACAGTAAACAGGGTATGGGGTGGTTGGAGAAAAGGCATTGGAGAAACATCAATGACCGATAACGCGGAGAATGTAATCCGCGTCCTGATCGTAGACGATATCGCAGAGACACGCGAGAACATCCGAAAGTTACTTCAGTTTGAGTCGGATGTTCTCGTCGTCGGCGCTGCCCGTACTGGGGTAGAAGCGATCGATCTGGCCCGAGAAACCGAGCCGGATGTCGTTATCATGGACATCAACATGCCCGACATGGACGGCATCTTGGCGACGGAAGCGCTTCTGCGTGATGTTCCGTTTGCACAGATTGTGATGCTATCGGTCAATAACGATGCCGATTATGTCAGGCGAGCGATGCGGGCTGGCGCTCGCGATTTCCTCGCCAAACCGCCTTCCGGGGACGAATTGATCTCCACCATCCGCACGTTGGCGGTGATGGCGCATGAGCAGAAGGAGAAAATCGCTGCCCCGGTTCCACAGATTATGGTACAGGGACCCGGGGGGCGTACTTTTTCAACCGGTCCGCTGCGCCCGCAAGGGAAGATTATCGCTGTCTACAGCCCCAAAGGCGGCGTAGGCTGCACAATGATTGCAACCAACCTGGCTATCGGCCTTGATACTGCCGACACCCCGGCTGTGCTTGTCGATGCAGCCCTGCAATTCGGGGATGTCGCCGTCGCGTTAAATCTCCAGGCGAAGAACACCTTCGTCGACCTTGCTTCTCGTTCTGAAGAACTCGATAACGATTATGTGGCCGATGTTCTCATTCACCACGAATCTGGTCTGCGGGTGTTGGCTGCGCCGCCGCGGCCGGAAATGGCGGATGAGATCTCTGCCCTACAAGTACGGAATGTCCTGCAGTTCCTTAGACGCGAGTTCGCTTATGTCGTCGTCGACACCAGTTCGAATATGGACGACATTACGCTTGCCGTACTTGATACTGCCGACCTGCTCGTGACCATCGCCACCCCCGAAATTCCCTCGATCAAGGACACACGCCTCTTGTTCGATCTCCTGGGCGTGCTCGAATTTCCAAAACAGCGAGTCTTCTTCGTTCTGAATCGAATGGATAAGAAGTCCGGAATTACTGCCGAAGCGGTTTCTGAGAATCTGAAAGTACCGGTTGATGGTGAAGTTCCTTTTGATGAAAAAGCAGTCTCCAGCTCGATCAACCGCGGCTCACCGATCCTGCTCAATGATAAGGGCCAGCCGGTTGCACGCAGCCTGCTCAAGGTCCTGGGCGATTTGAAAGAACGCCTGATGCAGGAAGTTGAGGTAGAGGAGATCGAAGAGACAGAGAAACCGCGGTTGTTCAGCCGCTAGTGCCTGGATGGTTTTGCCCGGAAACGGGCAAGGAGTGTGCAGCGTGTCGTTATTAAAACGAATTGAACAGGGCCAGGCGGATAGCGCGCCGGTACCAAGCGGCAGCAACAATAAGAGCAGCAATGTTCCCAGCGTTAATACCGGGGGAACGGCGGCAACTTCCGGGGGCGGTTCACGTATGGGCGGCATCGCTGCACGCCGTGTTGCACCGCCAGGAGTACAGCAGCGCGATACCTATCATGATCTAAAAACTCGGGTCCAGAACAAACTTCTTGCCGAACTCGACCCTTCCATGGACGTCAGCCAGACACTTGAGGTTCGGCAGACGATTGAGGATCTTTTTGAAACGATCCTTCAAGAAGAGAATATCGTCCTCTCCCGGCCGGAACGCCGCCGGCTTTTCGAACAGATCGTGGCCGAAATTCTCGGCTTGGGACCGCTCGAGCCACTGCTGGCGGATGGGTCCATCACAGAGATCATGGTCAACGGCGCAAAGCAAATCTACATCGAGCGAGGCGGCAAGCTCCACCGTGAACCGGCAACGTTTGAAAGCGATGATCACCTGATGCGGATTATCGACCGCATTGTTGCTCCACTTGGCCGGCGGATCGATGAATCGAGCCCCTATGTAGATGCCCGTTTGCCGGATGGCTCACGCGTCAATGCGATCATTCCACCGATTTCGCTTGTCGGCCCGACATTGACCATTCGAAAGTTCGCCCGTGACCCGATTACCGTCGAGCAGCTTATCGAATGGGGCACGATCACCCCCGAAGCGGTTGAGTTTCTCAAAGCCTGCGTCATCTCGGCAATCAATATGGTCATCTCGGGTGGTACAGGCTCGGGCAAGACCACGATGCTGAATATCCTGTCCCAATACATTCCGAATGACGAACGCATCGTTACGATTGAGAATGCAGCCGAATTGCAGATGCGCCAGGAACACGTCGTCACGCTCGAATCGCGCCCACCGAACATCGAGGGTCGAGGTGAAGTCACCATTCAGAATCTGGTGGTCAACTCCCTTCGTATGCGCCCGGACCGGATTATCGTCGGTGAGATTCGAGCGGAAGAAGCGCTCGACATGCTCCAGGCTATGAACACCGGCCATGAAGGATCCATGACCACAGCCCACTCGAACAGCCCGCGTGACACCTTGTCCCGTATCGAGACGATGACCTTGATGGCAGGGATGGACCTGCCGATACGGGCAATCCGGGAGCAGATTTCCTCGGCGTTGCAGCTGGTAGTACATCTTGAGCGCTTGCGGGACGGCACGCGTAAATGTACGAATGTCTCTGAAATCCAGGGTATGGAAGGTGATGTCATCACGATGACAGACATCTTCGTCTTTGAACAGACCGGTTTCGAAGATGGGAAGGTGATCGGGAGGCTTCGTCCGACTGGCCTGCGCCCGAAGTTCATCGACCGCATCGAAGCCAGCGGGATCAATCTACCCGCCTCGATCTTTGGGGTTGGCGAAAGGACGCGCTACTAAGCTATGGATTCAAATACAGTCCTGATCATCGGTGGCGGTCTTGGATTGCTCCTCCTGGTCGTTGGATTCGGGATGAGCATTTTCGGCGAACGGTCCGTTGTTGAAGAACGGCTTGGTCGTTATACAGAAGCCGGACAGGTAATCACAACCACCGCCGGTGAAAAGAAAGAAAAGGGGCCTTCGTTCTTCACGGATATGTTTGACAAAATGGGCGAAGGTACCGATATGTTTGACAACATATCGAAGAACCTCGCCCGGGCTGATATTAAGCTGCGGCCGGCCGAGTATATCGCTGCCATCGTACTTTCAAGCATACTCGTCGCCCTGGTCGGGTTTGTGATCAGCCAGTTCTCGCTCATCTTCGCCATTCTCGCTGCTGTCGTAGGTGCTTACCTGCCATCAATGTACGTCAAGACGGCCCAGAAGACTCGCTTGAAGAAATTCGACAACCAGCTCGGCGATATGCTGAACCTGATGGTAAACGGCCTGCGGGCCGGGTTCTCGACCCTGCAGGCGATGGAAGCGGTGAGCCGCGAACTACCCACCCCGATCTGCGATGAATTCAGGCGAGTCGTACAGGAGATGCAGCTTGGTATCACGATGGACGAAGCGCTCGAGCACCTGCTGCGACGAATCAATAGTGAGGACCTAGACCTGGTTATTACAGCAATCAACGTCCAGCGGGAGGTCGGCGGAAACCTGGCTGAAATTCTGGACACCATTTCCTATACAATCCGGGAACGCGTTCGCATCAAGGGCGAGATCTCGGCACTAACTGCCCAAGGTCGGGCAACAGCGTGGGTCATCGCTGCACTTCCAATTGTTTTAGTGCTATTGCTGTTCCTGTTGAACCGTGAGTACGTCATGCAATTCTTCAACCCGGAGACACGCAGCTGTGGTATTCCGATCCTGGCTCTGGCCGGCATCATGGTCGTGACCGGGTTTATTGCTACGCAGAAGATCGTTGCAATCGATATCTAAAATATGACGGTTGAATTTGCCTGAGAGAGAGGCGGTAAGACTATGACCATAGCGATAATCGGTATCGTCGTTATCATCCTGGTCCTGGCGGTCATCCTCGTAGTCGCTGGCATCCGTGCGCCACGTCTTTCGGATCCGGTTTCCGAGCGCCTAGCTGAATACAGCACCCGTGACGAACCGATGACGCTGGAAGAGATTGAACTTTCGTTGGGGCTTTATGAACGTATCATTCTGCCGATCTTCAATAAAATCGGTGAATTGGCCTCGCGCTTCACCCCGCAGGCGACACTGGAAAATGCGAAGAAGCGCATCGAGATGGCTGGCAATCCAATGCAGATTGATCCCGCCTTCTTCCTCTCTCTGCGTTTTGTGCTTGCGGCTGTCTTTGGTGGTGGCATCTTCTTCGTCTTCTTGATCACGAAACGCAGTTGGCTCACCGGTCTGGGTCTTTCGACGTTGTTCCTCGTGATCGGGTTCATGTTCCCGGATCTATGGCTTACAAGCCGCATCAAAGCCCGCCAGAAGTCCGTCTTCCGTGCGCTGCCGGATGCGCTCGACCTGCTTACAATCTGTGTTGAAGCTGGGCTTGGTTTTGACGCGGCCATGGCCCAGGTCAACATGAAGTGGGAAGATGAGCTGGCCCTTGAGTTCGGACGTGTGCTCCAAGAGATCCGGTTGGGCAAACTTCGCCGTGAAGCCTTGCGTGATATGTCCGACCGGCTGGGTGTGTCAGAGCTAACCAGCTTCGTGGCCGCCGTGATTCAGTCAGAACAGCTTGGTGTGAGTATGGCGAAGGTTCTGCGAATCCAATCAGATCAGATGCGGGTCCGCCGACGCCAGATGGCAGAAGAGGAAGCTCACCGGGCGCCGATCAAGATGATCTTCCCGATCGGGCTCTTAATCTTCCCATCGATTCTGATGGTGCTTCTGGGGCCGGCGGCGCTGCTGCTTTTCCGATCACCGATGGGCGCTTTATTCCGCTAGCCCTGCAGCTCCACAATCATTCTCGCCCGGGGAGGGGGAACCCGCTGTCGAGCAAATTCCCAGACCGATTCCAGTTCTTCCAGCGTGCATACCTGGTTGTACCCAATGGCCTTTTCCCACCACGCTGCCCGGGATGCGGGCAGGTGGGAGTAGTATGGTGTTCAGCCTGCCAGAGCCAGTTAGAAACAAGGACAAGGATGGAGTGCCCGCGTTGTGGGCTCAAGCATAAACCTGGGCAATGCTCCATCACGGGAAAATACCCCCTGGCAATCCGTTCCTATGCCCTCTATAAGCCACCGTTGATAAAGGCAATTCTCGAGTTGAAGTACCGGCCGAATCGCGCCTTGGGGCGCGTGATGGCGGAATGGCTGAAGACGATCTACCAAACGACCGACTGGCACGCGGAACTGGTTATTCCGGTACCTTTAGCTGTCGCCCGTCGTCGTCAAAGAGGGTATAATCAGGTCGAGTTGATAAGCAGCCCCTTGGCGGAGGCTTTGAACTTGCCGCACTATCGGAACGCATTAAAGCGTGTTCGCGATACAGGCTCTCAAGTCGGCCGTGATTTCCTCGCTCGCAGGGATAACGTCGAAGGGGCATTTAGCGCAGAACCCCACATTTGTGACCAAAAAAACGTCCTGCTCATCGATGACCTGGTAACGACAGGAGCGACAATCCACGCCTGCTCACAGGCCTTACTTCAGGCCGGGGCTGTGGCGATTTGCGCTCTAACCGTAGGGCGAGCAAGCAGATAAGGTATTTGGGCCGCTCATTGATAAAGAAAGGGAGTCTCGATGTCCGTCAAAGTCGTCATTAACACCAAGAACATGGATTTAAATGACCGGCTGCGCGACTATGTGGAGAAGAAAGTTAGCAAGCTCGACCGCTATCTCGATGTACTCGAAGAGGCAAAAGTTGATCTGACATTCGCCCAAACAGCCCGCAGTGCGCAGGACCGTCAGGTTGCTCAAATTACGATTCGTGGGAAAGGAGTTGTCCTGCGGGCAGAAGATCGCACAGAGGATATTTATGCATCTGTTGACCAGGCCCTCGATAAGATCTCACGCCAGATTGAACGCTACAAAGGCAGGCGCTGGAGAGGGCGCGGGGATGGCAGAACAGCAGCGGAGGCGGCTGGCGCGTCGATTACTCCAGAGGAGCCTGTTGAATTTGAAGAGCCGGTTCGAATCGCCCGCCGCAAACGGCACCAGCTTCTGCCAATGGATGAAAACGAGGCTATCGAACAGATGGAACTCCTGGGACACGAAAACTTCTTTATCTTTCTGAATGCAGAGACAAACCAAGTGAATATTCTTTACCGGCGGCGAGGCGACTCGCTCGGTCTGATCGAGACCGAGCTCGCTTGAGCTCTGGATTGCAGGCTGGTGGATGGTCCACCGGCCTCTAAACACACGATGGGTTCCCTCCCAACAATCTTGATGCTCCCTCCGGTCGGTAACTCGCCGGCAGAACAATGGGTCGCAGCCGGTCGGCTGGCGTCAGCCTCCGACCTGGTTGAGCGACTCCAGCAGGTTGGGTCCTTTGATCCCATCTACGCGCTGGCGGCGGACTCAAAGCAGCGTTCGGCGCTGGTGGCGCTTGGAGTCGATGCGCTCGAGCCTGTGATGACGGACTTCCATTTCGGCCAGGTTCTCAACGATATCATTCAGGAGAAGAATCTGAAGCAGCTGGCCTATTTCGGTGGGGCCAGCGCTCCGCTGCTCACTGCTATGCATTTACAAACATTGTTCGAAGAGTTGCGCATAGCCACAGAAACAAAGGCAATTGTAAACAATATCTACTCGAGTGATTGGTTTTTGCTGAACGAAGCAGCGCTGCTTGCGGGAATCGCCGACCGGTTGCCGGCGGATAACCCGGTTGGGTATGTCCTTTCACATGATCTCGGTGTGGACGTGCAGGGGATGCACCCCGAGGCTGCCTCCAGGTTAGACATCGACACACCAACTGATCTGGCGATGCTTCATACCCATCCTGCGTTGGGAAGGCACCTCGAGCAGTTCCTTGCAGCCGAGGTGGGAGACACGCTGGATAGGGTCGAGAAAATTGCACGCTTACTCGATACTCCCGCCAGCACACTCGCCGTTATCGGACGGTGCAGCTCTCAAGTCTGGCAGACATTAGAAAGATCTACACAGATCTGGATCAGAATGTTCGTTGAAGAAAGGGGTATGGTAGCCAGCCGGAGACTCGAGCATGGAGAGGTCCGCTCGCTGGTTGGTGAAATGGTCAACCTGCTTGGGCCACGGGCATTCCTTGATCGAATTAACACCATTTCCGATGGATTATTGTGGGATACAAGAGTGTGGATGGGTATGGGCCGCGCGTGGCCGTCGCCTGCTGATCGTTTTGCATCCGACCTGGGCCAGGCAGACCAGATCGAGGATCAGGCTCTGCGAGAGCTTACTCGGGCGGCCCTGGAGGCGGATTTCCCTATTCTGCTGGGGGGTTATGGGGTTGTTTCAGGCGGCATCTACGCGCTGCTGGAGAGTATGCCTGCCAGATCACCAGCCATTTAAATACGCCTGCCATTCCCCATTTTCATCGAGGTAGGAAGAATACAGGTACATTGCAGTCGCCCGCGGTTCGTAAGGTGGGTGGCGCAAGGTCATCCCGGCTTCTTCCAGCGTTCGCCCACCTTTCCGGAGATTGCATTTCTGGCATGCTGTGACGAGATTCGCCCAGGAATATTCGCCCCCACGATGGCGGGGGATTACATGGTCGAGGGTGAGGTGCTTGGTCTGTGCTCCACAATACTGGCATGTATGTTGATCGCGGCGAAAAATTTCACGCTTAGAAAGCCTGACCCGTGGGTAAGGGCGTTTTACCATATATCCGAGTCGAATAACCGAAGGGCGAGGGAAACGCTCACGTACCGTGAAGATATAGCCACGGCCATTGAGCAGCATCTCTGCCTTCCCGGATAAGTAGAGGTTGATCGCCCGGCGAGTTGAGCAGACATTCAGCGGCTCGTAATTCGCATTCAGCACTAGCACAGGCATGTTCATCGAGTTCATTTCCTGATTGGTCGAAAATTATAACACTCGTCTCCAACCGGGCCACCTATGGGCTACAAAAACCGGCCCTGGTGGGTTCGACCAGGGCCGGCCAAGTACCAGACGTGGATCAGACGAAGCGCTGCCTGATCTCTGAACTTATGTAGTCGAGAATTGCAACCGTAATAGCAATGAACCAGACCGCAATTCCAGCTGCCCGGTAATCGAGCAGACGTATCCATTGGACGAGCAAGAAACCGATACCGCCACCGCCGACAAGACCAATCACGGTTGACATGCGGACGTTAATATCCCAGCGGTAGATCGTGAAGGAAACAAAGGGCGGGATAATTTGCGGTACGACAGCGTACATGATTGTCTGCAGCCAGTTTGCGCCGGTCGCCTGGATCGCCTCGATCGGTCCCGTCTCAATCGATTCGATTGATTCAGAGTAAAGCTTGCCCAGGGCTGCGATGCTGTGCAGCGTCAAAGCGAGGATGCCGGCAAAGGGTCCCAGACCAACGACGACTACTGCGATGATGGCCCAGATCAGCGGCTCGATCGAGCGGATGATGTTGAGGATCGTACGTGTGACGAAATAGATGGTCAGTGAGATCCACGATCCAGACATCAGGTTACGAGCAGCGAGGAAGCTGACCGGGATGGCCAGAATGATGCCGAAGAAGGTTGACATCATCCCGAGAAAGATCGTCTCAATCATGCGTTCGATTGCTAGCTTGAGTTCGGTGCTAGGTTGGGCAGGGCCAATTCCTGCCACCTGACGTGCCTGCAGCATCCATATCTGCTCTTCTTCGCTAACGCTCGGTGGAACAAGCCGGTAGGGCATAATGATGTCAAGTTCGAAACCCCCGTTTGCATCCGCCATCGGACGGAGATATTCGCCGCCCTGGCGCTGGCGGAACTCGTTGCCGATCGGATCTTCCCACCACAGCTCCACCAGCTCTTTAGGGATGAAATTGCCCCCGACGAGGTGAAGCTCCGTTCCGGCCTCTCCTTCCTGGTCACTCAGATTGCCGCAGGTCGGGTCAACAACCAGATAGGGCTGGTCGGGGCTTACCGTATTCGGTGCCGGGGGAGAAGCATCGCACGGGACGCCGATATCGGCTGTTGATTCAATACGCTCCTCGACGTGCGAAATCGCTCGCTCCCAAGGCCAGACAACCTGGCCGAGCTTCTGCCCGCCTTCCTCAATACCGGTGACGATACTGGTTGGGTTGATTTCACCGATCTGCCAGCCAAGTCCGAAGAAAATGAGAATGATCAGCAGGTACAGCACCAGGCTACCGCGCTTCTGCTGCTGAGCTGTTTGGAAGGCATCGATGATCGTCCAAACATACATGGCGACCAGGCCGATGAAGAGCACAAGCAGCAGCGGTTCGAGGTGAAAGCCCTTCTTGACCTGCTCGATAAATGTGCCTGAACGGCGAGCGGCGAGATTGATGCGCCAGATCCACAAGCCTACCGTGCTGAGCAAGCTCATCAGGGCTAATAGCCCGCGGTAGAAATAACCGCTCAGCATCTGACCCAGGCCAGGAATAATTGCCGATAATAAAGCAGCCAACCAAGCCGGAAGCTTTACCAGGGGACGGTGGGCTTGCTGCTGATGGGGGTGTCGCTGTGTGTTCATGCGGCACCTTCTGGGGTGAGATCACCCTCGAGGCCGCCGCCGACCCGTACCGCTTCCTCGCCGTAGATTTCCTTGAACTGCTCATCGGTCATCCTGCGGATGTCCTCGCGAGTGCCGCGGTAAACCACCTGGCCCTCACGCAGGCCAATCACCCTCGTCCCGTAGCGCTGCACCAGATCCAGGTAATGCAAGCTGCAGATAATGGTGATACCGTCTTCTTTGTTGAGTTGTTCGAGGCGTTGCAAGATGGAATGTGCAAGCACCGGGTCCAGGCTTGCAACCGGTTCGTCTGCCAGGATCATCTTTGGTTCTTGCATCAGCGCCCGGGCAACGCCCACACGCTGCTGCTGACCACCGCTGAGTTCATCGGCCCGCTTGTGAGCCTGATCGGTAATGCCGAGGCGTTTCAGTGCATTACGTGCCCGTTCACGGTCCTCCTTGCTGAAGCGTCCCAGCAAGCTGTTCCAGGTTGGTGTGTAGCCCAGCCGCCCGGCCATAACGTTTGTCATCACAGAGGAGCGGCGGACGAGGTTGAAGTGCTGAAAGACCATGCCGATGCCGCGCCGTGCGATTCGAAGCTCGTCACCCTTGAGTTTGGCAAGGTCCACTCCGTCCCAGAGAATTTCGCCTTCGGTTGGGTCGATAAGGCGGTTGATGCAGCGCAGCAGGGTTGACTTGCCCGAGCCGCTCAACCCGATGACAACCATGAATTCACCATCTTCGACGGTGAAACTCACATCCTTCAGGGCAACTGTGCCATCATCATATACCTTAGTCAGATGACGAATCTCAAGCATGTAATTTGTCTCCATACGAATCGCGGGGGGACGGTTTGCCGTCCCCCCGCAACGTACGCGTCACAAGTCGAGGGTGCTCCCTATGCCAGTATCAAGCATCAAGCTATTGCAGGGACTCGATGTTGACTCCAGCTGCGTCCAGGACCTGTCGGAACGGATCATAGAAGCTGTCGTCGACCTTCTGCAGACCAGCCCACGAGTAAGCCTCATCCAGTGCTGCTTGGCCTTCGTCCGTGCCGGCGATCTTCAGAAGCGCGTTGTTGATCGTATCGCGCATTTCGCGCGTCATGCTCGATGCGTACTGCACGCCATCATTCGGGATGTCGGCCGAGACCGAGATGACCTTGATCACGTCCATGACATCTGGGTGCTCGTCTTCGATGGTTGTGCGGGCATCGACGTAGGTCGAGCCAGCATCGCACTCACCATTGTACACAGCGGCGACAACCGCATCATGTGACCCGGCGTCGACAACCTGAGCCAAATCGGTGTCCGGATCTACACCGGCTGCCTTGAGCTCAATGCTGGGGATGATCCAGCCGCTGGTGCTGAGCGCGTCCGGCCGGCAGAAGGTCTTGCCGGCCAGGTCGGCCAGCGTCTCGATGCCGCTGTCCGCTCGCACGATGACCTGGCCGTTGTACACGGCACTGCCAAAGCGGACCGAAACCAGCTCAGCATCCGCGCAGCCACGCTCATGGGCCAGGATGTATGCGAAAGTGGCCAGCGAGCCCATGTTCGCTTTCACGGGATCCGAGCACATCGCCTCAATCACGCCAGCGTACTCGGTCGCGACGAAGGTGTCGAAGAAAAACCCAGTCTCCTGGTTGAGCAGGCCAGCTACGGCGTCGGCGCCAGCTGACACACGCTCGGTCTCACCGGAGGGGACGAAAGCCCAGACGATCGGATTTTCCTCGGTCCCGAGGTCCGGGGTGCTCGATCCACAGGCGCCCAGCAGGACTGCGCCCACAACGAGCAGGCTCAAAATGGTATATGCGAACAAGCGATTCTTACGCATTGTCCTTCCTTCCTCCTCAAGAGTTGTATGCTTTGTGCTTTACTTTGATTACGGGGCTATCAAGCAATTGGGAGTCTCGACCCTCCTCTCATGGGGATTTATAACGTGTACGCGATGATCTTAGCGCGAAATCAAAACGGATGCAAGAAAGGATGTCATCTTGTGATAAGGACGTCCGAGGGTTAAAATCGTGGGTCTATGTCCAATGACCTGTACCAGGCTGCTCTTGACTACCTCTACAGCTTTGTCGATTACTCGGTGGAGCGCAGCTACCGCTACTCGGCTGATGTTTTCGAATTGCAGCGAGTGCGCGACCTGCTGCATGAGATGGGTGATCCCCAGCAGGAGTTCCGGTCCTTTCATATTGCCGGCACAAAAGGCAAGGGATCCGTTTCCTCTCTGATCGCATCCGTTTTGCAAGCCGCTGGCTACCGGGTCGGCCTGTATACCTCACCCCACCTGATACGCTTTAACGAACGAATCCAGATCGACGGTGCTTCGATCAGCGATGATGAATTTGTTAAATTGGTCAACTTGATCAAACCCGCTGTCGCCAGTGTCGAGAACCTGACCTTGTTCGAAATCGTTACAGCGATGGCCTTTAAGCATTTTGCCCGCCAGGGCGTTGATTATTCCGTCGTCGAGGTAGGACTGGGAGGCCGGCTCGATGCGACCAATGTGCTCCTGCCGATGGTGAGCGTCATCACCTCGCTTTCGTACGACCATATGCATTTGCTCGGTGAAAGCCTGACGGATATCGCCCGCGAGAAGGCTGGCATCATTAAAACCGGTGTTCCCATCATTCTCGCGCCACAGCAGCATGAAGCGTTAAAGACTGTTGAAGCCATCGCCAAGGAAAGGGATGCTCGAATGGTGCTGGTAGGTCGCGAGTGGCTCTTTTCACCTGGTTCTCATGATCTCGATGGCCAATCACTTTACATCTGGTCACGGGAGGAGCAGCCGTTGATGGACGCGTACGTTGAGTCTGCGGGCGGCGAGGAATGGGCACCACCGAAGTACTGGATCCCGCTTCTCGGATATCATCAAGTGATCAACGCCGCAGTCGCTTATGCGGCTTTAGCCGAAGCAGTTAAATGCGGCCTTGATCTTCCGAATGGATCGATTCGAAAGGGGTTCCAGTCGGTCGTTTGGCCCGGTCGATTTCAGATTCTCTCCCGTTGGCCGGTCTTGATCATCGATTCGGCGCACAATCGGGAATCGGCACTTAAATTGCGAATCGCCCTCGACGATTATTTCCCGGGACAACCAGTCACCTTGATCTTTGGCGCCTCGGCTGACAAGGATATTGAGGGCATGTTAACAGAATTACTGCCGCGAGTGTCGACGCTTATCGTAACTCGCGCGGAACATCCACGGGCAGAGGAGCCCGAACGTCTGGCTGCAATTGGTCATAGCCACGGTGTGGCTGTCGAGCAATTTGAAGACATTGAGACTGCGCTCGCGTTTGCACTTCAGAATGCCGGCGAGGAGGATGTCATCCTGGTTGCGGGGAGTATCTTCGTAGCTGGCCAGGTACTTTCTGCCTGGCAAGCGATGCAAATGGCGTCTCCTCAAAACCAGGAGGATTAGAACTCGATGACTGTTTATGGGCGCTGGCCCCAGATGCCGCCCGAACTGGGAGGTGTCATCAACCGAAGAACTGAAGAACTGTTCGATGTCCAGGACACCCTGCTAGATTCGGACGGCTTGATCACCCTGCCCATCCTGCCGCTGCATGATGTTGTCCTCTACCCCAATTTACTGACACCACTATTTGTAATCCACGAAAACTCGCTTGAAGCCGTCGAGGGGGCAATTCGGTCCCATCGGACGATGGTCGCACTCGCCCTGCAGGATCCCGAATTGGAAGAGCTGGGTCCGGAAGATTTCTTTAGCGTCGGCACTGAGGTTGCCGTCGGGCGGCTGATGCACCTTCCCGATGGTTCGATCTCGATCATGACTCAGGGCCGGCGTAGGTTAGAAGTGGTGGAGGTTTACCAGCAGGAGGGAGTTTTCTACGCCCGGGCACGGCCCATTCCCGAGATCTCTGACCCGAGCAAAGAGACCGTTGCCTTGATGCGGGCAGTCCAGACCTTATTTGAAAAATGTGTCGAATTTAACCGAGCCCTACCCGAGGAAGTCTACATCTATGCCGTTAACCTAGAGGAACCTGGCTGGCTGGCAGATCTGATCGCTTCTGCACTCAATCTAACACTGCTCGAGCAGCAGGAGCTGCTAGAGATGTACGACCCGATTCAGCGCCTTCAGCGCATTAGCATTCTGCTTGGTCGCGAGCTCGATGTTCTTGAATTGGAAGATCAGATTCATTCTCAGGTCCAAAACGAAGTGGACCGATCGCAGCGTGAAATGTACCTGCGTGAGCAAATGAAGGCAATCCAAACCGAGTTGGGCGAAGGTGATTTATGGTCGCAGGAGTTAGATGAATTACGCGAACGTATTACGCACCTCAGTTTACCGGAGGAGGTCCAAGAACGCGGATTAAAAGAGCTGCAGCGGCTGCAGCAGATGCCTCCGATGTCGCCCGAAGTCGGGATCATTCGCACCTACCTCGATTGGTTGATGGAGCTCCCTTGGAGCGAAGCCACAATTGACAATCTCGATATTAAGCACGTGGCCAGCGTGTTGGAGGAGCAGCACTACGCCCTGTCAAAGGCAAAAGATCGTATTCTTGAATATATTGCCGTTCGAAGCATCACACCTGAAAAGCATAAGCAGCCGATCCTATGCTTTGTAGGACCGCCCGGGACTGGGAAGACCTCCCTCGGGCGTTCAATCGCTGAAGCACTCGGCCGGAAATTCATTCGCATATCGCTCGGCGGCATTCGGGATGAGGCCGAGATACGCGGCCACCGGCGGACTTATATCGGCGCCCTCCCTGGACGCATCCTGCAGGCAATGCGCCGGGCAGAGAGCATCAATCCGCTCTTCATGCTGGATGAGATTGACAAACTAGGTCTCGATTACCGTGGAGATCCATCTTCGGCGTTGTTAGAAGTTCTCGATCCGGAACAGAATTTTGCATTTTCTGACCACTATCTCGAAATCCCGTATGACCTCTCGCATGTGATGTTCATCACCACGGCGAATACGCTAGACCCGATCCCGCCAGCGCTCCTCGACCGTTTGGAAGTCATCGAATTCCCTGGGTACATTGAAGAGGAGAAGCTGTCAATTGCGAAGAAATTCCTCATCCCTCGGCAGCTTGAACAGAATGGGCTGAAGGGAGATGAACTTTCTTTCAATGAGAATGCCTTGAAAGACATGATTCGAGAATACACCTGGGAGGCAGGAGTCCGGAATTTGGAGCGGGAGATCGGAAAAATCTGCCGCCGGGTTGTGCGACGCAGGGCAGAAGGTAAGCATGAGCTCAAACGGATTACAGTTTCCACGCTTAGTCGATTGCTTGGACCGCCTCAGATCCAGCCTCCTGATTTGCCAGCTGAAGATCAAGTAGGCGCATCGATCGGATTGGCCTGGACTGAAAATGGGGGTGAAATCCTGGTCGTTGAGGCACTGCTCGTCGAGGGCAAGGGAGGACTGCAGATTACAGGCCAGATTGGCGATGTGATGCAGGAATCTGCGCAGGCAGCCTTCTCATACATCAAGTCCTTGTCCGAACCATTGGGCATCAACCTCGATATCTTCGAAAAGACGGATATCCACATTCATGTTCCGGAGGGATCGATTCCGAAGGATGGACCCAGCGCGGGGATCACGATGGCGGTCGCACTAGCCTCGGCGCTTACTGGACGTCCTGTCCATCGAAATATTGGGATGACGGGTGAGATTACCTTGCGCGGCCGAGTGTTGCCAGTAGGCGGCGTTCGGGAGAAGGTTCACGCCGCGTATCGTATGAAACTTGATTCGGTCATTCTCCCGGCAAAGAATGAGAAAGACCTGGAGGATTTGCCGCGCCAGGCGAAATCTGCCCTTGATATACGTTTGGTAGAAACCATGCAGGAAGTTCTTGATTACGCGTTGGCTCCGCCATTGAAGCGGAAAACGGCGTCGAAAACGAAACCCGGGGTGAAGGGTAAACCGACGGGTCGCAAGCACAAGAAGGACGCGGCCTCCTCGAATTCGATCGGGGGGCATGCATGACACTCCGGCCAGGGTCGACCGGTGTGGAAATGAAGCATCATTTTATTCGCCGGTTCTTAACCATCTGCTCGCTGAGCGTCCCCTTATTTCTATTGCCAGCTTGTACCCGCAGCTCGGTTCCCCTGGCGGAAGTTACAAAATCCGCCGCAACAGAATCTTCCCCTACGGATGAAGCCCCCCAACCGACATTTATCCCCTTTAAAGTCACCGATACGTTCGGGGTGGTTTGGGTTGCACGCGACGATCAGCTTGCAGTGCACAATCCTGCCGGCGTTGCCGGGGGGATCGTGCAGCGTCTCGAATACGATGCCAGGGGTATCCATCTAACAGGGAACAGCACCAGCCTGGGTAGTTCACTCTGGGTCGAGATTTCCACAATCGTTGATCAAACAGGGTGGGTGAATTTCTGGAATTTGACCGAGGATGTAACCACCGAAGCGTTCTGTGCGGACGAACGCGCCTACGATCTTGCCTACCGGGCCGTTGAAGCACTGGTGAACCAGGACGGGTTAACACTCGCAAGCATGGCCAATCCTCAACGCGGGCTGACCGTTCGGCAGGAATGGTGGAATCCGGGTGTTAGTTTTTCATCTGAGCAGATCGAGAAGATCTTCGAAGAGCGTGCTTCGTTTGACTGGGGGGAGCAGAGCGGAGGGGAGTTCCATGTTACCGGTTCGTTTCAGGATGTAATTTATCCTCTGCTTCAAGATGTATTGGATACCGCAAGCACACCCATCTGCAATGAAATACCGGCCGGAGTCAGCTCCACTCCAGCAGAATGGCCATCAGAGTATCAGAACTTACATTACTATGTCTTCCTCCGGCCAGCGCCAGAGAAGGGCAACCGTTACGACTGGCGTGCCTGGGGATTCGGATTCGAATACATCAAGGGCGTACCGTATCTAACTGTCCTGGTACATTTCCACGGTGATGTATAGGTTTGTGCCAATCGATTTTGGTTAACGTTCCAATTGGGGTTGCTGTTCCTTTTGGTTGGGTGCTCTTGGGATGAGGTCGTCCAGGACGGTGAGTAAATCATCTTTCCAATCCGGGTTAGCACGTGCTTGAAGCCATACGCCGCGCTTGCTTCTCCGTAGTTTTTCACTCGTGACTTGAAACTGACCGACATTCCGCTCGGGTGATATCTCGAGCAGGATCTGTCCGTTCTCTGAGAGAATCCGATCAATTCTGGCATGGGTGGCTGCGACTTTAACCCGCAGCTGAAACAGCAATTGCTGTACTTCTTCGGGCGGTGACCCGAAACGATCGTTGAGCTCATCCTTGACGTTATCCAACGCATCAAAGTCTCTGATTTCGGCCAGCCGCCGGTAGAGCTGAAGGCGTAAGTCGCGATCTTGAATGTAGGTCTCGGGAATCGCGCCAGTTATCGGGAGATCGATTGCAGCAGGGGGTAATTCAAGCCCGCCATGGATCGGAATCTCGATCTCCAGATCGGAACCGACCTGTGCGCGCATCCGGCGCACCGCCGAGGCCAGCAGGCGGGTGTAGAGATGAAATCCGACAGAATTGATATACCCGTGCTGCCGGGTGCCGAGAATTTCACCCGCCCCACGCATTTCAAGATCGCGCATCGCAATCGCATAACCTGCGCCGAGCTGGTTGTTTTCAGCGATGATCTCCAATCGCTGCAGAGCCTCCTCGGTTGCCCGAGTGCCCCTTGGACGAAAGAAATAAGCGTATCCCTGGATCGCAGCCCGGCCCACGCGGCCTCTAAGCTGGTATAGCTGTGCCAATCCGAACCGGTCTGCCCGGTCGACGATCAATGTATTGGCATTGGGGATGTCAAGCCCCGATTCAATGATTGAAGTGCTTACGAGCACATCCAATTGTCCGTTGGAAAAAGCATCCATCACCCGTGAAAGTTCAGCCTCTGGCATCTGTCCATGTGCCATCTCAAATCGAGCCTCTGGCACGAGACCTTCAAGACGCCTGAGCATCGTGTTAATCGTCTGAACCCGGTTGTGAACAAAGAATACTTGTCCCCCGCGGTCGAGCTCCCGCAGGACCGCAGCCCGGATCAGGCGAGGTTCATAGGGACCGACGTTTGTGATGACTGGCAGCCGATCCTCCGGCGGGGTGCTGATGGTTGAGATGTCGCGTGCCCCGGTCAAGGCCATGTAGAGAGTTCGCGGAATCGGAGTTGCCGTCAAGGTGAGCACATCCACCTCGGTCCGCATCTGCTTTAAGAACTCTTTATGTGTGACCCCGAAACGCTGTTCTTCATCGATGATCAGCAGGCCGAGATCTTTAAATTGGACATCAGGCTGGAGCAGGCGGTGGGTGCCGATGAGAATGTCAACTTCGCCAACGCCAAGCCGTTGAATGATCGAGCTTGCTTCGGCCCGGCTGCGGAACCTGGACAGCATTTCAACTTCGACCGGAAAAGCCGCTAACCGGCGGCAGAACGTATGAAAATGCTGCTGGGCGAGCACGGTCGTTGGAACAAGAATAGCGACCTGCTTGCCGTCCATGACCGCCTTGAAGGCCGCTCGGAGCGCCACCTCGGTCTTACCGTAACCTACATCGCCACAAATCAAGCGATCCATAGGCCGTGGACGTTCCATATCGTACTTGATCGCTTGTAAGGCATCGATTTGATCCTCGGTCTCCTGGTGGCTGAAGGACGCTTCGAGTTCATGCTGCCAGGGTGTGTCGCTGGAGAAGGCCGTGCCCCGCACTGTCAGGCGTCGTGCATATAGCTCGAGCAGATCACGTGCCACCTGCTCAACTGCCTCACGGGCGCGCGATTTGCTGCGTTCCCACTCTGTGCCGCCGAGCCGGGAAAGTGTCGGTTCGCCCGTATCGGCTCCGATGTAGCGTGAGATACGGTCAGCCTGGTGGATGGGGACGAAGAGCTGGTCGCCGTCTGCATATTCGATCAGCAGGTATTCACGACGAAGATCGTCCAAGGTGCGCTCGACCAGGCCCTGGAAGCGGCCGATGCCGTAATCGATATGTACAACAAGATCACCGGTGGATAAATCGGCATAAGCTTGCTCGGGGGCTGTGGTCCGGTGCAGAGAACGCCGGCGAGGGCGCGGCCTGGTCCACCCGAATAGCTCAGCATCTGTTAGTAGATTGACTCGCCCCAGATTGGGATGGGTCATCAACCAACCTTCGGATAACGGTCCCGGGATGAAGATCAGATCACCAGGGGTGAACTCTCTTGGAAGCTGGTCCTGGAAACGAGCTTCTCCAGCCTGCTCCCGCCATAGGTCAGCCAGCCGTGGGGCCTGGCGACTAACGATCAGCGTCACTTCGTGAGCTTGGCGCTGGTCCTCGAGCTGCTTCATGACCAATCCAAGCTGGCCTCCAAACCTTGGACCGGGCGTGAAGGAATGCTCCAGGGGTAAGAGCAGTTCCCCGCGCTCGCCCTCAATGCCGAAATCGATTGCCGCAAACTGCCCAAGACTGTCCTGCAGCTCTAACCAGGTCAGGTAGGGGAGAGGGAAGTCTGTGTCGAGCAGGACCGTTTGTGGCGATTCGCTGCGCATGTTGATCGCCTGTTCTTCGATTTCTCCCACCACATGCTCTATCTGGGTACAGTCATCAAGCAGGACAAGCGAGCCGGCGGGCATGTAATCCAGCAGGCCGTGATGCTCGCTGTTCATCAATGGCAGAAAGAGCTCAAAAACTGATTCTTGGGATGGCAATCCCTCCTGGACGAACTGCGGCAGCAAAGGTTCCCAGCTGCTATTGTAGAAACGAGGCAAACCTTCTCTCGCCGGGGTAACCTGCAGCCACTCGAGCATTTCTTCCGTCCGTTGAGTTCCCGGATGGAACGTTCGCATCGAATCAATCAGGTCACCGAAGAACTCGATGCGTGCTGGCTTTGCCTCACCGGGCGGCCAGAGGTCGAGAATGCCACCTCGTCGGCTGAATTGGCCAGGTTCCGTGACAAGGTTGTTGTTCGTATAGCCAATATCAACCAACAGTTCAAGCAATTTCTGAAAGCGAATCGTGTTATTGACCTTGATCACCCTGGAATTAGCAAGAAACTGCTGCGGGCTGATCGTCCTTGTCATTAGGGCGCGGGCGGTCGTCGTAATAATCGGAGCCGGTTGAACTGCAACACGGCTTGGAATGCCGGGTGTCCTCCCGGACATGAGTGCGCTGAGCGCAGTCACTCGCTGCAGGCGTGTTGGCTCCCCCCATGGCGCCATTTCGTAGAACAACGGGCCTGGCTCAGGGAACAGAATCGGCTCAACACCATCGTGCTGCCATGCTGGTAGTTCTTCCTTCAAGGCCAGGATTCGATCCTGTCGTGCGCTAACGTAGAGAATCGGCAGGTTGAGGTCTTGATGGAGTGCTGCCAGGATTGCCGGCCGTATTGAACGGGGAAGGTGGATCCCGATCAGCGATCTGCTGCCAGATGCAGCTTGATCGCGGAGCTCATCATATCCAGGAAGTGAGCGGAGGACTGGTAGAAGTGCAGAAAGATCCATCGTCATTCTGTGGGATTGCACTTATTCATGCAGGCCTGGAGACCCTCATCCAGCAGCAATTCGACGCATTCGACCCCACGTCTCAAAGCAGCATTGATCGTTTCCAATTCAAGCGGGCTGAAATCCTGCAGGACGTAATCGGCTGCATCCATTCTGCCGGGTGGCCGGTCAATTCCCAATCTAACGCGTGGGAACTCATCTCCCCCGAGGTGTTGAATGATCGATTCCATTCCACGATGCCCGCCCGATCCACCACCGGGACGAATGCGAATCGTACCCTGAGGGAGATCAAGGTCGTCGTAGGCAACAATAAGATTCGAAAAATCGACCTTATAGAAACGCTTTATGGCAGCAACAGACCGGCCGCTTGAATTCATCCAGGTCTGAGGTTTAGCTAGAATGACTTTTCGGTCCCTACGCTTTATGTCGCAAATAAGGGCATCCGATTGGAGACGTGTGAATTCGAGCTGCCAATGAGCTGCGAGTTGATTTAGCAGCGCGAAGCCGATGTTGTGGCGGTTCTCACGAAATCGGCGCCCGGGGTTCCCAAGACCTGCGATGAGAATTGTATCTCTCGCTTCCATGCCTATTCCCGCTTTCGACGTTGTCGATCACGCTGCCAGAGCATGCGTCGAGTGCGCATGATTCCGAGGCGGATCTGCATCCGCCGGCGAGCAAATAGGTATACCCCACCAACCATCAAGCCTAGACTGCCAAGTACGGCTCCAATTGTAAAAGCCTGGAGTACGCCTCGACCACCATCGCCTGTAAGCGCAGGGAGCGGTGTTAGCCTGGGTGTAATGGTCGGGATATTCAACGTCGGCGTCGCTGCAGGTGCTTGCGTCCCCAGACGGCTGGGTTCAATCGCGGTGTAATTCCTTATGCGTAAATGCTCAACAATGACCTGCAGTACATTTCCATTGCTGAGGAAGACTCGCAGCCTCAATCGGTACTCGCCGTCCGTAATCCCTGATGTGTCCCAGAGTCCCAGTGGCCCATTGGTTACAGGCTGGTCGATCGGATCGGAAATCACAAACCAGGTTTGCGTTGGATCATTCTGATAAGCAAATGCCAGGTCGTAGCGTTGGAAGAATGGATGTGAAGCTGAACCCTCGATCGTGAGCAAACCCTGCACGGCCTCACCTTTAATGGGGGAGGCGATATCTGCATAGCCTGGTGCTTGAGCGGAGGCGGTTTGCGAGAGTCCAAGGACAAGCGCTACCAGCCCAAGGCAGGTGCCAAGCTTGCCCAGGATGTGTCCAACATCATGCATTCTTCACCCTCAGGATGCCAATCTGGTAGTCTAACATGCTGCAACACTTTCGGTCAACGCGGCCTCCATTCGTGCCAGGATTACAATGTTCTGGCGGCAACCGTTGACGAACTCTGGCGGACTGGGTAGAATGCTCCTGCAGATGTCGGGGAATTCCCGGTTCATTTTCTGGGAACCCCTCTTTTTTATGTTGATTGAAGGTGAGGCATGGCAAAAAAGCCGGTTCAATCTAAAGAAGAGCTAAATGCAGACGTTGTCCAGCTCCAGGGTGGCTCGATCGAGGATGTTGAAGCGGAGATCGTTCATATCCACCAGGGAGGTGCCAACCAAATCACTGCTGCGAGTGTAGACATCCACCAGGGAGCGGCACTGGCCGTTAATAGCGATTCGATCCTGCTTCAGCAAGGTGCTGCTGGAGTTGTGCAGGCCGATACAGCCAATCTTAACCAGAGCAGCGCCGGGGTCATATACAGCCAGGACGTGTATGCCGATTCTTCGCGAATCGGACTTACTGTCAGCAGGCAGGCGATCCTGAAAGACAGCCGCAGTCTTATCCTGCTGGCTGGAAAAGTACAGGGCAACGTGGAAACCGTGATGGATACGCGCCAGGCGATGCTGGCCGGTCTGGTATCTGGAGTTGCCGTTGGTTTGATGCTCTTCGTCGTAAATTTGCTGGCGCGACGACGGAGTTAAGACTCAAGCCGGGTAGATCCCGGCTGCCATATGGAGCGAGGGTAACCCATGCGGGTGAGAGGCGCTCCGGAGGGAACCTCATGGAAGTCATTGAACTGAATGCAAACCCCAGGACTGTTACCGGAAAGCAGGTTAGTTCACTGCGGAGGAACGGTTTGATCCCGGCAGTCATGTACGGCGCGGGGGTGGAATCGACCCCGCTCGAGCTTGTTGAGCATGAGACCTCGCAAGCACTGATAGCTGTCGGCGGATCCACGCTGATCGATCTAAAAGTCGGCGATGAAACTCACAAAGTCTTGCTGCGTGAAATCCAACGCCACGTCATTCGCAGGAACATTATGCATATCGATTTCCTTAAGGTGGCGATGGATGTTGCCATTACGGCTGTGGTTCCGGTCGAATTAGTCGGAACAGCTCCGGCTGTACGCGACCTTGGTGGCGTTCTTGTGGCCGGTCTGGACGAGATCGAAGTCGAAGCGCTGCCCGGTGATCTGCCCGATCGGATTAACGTCGACCTGAGTGTTCTGGTAGATTTCGACTCATCCATCACTGTCGGCGACCTAATGCTTGGTGAAGGTGTGACGCTCATCACCGAACCTGACGAATCGATTGCAAACGTAATTTATCAATCGATGGAAGAAATCGTCGAGGAAGAGGAAGTCGAGGTCCTGGAGACTCTGGAAGAACCCGAGCTCGTCGAACGTGGCGAGCGAGGCGAAGAGGAAGAAGATTCCGAGGAATAGAGTTACTGCTCCTGATATGCGGATTAAAAAAGAGAACGGCCAATCGGCCGTTCTCTTTTTTTACGTACCCGGGATAGATCTTACAGCGTGGAGAGAATCTCAAGAAGTTGAAGGGTAAGTCTGGCGGTCGCTCCCCAGATAGTCTCATGCAGGTATGGCTTGAAGTAGTAAACATCAATCTCGGGCCCGGGGACGAACGGCTTACGTTTGCGAATTTCGACATTCTGCTTATCCGCCAGCCATTCGAGCGGCACGCCAAATGTGCGTGCAACCTCTGCGTTATTAACCACAAGGGGGTAGGGCCAGGGGATGATTCCGACGAATGGAACAATCTGGAACTGTGTCACCGTTAACAGTGGATCTAGCTGTCCCAGGATCTGAATATCGTCGCTTGCCAGGCCTATCTCCTCCGCCGCCTCTCGCAGCGCAGTCTGCCGAGGTTCAGCATCACCAGGCTCTAGCACCCCACCTGGAAATGAAACCTGGCCCTGGTGGGTTTTCAGGTCCTCGGTGCGGCGGGTATAAAGAGCGTGCCAGCTGTGGTTCTCCTGGTAAAGCGGGATTAGAACGGCTGCAAGCCGTGCCTCCCATTCAACGCGCACACGAGGTTGACGCTGGTTCAGTGCGAGGGTGAGCGATTGCACGAAATCAGCCGGCTTGTTCATCAACCTACCCGTTTAACTACACTGCCACAGTACAAGCAAATCACATCCCCTGATGCCACGCTCTCGACTTCTTCCGAGTTGAGGGTGCCGCCACAGTAAGGGCATTTTACCGGCAGACCTCCGGCCTGTGCTGCACCTGAAGGGGGACTGTCAAGTGAGATCCCGGCTTGAACTAAGATTTTCTCTAATTCGAGCCAGGCAGAATCAAGCTGGTGTGATTGTAGGAAGCGGCGAACACCTGGCGCCAGTTTGCGAATGCGTTCTACCTGATCGGTCTCAAGCAAATATTGGAAGGCTGTCATCATATGCGAGATGCCGTGATCCACCTTACCTGCCTCGACGTGCGCCCGTGCGGACTGAAGCAACAGCTGCGGGTACTGAGGCAAGCCTCGCTGCCGGGCGCCCTCCGCAAGTTGGTCAAAGAGCTCGGCTGCTGCAGCTTGCTGTCCGCTTTCCTGTAGCTGGTGTGCCCGAATTAACATTCTTCGCGCCCGGATGGCAAGCGGCCGCAACGCTGGAGCTGGGCGGCGTAAGGCTCTTCGGAGAATTCTGCGTCGTCGCATCTTCAACCCTCACATTTGGAATGAACGGCTCGGTAAATTATGCTCTCACAGGATTGCAAAATCCCTGCAAACTGCCTGTAAACTCGGACGATTTATCCACTGGTTTGCTGCGCCATATAACGCATGAAAATCAGGTACCCGGTATGGGCTACCATCCGATCGACTGGCCGCAGCCGTCCGGGGATCGGTTTGTAGGGACGGAGCAGAATTTCCACTACTTCCGGGTGATTGAACCCGGCCCGGCTCGCCGCTTCCAGCAGGGTGCTCACCTGGTTGGTTGTCGGAAGAATGAAACCAACGCTTGCGCCGCTGTTCAACGCTTGAGCTAGTGATTCAAGGAGCAGGTCAGGGGCAGCTATATCGATAAAGGCAGCATCAAAGCCATGCTCCTGGATGCCTTCGATCGCGTCGCAGAGGATGAAATCGACGCGCGGCTCCAATCCCACACGGTGGAGGTTCTGGCGAGCGAGAGCTTGCATGTCCTCCCGCCGTTCGTACGATACAACCCGGCCACCCTCACCAACCACCCAGGCCAAGGCCGTCGTGAGCGCTCCTGAGCCGGTCCCGATCTCAAGCACTCGCCTCGCAGATCCAATCGAAAGCCGCAGCAAGATATACCCAATGTCCTTGGGGAAGATTATCTGCGACTGGCGCCGAATATGGAGCAGTAGGTCACGCAGAGTAGGTCGCAGAAGGGTGAATGGGCTGCCGAGGTGGGTCTCGATGCGACTGCCCCATTCGATTCCGATCACATCGTCATGATAAACGATGCCCTTATGAGTTTGATAATCCATTCCGGGCTCGAGGCGCAGGATGACTCGCCGACCGCTCTCGCTTTGAAACATGGCCAGATCACCGGGCTGTACCAGGTTCACATCAACTCCTTTGGGTAACACTCGCAACCATTGTACCTATTCAACAGAATCAGCCCTAAAGAATCCTCAAGTTCAGTCGGCCCTGTGTTTCACCCCACGCAGCCGGTGAATGCGCGCCCTGGGTTGGTCGACGCTTTCAAGAGATACGGTAAAACCTGAATTCTCGAGCGGTGTCCGCCAATTGGGATCTTGTTCACCACTCTGGCCGGTGAAGCGGTAAAGCAAGCTTGCGAAGCGGTCGAAAACTCCCTTTCCGGTGATCTCGTGCAGTCCGATCACGATCAATTCCCCACCGGTAATGAGAACGCGAAAGCACTCATTCAGGGTTTCCTCTGCCAGAATGAATTCGGTTGGGAAGGTGGCGATCACCGCACAAAAAAAGTCTTCTGCGAATGGAAGCTGCTGAGCACGCGCCCGGACTAAAGCGAAGGACGCGCCAGCCTGCTTGCGCCGGCGGTTGGCCATGGCCGACATCTGGGGCGAAGGATCAAGGCCGATCACCTGATTTCCAGCATTCTCAAGATCAAGCAGGACATGTCCCGGGCCATGACCCAGTTCGAGAACAGGGCCCGGGTATATGCAAAGCGCGGCAGTCTGCCAGGTTCTCCACTGGCCCATCGAACTGAGCCAGGCGACTGCATCATAGCTCCAGGCGAGGGTTGTGTAGAGGTACCGGAAGAAGAGCGTAAGAATCGCTCTCACGAGAGGCCGGCTTGATCGATCCACGTGTCACGATAGCTGCCGAGCTGCCAACCGACTTCCTTCAAATGGGCCTTCAATCCCGTACTCGTCAAGAGCTGGAGTTCTTCTTCTCGCATTTGGCGATACGAGCTACTCATCTCCAATTCCGGGCTGCTGAAACCGCAATGACACATTAACTCCGTAACTCCTGCCGTCGGTTCGCTCAATAACTCATAAAGGTGCTTCTCGTTCACGCCCTGTCCATAGAAGCTGACCAAGAATCGATTCGGTGCTTTGACGCCGCTTTCGTGCAGCAACTGGCTTGCCTGCGAAGAGATAAACTCGATGCTGCTCTCAGGCAGGAGCTGCTCCAGTTCCGCCGCAGTTAGATCTGCTGGCAGTGGGGGGCGCATCCCGCAGCCGTACTCCTGGGCAAGCCGAAGTGCGCAGGTCCATAAATCATCGTTGAGCAAGGCGATGTGATGGTGGCTATCCAGGTGATCAGGAAGCCCCGCTTGAGCGGCAAAGGCTTCGATCTGTGCTCGCCACTCGGCGCCAACGTCCTGACGATCGAGTTCAACCTCTCTCCGCAGGATCTTTTCGCGCGAATGGAATTTGCCATCTCTTCCAACCAGAGTGGGGACTCTATCGGGAGCCAGGATGGGAGATCCGTAGGTGAGATTCAAATGCACGCCAAGTCCCAGGGACGGAGTTTGCTCCAGCGCAAGCCTCAAGCTCTCCTGAGCATTCTGTGAGTTCATCATGATCGTTGTACTGGTAACGATGCCGTGGGAATGACCGAACCGAATCCCCCGGCTGATCTCATCCGTACGGGCATAATCGTCGCTGTTGACAATCAGGATTGGCATTATTCACAAAGCACGGAGAGCTTACCGGGAATGACCTGATAGATAAGCTCCTTGAACTCCTCACCCCTGAGCTCGCCATCAACCTGGAGCGGTGTGGGTTCGACCGAACGAATTGCGAGACGTTGTGTGTGGTGTTGGTGGATGGCTGGATCGTTGACGTACGAACCGTTTATCGCGCGCGGCAGCAGGGTGAGCATCTTCCATTTTGATGGTGCAAAACCATAAACAAAGGTCAGCCTGCCATCCGTAGGATCGGCAGCGGGTGCCATGTGGAAGAGTCCGCCCGTGATAGCACAATTTCCGACCGATACAAGTGATATCGGCCCCTGGTATTCGCCATCGTCCCACTTCAGCTGCATCTCCCAGCGCGGGCCGCTGGCAATCGCCCGCAGCGCTGCTACCAGGTATCGGACAACGCCGTGCAAGCGGGTCATCCGGATGTTGTAGAGCGTGACGACCGGTTCAAGACCCACTGCAGAGTTATTCGCATAGACCCAATCATTTACTTGGCCGAGGTCGATGCGCCTTGTATGCCCAACTTTAAAAGCCCGGGCTGCGGCGGGAATCGTTCGGGGGAGGTCGAGATTCACCACCAGGTCGTTCGCCGTTCCGAGCGGGATCACGCCCAGGGTTGGAAGTTCTCCATCCGGGTTCGATCGGTACAATCCATTGACAACCTCACCGATGGTGCCATCGCCCCCGGCAGCAAATACTCGCTTTGCACCGGAACGGGCTGCCGCTTCGGCCAGTTCCGTTGCGTGCCCTGGGCCTTCCGTTTCAACCAGCTTGAAGTCGAGCTGCTGATCCTGCAGCGCGGCTTCTACCTCGGGCCGACGCTCACGCGCTCGCCAGCGGTTGGAGTAAGGGTTCAATATCACAAGATCGGTCATTGAGGTCACCTCAGGCGGTGAAGGAAAATAGTTGCCAGGCCAAGGAAGAGAGCGAAACCCACGCTGTCCGTGACAGTCGTGACGAGAACGGTCGATGCGAGGGCAGGGTCGAGGCGCAAAGCTTTCAGCACCAGCGGCACGAGTGTGCCGATCACGGTTGCGAGAAGCATGTTCCCGACCAGTGCCAGTCCGAGGATCAGACCAAGGTACAAATTGTCGGTCCAAAGGTAAACGCCGACTCCGGCTGCTGCCCCGACAAATATTCCCTGCAGTAAACCTACGGCTGCTTCGTTCAGAATGGTGCGCCAGGCGTCTCGAAGTTCGATTTCGCCCAGTGCAATTGCCCGGACAATAATTGCCAGCGTCTGCTGAGCGGTGTTGCCTCCCAGTCCGGCGACGACCGATTGGAAAGCCGCCAGGAGAGCGACCTGGGCGATGACGGATGCAAAGCGGGAGATAACCCAGGAGGCGAACAGTGCCGTTAGACCGCTTAGGTAAAGCCAGGGAATGCGGCGCCGGATCGATACGATGATCGGACTGTCAAATGAAAGATCTGCATCCGAAACATTCGATAGTCGGTAGATATCCTCCGTAGCCTCGTCTTCGAGCACATCGACCAGGTCGTCGTATGTGATCACGCCCCATAAAACTCCACTATCATCCACGACCGGGATGGCCGCCAGATCATATCGGACCATCAACCGTGCCACATCCTCCTGGTCCATATCCACTGTCGCGTGCAGCACTTCGGGATTCATGATCTCGCCGACTGTTTGATTCGGCTTGGCTACGACCAGGTCACGTAACCCGAGAATCCCGACCAGCTTCCGGTCGTGATCTGTGATGTATAGGTAATAAGGGGTATCCGATCCGGGGGTTGAATCGCGCAGATGGTCGATGGCTCTGGAGGCTGTCAGCTCGGGTGTCAGAGTGACAGCTGGCGTCGTCATCAGCCCGCCGGCTGTTTCGTCAGGGTATCCCAGCAGCGCGATGACATCCGCCGGATCGTCCATCTCTGCCAGAGCTTGAGCCGCTCGTTCTGGTGGTAGGTCCCCCAATACGTCGGCGGCTTCGTCAGGCTCCATCGCATCGAGAATGTCAGCCAGGAATTGCGTGGGAAGATTTTCGGCCACATCGGCCGCCTCGTTGTCATCAAGCTCTTCGAGCAGGTCGGCCGTATCGGCGATGTCGAATTGAGGCAGGAGTGCGGCCTGGTCCTGATCGGTCAGATCGGAGAATGCATCGGCACGGTCGACCGGGTGGAGTTTGGCCAGCAGGTCGATCGCGTCCTCGACGCGGTCGCTTTCGAGCGCTTTTCGGATTTCCTCGAGCGTGGTGTCAATTTGGGTTGGTTCCATGATCGCTCCCCGGGTCGAAGATCCAGCGACCGGTAGAAACCGGGTGAAGCGGCAGCTTCGGCGAACAAGCCCGGAACACTGCGCCAACCTCATGCATTCGAACAGCTTCACGAGCAGCAGAGGTTGGCGTTAGAGATCAATGATGATCTTGATTACTGATGGCAGCGTATACGCTTATCCAGAACGCAAATTCTAGCATCGCCCGGATGGAGCGTCAAAGGATACAGATCTTCGCTTAGACATGAAGGAGGATATTGTCTGGGTAGAACTCAGCTGGGCATTGTGCCGAGTTCGATTTCGACAGTGCTTTTGGTTTGATCACGCAGGAACTCGAAACGCACGTGATCACCCGGCACATAGCGGAAGAGTACATTTTGGAAAGGATGATCGGCATCAAAAACTTCGCCGTTGGCCGAGAGCAAGATATCGCCGCGTTGAAGTCCGGCCTGGCTGGCCGGACCACCGGGATCTACTTCAGTCAGGATGATGCCGTGATCGATGGGCAGGCTGTAACGGCCGGCGAGGCTGGATGTGATCCACACCCAGCGTATGCCCAGGTATGGTCTGGCGACTTTTCCATATTGTATAAGCTGGTCGACGATAGCCCGGGCGGTGTTGCTTGGAATTGCAAAGCCCAAACCTTCAGCGACAGCGCTGCCCCCACCGCGGACGATCAAGGTGTTCACCCCGATGACCTGCCCCGCCAGGTTGAGCAGGGGACCACCGGAATTGCCCTGGTTGATTGCGGCATCAGTCTGGATCATACCTTCCAGAAAGTAATTCGAATCGACCTCGATTGCGCGATCCGTGGCACTGATCACTCCCATCGTGACAGTGTTGGTGAAATCGCCCAGTGGAGAGCCGATCGCAATCACCAGCTCTCCGGGTTTCAGCAAGTCCGAATTTCCCCAGGCTGCGACCGCTGGCATGTTCCCTTCGACCCGCAGAACCGCCAGATCGGCATAAGCATCCACGCCGATGAGCTCGGCCGGTAATTCTGTGCCATCTGCCAAGATCGCTGAGAGCGATTCTGCCCCATCGACGACGTGGTTGTTCGTAACAATATATCCATCCGCCGACAGGATGACTCCCGACCCGGAGGCGGTCGATTCTACCGCTCCACCGAAGATGGATATGCGATTCGGTAGGTGGTTGATCACGGTGACAACTGCCGGCCCAACCTGGCTCACAACTTGTGTGCCGGTCGTGTCCAGGTTCAGGCTGACGTTTGCCAGCTCACCTGACGGTTGAGCAATCGGTGCCTGGGAGGGCGTTTGGGGCATGAATACAGCGAATATGCTTGCACCCACCAGCCCTCCCAGCAGGCTGCTCAGCAGCGTGATGATGAACAACTTTGAAGCGGTTAGTTCGATTCGTTTCCGTTCCCCTCGGGAGCTGTTACTTTGATATGCCGCAGAAAGCGGTGTGTTGGGCTTCCATGGTTCCTGCATGATGTTTGGAATTTTAACGGCGTCGCCTGCCGCCACCCCCGACTACCAGTGCCCAGTAGAGCAACTGCAGGACAGCTGCCGCCAGGGCTGCGACATAAGTAAAGGCTGCCGCCTGCAGGACGGCATGTACCCCGCTGCGTTCGTCTTCCGTATGAATCAAGCCCGTCTCGGCGAGCAAGGATCTTGCCCGTGCGGACGCGTTCAGTTCAACTGGAAGGGTTGCCAGGGCGAAAACAGCACCGAGGCCGAATGTGCCCACACCGAGCCAGGCGATCTGGGTGCCGAACGTACCTCCCAGGATCAGGCCTAGAAAGATCATGATGAAGCCCAGGCTGGAGCCGATGTTGACCGCCGGCACGAGCGCTGCCCTTACCCGCAGCGGTGCGTAGTCACTTTTATCCTGCATTGCGTGTCCAATCTCGTGGGCTGCGATCGCGATCGCCGCGATCGATTGCCCCTGAGCTACTCCGGGCGATAAGCGCAGGATTTTCTCGCGTGGATCATAATGATCTCCAAGACGATTGGGAACGCTATCGATTTGAACCCCGGCAAGTCCGCCGTAGTTGATCAGTTTGCGGGCGGCTTCCTGGCCTGTCAGGCCCATGTAATTTGGTACCTGGCTCCATTTCTTATAGGTGGAATTGACATACCACTGTGCCAGCATCACCAGGATGAACGCTGGAAGCATAAATATCAGGTATCCGCTCGAGAAATACATTTATCGTGCCTCCTCCATGACCCCCAGAAGCTGGGTGGTGACCGGCGTATGCCGGCGTAACACGGAAATTGCCTCATCAAGCTGCGGGTCCTGGTTTGCGGTCATGTCCTCTTCGGTGAGGGGGACCGTGACATCGGGCTCCAAGCCTACCCCGTGGATTTGATGGCCGTTGGGGGTGTACCACCGGGCGATCGTCACTCTCACAGCACCGCCGTCATCTTCAAGCGGGATCCAGTTCTGTACTGAGCCCTTCCCGAAACTTGTCTCGCCGACCAGGCTACCACGTCCATAATCCTGAATAGCCCCGGCGACAATTTCCGACGCGGAAGCTGTGCCCTGGTCGATCAGGACCACGAGCGGAATATCCGTCGCCAATCCATCGCCGGAAGCGTCATAAGTTTCCTCTGTGCCGTCGCCAAACCGTTCGGTCATGATCAATCCATGATCGATGAACTCCGACGCCACCTCGATGGCTGAGAAGAGATATCCTCCACCGTTACCACGCAAGTCGAGGATCATTCCAGCCGGGTTCTCGGCCATCAAGTTGGTGATCGCCTCGCGCAATTTGTCGGAGGTGTCGTTCGAAAACGAGAAGAGCTGAATGTAGGCGATATCGCCATCAAGCATCTCGCTTACGACGCTGGGGACAACAATTTCCTGGCGAGTGATGGTCACATCGAAGGTCCTGTTTTCGCTTTCACGCCGCATGGTCAAAGTGACCTGGGTTCCGGCGGGGCCAAGGACCTGGCGGACGACCAGGCTGGCATCAACCCCCGTAACATCTTCTCCATCGATAGCGATGACCTGGTCCCCGGGCTGAAGTCCGGCTTTCTCGGCCGGCGAGTCTGGCATTGGTGAGACGATGGTCAGGAATTCGGCCTCGGTATCAACCCAGGCACCGATTCCCTCGTAGCTACCCTGAAGAGGGATGTTAGCCTGCCGGTACGTGTCGGGGTCCATGTAGGATGTGTGCTCGTCGCCGAGAGCATCCAACGCGCCTTGAATTGCCCCTCGCATCAATTTAAGATCGTCGACCGGTTGATCGACATACTGATCGTGGATAATGTTCCAGGCTTCCCAAAAAGGAGAAAAAAGCTCGTTCGCGTTATCCGGCGGTTTTTGATTGAGGGCAGGTTGGGGGGTTGAATCGCCCAGGAGTTGAGTCTGTATGTTTGAAAGTGGACTGGATCCCGTGCCAAGGCGTCCGATAACAACCCCGTAGACCAGGCCGACGACAAATACACATGAGGTCAACACAAGGCCGACAGTGATACCAATAACCCATACTCTGGTTTTATGCTGCATGGAATACCTCACCTGATTTAATTGGAAATCGAGGTGAGGATATCACAGGAATATAAGAAATCTGTGAATATGTTGAGCTATTCGGTATTTCTTGTCAGCCAGCGATCGAGCAGAGCCTCGTACGATTCGGTACCGGCCAATTCTATGTATTCCAACAACGCATAACCATCCAGTGGATACAGCGGATGACAGGAGGTCGGCCAGGCACCTTGCGGGGCAGGGACAACTGCATCGACAACAATTCCGATGATGTCCGCCTTGTCCAGGCTGTCTACAATCTCCTCCGCCGTAACGATGACGACCTCGGACACAAGCGCAAGCTCGCGATCCACCCCCTGGTTCCCGCCGATGACAGCATTTCCTGAAGAGTCGGCCTTGAGAGCATGGATCACGGCCACATCAGGCGCTATCGCCGGAAAGGCGGTCAGGAGTTCTCCGCTGTAAGGATCAGTTATTGATTTGACATCCGGCCGCAGCTTTAGCAAATCCGTTCCCTGCCAGGCGGTCGAAGGCATAAATCCAACTCCGGCCATCTGGGCCCGAAATCCGAAGGCAAGACTGGCCTCTGATTCCTCGATCATTCTCAGTGAGCCATTGGCCACAGCCGAAGTGAAGAAGGGCGCCAGGCCGAAAATCTCCAGCCCGCAATAACAGGTGCGGATGGAAGCGGTCATTCCGGCCCCGATTAAAATATCGCTTTCAACGCCTGCTGTAAAACAAATCAGTTCGAGATCGACAGGCACTGCATCGTTCTTGAAGCCGCGAAGCAATTCAAGGGCAAATGCCATTGGCCGGCGGTAGAGCGTGACACCACCGAATGCTAGTTTGCACCCAGACTCAGGGATAAGTCCGGCTGCATCCGTAAGCGAGCACAGCTTATCGGGACTGGTCTTCGACGGTTTGGTCACGAGCCTCCTCAAGCGTAGCTACAGTGCGGTGAAGTTCAGATAGCGCCTGATCCTCGGCAGCCCAGGGATCGCGGACATAGCGCACAGCGCGGTCGAAGGCATTCGCCTGGTTGCTGTTCGCCCCGCGCAGTGCGCTCAGGGCAAGGCCGACATTGACGAGTATGACAAAGGTGATGACACCACAAACGATCAACCAACCACTTTCCATCCTAAGCACCCCTCTTATAACTCACGCAGGCCTGGTACAGCGGTAAGCAGATCCGTGATGAGCGGTATGACGTGATGGCCATTCTCGAATCCTTCAGGACCCTGGCCGACTAGCACGGTCTGCATCCCAAGTTCAGCAGCTGGGAGCAGGTTGGCAGGCCGATCATCGACCAGCACGCATCCAGCGGGTGAAGGATCTCCAGCGATTGCTAGCGCCCGGCGGTAGGCGCCTGGGAGCGGCTTGTTCTCAAAATCCAGTGCCCGAATATCGATGATCTCAAAACCAAGGTCTAGAATTCCAAGCCGGTCCAGGACTCGTTCAGTGTAGGGTCGGTAGGCATTGGTGAAATAGTAGATCTTCCCCTGGACTTCTTGTAACATTGCGTGCAGATCGGGATTTGGCTTAAGCAGCTGATCGATGGGCACATCGTGGACATAATCAAGGTAATCCTCGGTGTCGACCTCGAGTTCCGTTTGCAGCCCTCGCAGCGTGGTCCCGTACATCCCGAGAAATCGCAGGCGGAGCACCTTGCTCTCGGACGGTGGTAATCCGACCCTAGTCTCGAGATAGGATTGGATCCGCTCCCCCACGGCTGCCCATAGGCCGCAAGAGTGCGGGTAAAGCGTATCATCGACGTCAAGAAAGAGGATTGACGGCACGCTCACTCGAAGGGATCATCCTTGGTCCAGACCCGCACCGTTCCGTCTTTGGGAGTGGGGAGCTTCCTGCCGATTGATAACCACCAGATCAAAAGCAGCACCATTGCAGCTCCTGCACTCAGCAGCCATTCTGCCCAGCTTTTTCGATAAGCAGCCCAGCGCATCGTGAGGATCACCATTGGAAGCAGCAAGAACAGGAACGTAACGAAACGGCGCTTTGGGACAGTGCGCATCCAGAGCATGAAGGAAAATGTGAAGACGCAGACCAGAATCAAGATCGTCAGCCAATCCATGCGCGGCAGTATAAAGTCTGCGGGGTTATGGTGTCAACCAGCTTTCGGGTATGTATAATCTGCGGCAGAGGGAGGCTGGATTGTCTATTCATGTTCTACCGGAATCGGTAAGTTCTGCCATAGCTGCCGGGGAGGTCGTAGAACGGCCGGCCTCTGTCGTAAAAGAGCTCGTTGAAAATGCCATCGATGCGGGTGCTTCGCGCATCCTGATCTCAACCGAGGGCGGTGGAATTGGCTGCATCAACATCTCCGACAACGGCGCCGGAATCGAGTCAGCCGATTTGCCGTTAGCCGTTGCGCGTTTTGCGACATCAAAGCTGAGCACGGCGGAAGATTTGTCGGCCATCAAAACGCTTGGATTCCGGGGCGAAGCATTAGCTTCGATCGGAGCCGTCGCCCGACTCCGGGTTCAAAGCCGCGCCGAGAATTCAGAGGGCGGTGCTGCCATCGACGTCGACGGTGGAGAGCAGGGGAAGGTGGAACGATTAGGAATTCCCGCTGGGACAATGGTCCAGGTTTCGAACCTTTTCTACAACGTTCCGGCGCGCAGGAAATTCCTTAAGGCAGAAACGACTGAGAAGCGCTGGATCTCGACTCTTGTCAGCCGCTACGCGATGGCTTATCCGCATATCCAATTCCGTCTTGAGCAGAGCGGTCGCCTGGCCCTCGAGACAAGTGGAAATGGAGATGCACGCGAGGTCATTATCCAGGTCCTTGGGCTTGAAATCGGCAAAGCTTTGATCGAAATAGAGCCGCTTGATTTATCTCATGCTGGTCCATCGCTGCACGGATACATCAGCCCACCATCTATCACGCGTAGCAATCGACGTGAAATTACATTCTTTGTAAATGGCCGCTGGGTGCAGGACGCGAGCCTGGCTGCAGCAGTAACCCAAGCCTACCACACGCTGCTCATGGTGGGCCGCTACCCGCTGGTTGTCCTTTTTCTGGAGATCCCTCCGGATGAAATAGATGTCAACGTGCATCCGGCGAAAGCAGAGGTGCGTTTCCAGGATGCGCGCGGCATTTTCTCCCTTGTGCAGCGGACCGTCCGGGCGGCATTGATTGGACAGGCACCTGCACCCAGCATGGCCCTGCGTTGGTCTGATACTCATGCGCTCCCAGAGGGGCGGGGGCCGGATACAGCCTGGCAGTTTGCAGGCTCATTTGGCTCGGGTGAACCGGATGACCGGGATCACATCCAGCTCCAACCAGCGCTCCCTGCAGGCGCGGTGCCACTCCTACGTCCTGTTGGACAGATCGGCGCTTCCTATCTGGTTGCAGAAGGGCCAGATGGTTTGTACTTGATTGATCAACACGCGGCGCACGAACGAGTCCTTTTTGATCAAATGATGTCAGACCACACTGGGGGTGCACTTAGTTCTCAGCGATTACTGGAACCGGTTACGGTTGAGCTGGCGCCTGCTCAGGCTGAATTGCTAGCACAGCAGTGGGATTTGCTGCCTGCTCTCGGTTTTGAGGTCGAGGAATTTGGTACCCGCAGCTACCGTGTGCGGGCGATTCCTGCCGTTCTCCAGGTTCGGGATCCAGCAATGGCGCTGCGTTCATTGGTAGAAAGTTTTGAAGAAGATGAGACACCGTTCGAGAACGAGCAGGAAGCACGCTTGATTGCACGAATATGCAAAACTGCGGCCGTCAAAGCGGGGCAGGTCCTTTCGATGGAAGAACAAGCCCGCCTGCTGCAGGACCTGGAGGCTTCGCGCTCACCACGTACGTGTCCGCACGGCCGGCCGACCTTGATTCATCTCTCGGTTGATGCACTGGAGCGGCAGTTTGGACGGCGTTAACCGTGAAAGAGGCCTTCTTCGCTGCCACCGCTTGGCAGCAGCACGATGAACTTTGTCCCCTTCCCAAGGACGCTCTCAACCTCGATTGTCCCCCCATGAGCCTGGACGATGCGGTTGGCGATTGCTAATCCGAGTCCGGTGCCTGCAGTGCGGGTCTCCTGTTCCGGCACGCGATAGAAGCGGTCGAAGAGATGCGGCAGGCTATCGGCCGGGATACCTCGGCCATTGTCCTCGACCGTCAATTGCAGGGTTCCATCACTCGAGTGGATCGAAACCCGCACCCAACCACCGCTATCGGTATACTTTATCGCGTTCGTCAGCAGGTTCAGCAGTAAGCGTTTGAGCTGTCCTCGATCCCCGGAAACCGTTGGAACGCCCCGGTCAATATCTGTTTCAAGGGCGATATTTTCCGCCTCGGCTTGAATGCGAAGGATCTCAATACATTCTCTTACCATGCCTTCGAGGTAGATAGGTTCTCGTTCAAGGTGAACCCGGCCTGATTCGAGCCTCGATAGCTCGAGGAAATTCGTGGTCATTTCATTCAGCCGCTGAACTTCGCCATAAATCGTATGGCCGATTTTTCGCCGCTGCTCTTCTTCGAGCTCTGATCGTTGGAGCAGGTGAACAGCAGCCGAGAGAGCTGAAAGCGGCGTCCTGAGTTCGTGCACCATCTCGGCGATCAGGTCGCTCTGTTTAAAGAGCCGCGAGTTCTCAATAGCGATCGCGGCCTGTGCTGCCAGGGCTTGCAGGACGCGCTCGTCATGCTCGTCAAAAGAGTCCTGCAGCTTGTTCACCGCTTCGATCACTCCAAGAATTTTATCCTTTGTCAGTAGGGGTGCTCCCAGGATCGAGGCCGCTCGGGCTGAAGTTACCAGGTCGACCTCACGGAAGAAATGCGGGTCGCTGGAAGTGTCGTCCAGCCTGAGAGGTTTCCGGTTATGAAATATCCATCCGGCGATCGAGTTCTCAAGCGGGATGGCAATGAAGGTATCGTCTGAACGCAGCTGTTCGGTTGCTGCTTCGAAGTAAAGCTGATTGCGTTGGGGATCGTAGAGCAGCAAAGCTGCTGCCTGGCTGTCGGTAAGCTCCTTTGCTGCACTAACAATGATCTTGAGCAGGGAGCCCAGGTCAAAGGTCGAGGCCAGATCGAGCGTCATCTCGAGCAGCCGATCATAGCGCTTGAGCAAACCGTTTCCGATCCCGGTGGATCCCGGGGGTTGATCCCTACCCATTGAGCACCTCGTCCGCGAGGCGCGGCAGGACGTCAATCACATCCATGTGGAAAGTCAGGTCAGCTCTTTCGTCGAGGTAGGTCGGATCGTTGTTGACGATGATCAATTTCGCTCCATGGTTAAGGGCATTGATTGGCATTGACGCGGCAGGGGTGACCTCGAGCGATGAACCAGCAATCAAGACCAGGTCACAGCCCTCCAACAATTTCTCCGCACCCTGGACCACATCGTGGGGAAGCTGCTCTCCAAACAGGACGATGTCCGGTTTGAGCAATCCTCCACAGCTCGGGCAGTGAGGAACGCTGCCACACTCAACGAACGGTTGGATCAGTTGATCCGTGGCTGCCTTGCGGTAGCAAGATGTGCAAGTAGCGCTCCGCAAATTGCCGTGGATCTCGAAAACGCACTTTGAACCGGCTTTCTGATGCAGACCATCGATGTTTTGGGTGATGACTCCGGCCAGGCGGCCCGCTTGCTCCAGGCGGGCCAGAGCGGTATGGGCTGGGTTAGGTTCGGCCGAAACGATCTTGCCAACCAGCGGCCGCACCCATTCGAGCACCTCCAGGGGATGATACCGAAATGCGGAAAGCGAGGCGACGGTGAAAGGGTCAAATTTCGTCCACAAGCCTGAACCTTGTGAGCGGAAGTCTGGAATGCCGGAAGGGGTCGAGATTCCTGCTCCTGTGAGGGCGATCGAATGCTTCGAATGCCGGAAAAGTTCAACACTGCGCTGGATGAGTTCGATCGAGGCAGGAGAGCCCACGTCCCCAATCAACCTTCTGGGGATCGAAGGTGTGACGTAATGCTTTCTGCCAGTTTGCGGATCTGATCGCTCACGAGCGATTCGGGCTGGGAGATGACCAGCGGGCTGCCGGTTTGCGAGGCTTGATGTGCCTGCTCGGGCGCGGGAGAAACAATCCCGGCCAGTTCGATCCCCAAATCAGTTTCAACCTGGCGCCACGGGATTTGAAGCGAGGTACGAACACGGTTGACAAGTGCGAGGAAAACCTTCCGGCGGTTGATGCCGCTCGTTTCAAGCTCTTGCAGCAGCGCCCGCCCGATTGCATCGGAAGGGTATACCGGTTCAACGACCAGGATGATGCGATCGCAAAGCTGAAGCACAGGCTTCAAGTAGGGCTTCATGCCCGAACCCAGGTCGAGAACGAGCAGGTTGCACATGCTTGCAAGATTATTCACAACAGCTTCCATCTGGGGTACGGCTTGTTCGAGTTCCGTCTCGCGGGGATGGTAGGAAGCAAGCAGTAGCCGTAAACCGCCTGGCTGTTCGACGAGTTCAGTCTCCACGGACCGAAGATGGATGTCTTTCAATGCGCGCGAAAGCAGGTTGGAAAGGCCAGATGGGTCCTGCAGGTCCAATTCCAGTCCCATGGATCCATGACCAGGATTCAATTCGGCCACGATCGTTTCGAAGCCATCCTCCTGGGTCAGGAATCCGAAGTTGATGGCAAGGGTGGAAGTGCCGATGCCGCTCCTCGATCCGAGGAAGGCGACGATCTGCGCTTTTTCCTGCGGTACTGTGAGAGCCTGCGCTGAGCGTGAGAGGACTGCTTTCACATGTGCGGTAAGTTCGGCTGGATGAGTGGGTTTGGTGAGGTAATCATCAACGCCAGCTTCGAAGCCGGCCACCTTATCATCGACCATCGTCTTGGCCGTGAACATAATTATCGGGATATGCGCGAGTGATGGGTCTTCACGCAGCCGACGGGTAACCTCGTAGCCATCGAGGTCAGGCATCATGACATCGAGCAGGATGAGTTCCGGATGTTCTTCGGCGGCCTTTGAGAGTCCAATCGTCCCGTTGCTTGCGACGGAGATCTCATAGCCCTGTCGCTCAAGCATCAAGCCAACGAGCTTCAAGGTATCGATATCGTCATCGATGATGAGGACCTTCTCAGCCATCCTGAGAGCTCCTACTGTGAAATGATCCCATAGGTTGCTGCGAGTTTAACATAAAGCAAGGGCACGGACAAGCAAGAAGGCTTGTGGGCTTTCCACGCGATGCTATAATGCTCCCATCGCTTCGGCAGGAACTGTGTATGACGATTGATTTCTGGGGATTCAGCAGCCGACCATCCTTTGGACTACCCCTATCTTCATCCGGGGTGCTGCTGTTCTTGCTTGAAATTATATTCGTCATTCTAATCCTGGTACTCAATGGCGGGTATCGGCCATTGGCTGCCAAGGTTCGCTACTGGATCCGGCAGCCTGTTTTCCTCCTGCTCCTCTTATCGGCTCCCCTTGCCGCCCAGCTCTTTGTGCTCCGTTTCCCGGTTCCATCCCCCCTGGTTATGCCCGGGGTTCCGACGGAAGTGCGGGGACCGGTATTTTCAGTCTTTGGAGCACTCCCATGGCTCCTCGCAGGTGGCCTTTTAGGTGAACTACCGGCAGCCGCGATTGCCTTCCTGGCTGGCTTCACCCGCGGCGCATTTGAAACACACAGCATTCTCACCCCGCTTCATTTTACGCTCGTTTCACTTGCCGTTACCTGGTTATTGAGGCAGACCTACATTGAGTGGCCGGGAAAAGCAGGCCGCAACCCATTGATCGCCAGCCTCGCCGGCGGCGCATTGCTCGGGCTGCTTCGCAGCCTGGAAATCATGCTCTACAGCGGGGGTGGATTCTATGACCGCCTTGATTTTGCCTTCTCATTACTTAAACCCACGCTGCTTGGAGCTCTGGTCGAATTGAGTTTGGCGGGTGGGTTGCTATTCTGGCTTGTTAGGACGGATCGCATCCCGTGGTACCAGCCAGGTGCATTGATCGTCGGCCCTTACAACCGTTCACTCGCAGCTCGGCTGCTGTCGCTTTTACTGCTACTGGGATTTGCTTCGAGCACAATCATGATTCTTGGTGATTGGCTGCTCGCACAACGGTCCGCCCGTGAGCTGCTGGAACGCCAGATGATCCAGACTGCCCAGCAGGCGTCGGGCGTGGTTCCCTATTTTATTCAAACCGGTCGTTCGATCGGTGCGCAATTTGCCGATCAGGCTCGAGATTTGCTTGTCTCCGAGCCGGAGAGTGCCGGTGCCGAGTTGCAGCAGCTGCTGCGAGCGTACAGCTTCTTCGAGGCAATCGCGATTTACGATGGCGAACTGACGATCCGGGCCACCTACCCACCGGAAGGCGTCCTTGGAGAGGGTACTCCCTTCGAAGTCGCTGCCGGGCTGGATGCGGCCCTGGCGGGAATTCCGCAGGAGGTTATTCTGCGGCCTGAGCGTGATGCCTACTCGGTGCGGATTGCGTTCCTTCTCCCAATTTCTGCGCCTGATGGAGAGCAAGCCCCGCTCGGTGTCGTGGCGGGTGTCACGAGCCTTGATACGAACCCCTACCTTCTCCCGGTCATTGACATTATCCGCAGGGTGGACCCCGGCCAGACCTTTGTAACAGATCTGGCTGGCACAATCTTGATTGACCGTGACCCTCACCGGATTCTGCAATCGTTTGAGGCCGGCAGCGCCTCTGCCCAGGAGGTGGTGTCGGATACCGCACCGGACGGCACCCGACGCTTGATCTACCTGGCCGATGTACGCGGTTATCCCTGGCGGGTGTGGTCAATTGTCCCGCAGCGCGAAGTTCAGAAATCTGCTCTTCGCATTGCAGCCAATCTGGTGGGGGTGGTGGCCGCGGTCGGCAGTCTCGCCCTGCTAACGGTGTATTTGATCAGCCGCCGCCTTACCCGACCCTTGCGGCAGATGGCAGCCGCTGCGCAATCGATTGCCCGTGGAAACCTCGCCCAGCCCGTGCAGGGCGAGGGGGAGGACGAAATTGGCCGCCTGGCAGGATCTTTTGAAAGAATGCGCCGCCGTCTGAAAGCCCGCCTGGAAGAGATGGGACTGCTTCTTACCGCAAGTCAACAGGTTAGCCGGAGTTTTGATCTGGCGATCTCCATGCCTCCGATCTTGCATGGCTTGCGTGAGATCACGCACGCCGACCTGGTCCGTTTGGCCCTTGCGACACGTGAACGCGACAATGGGCAGGTTGAGGTTTACAGTGCCGGTGAAGATCCAGGAAATTGGGGTGCTCTCGACCGACAAGTGCTGGGGCTGAGCAGTACCAAAGGCCGCTTCACGCTTGAAAATCCGGCCAGGGCTCGAGCAGTCCTTGAAATCGATTCGCTCAGCCGACCGCTGGAATCCATGACTGCAGTTCCTCTACGCCATGAAGACACCTTTGTTGGCGCTCTCTGGCTCGGCTATCGCTATCCCCATATTTTTTCAAGCGACGAACTGCGGCTGCTCTCAATCCTCGCTGCGCAGTTGGGTGTAGCGGTGTCGAACGCACGCCTCTACCACCGTGCCGAACAGGAACGTACCCGCCTGACCGCTGTCCTGGAGACGACACCGGATGCGGTGATCCTGATCGACCGCGAGAACCGGATTTCACTCGCTAATCCGGCGGCGGAGGTTGTATTGAATGTCAGCAGTGACGAGGCGTTGGGTCAACCTGCGGATGAGGTGCTCTCACCGGCTGATCTGCGGAAGCTGCTCTTTGAACCGGGTCCAGACGCCCGCAGCGCGGAGATCCACCTGCCTAAAGGACCTGTGCTTTTTGCGTCGATCTCGGAGATCGATCCCGATCAGGCCGGAGCTGCCGGAAGGGTGTGCGTGCTCTGGGACATTACGCATTATAAGAAGCTCGATACGCTAAAGTCAGAGTTTGTATCCACTGTCAGCCATGACTTACGAGCCCCGCTTACGTTAATGCGCGGTTATGCGACGATGCTTTCCATGGTCGGTGCGATGAATGAACAGCAGAAAGAGTTTGTTAGCAAGATCCTTACCAGCGCCGATCAAATGGGGAACCTGATCGAGAACTTGCTTGACCTGGGGAGGATCGAAGCTGGCGTCGGCCTGGACCTGGAGATCGTGCCCATAAATTCGCTCATCGACGCAGTCCTTACGGCATACCGGCCGCAGGCGGTGAACAAGCAAATTGATCTTACGGTCGAGGTCGCGCAGGACATGCAGCCGGTCGAGGTTGATTCAACCATGATCCGGCAGAGCATTGCCAATCTGGTTGACAATGCCCTCAAGTATACGAATGCCCACGGCAAAGTCGTGCTGCGAGCACGCCAGCAGGACGGAGTGCAGTATCTCGAGGTCGCAGATACCGGGCTTGGAATTGCCCCTACCGATCAAGCACGTTTGTTTGAAAAATTCTACCGTGCCAGGCGACGGGAAACGCTCACGATCAAGGGCTCCGGGTTGGGGTTGGCGATTGTTAAATCGATCGTGCAACAGCATGGAGGGAAGGTTAGCGTGGAAAGTAAGCTGGGCGAGGGGAGCACTTTCCGGATGGAATTCCCAATCCGCCAGGCTGACAGGGCCGACCTTGCTGAAGGGGAAGATGCAGAAGAAGAAACACATGATGCGTAGGGGTGATCGCTCCACCGTAGGATTGACCCAGACCTGCGAACCTTGCTATAATCAACTCAATTAAATAACAGCAGGCGTTTATCACCGGGAGGAGTAAGCTGCCACGCACTGACAGAGAAGGCGTGGCCGCAGGTTGAGAGCCCCCGCAGCTGCAGCAGCCGAATGTCGTCCGGTGCGCCTCGTCGAAGAAACCCCGATCATGGGTGGAGTAGAGCGACGCGGGTGAGCCCGTTACAGCGAAGCCCCGATGATGGTCGGTGGCAGAGAGCGCCACATGCGTGGTGAATTGAGGTGGTACCGCGGAGGTTACGTCCTTCGTCCTCATGGGCGAAGGTTTTTTGTTTAATCAAGGCTCGCGAGGATGTTCAACCGACGAGTACCAGAATGCTGGAGGTACCGAAAACGATGACTGCATACAAGCTGCCCAAAACCTACGATTTTCGAGAAGTCGAGCCCCGTTTGTACCACTGGTGGGAATCGAGCGGTTTCTTCACACCCGAAGTCGATCCTGAAAAGAAACCCTACGTCATCTCGATGCCGCCACCGAATGTAACCGGTGAGCTCCATCTCGGGCATGCGATGTTCGTCTCAACAGAGGACATGATGATCCGGCATAGTCGCATGAATGGGCGGCCAACCCTCTGGTTGCCAGGCACCGACCATGCCGGCATCGCGACCCAGCTGCAGGTGGAGAAGTACCTGCTGCGGACGGAAGAGGTGACGCGTGAGGAGCTCGGGCGTGAGGCTTTTGTGGAACAGACCTGGGCCTGGAAAGAAAAGTACGGAGGTACGATCACCGACCAGCTGCGCCGCTTGGGAGCGTCGTGCGATTGGACAAGAGAGCGCTTCACATTGGATGCAGGCTTGTCCCAGGCCGTCCGCGAAGCTTTTGTGAGGTTGTATGAAAAAGGGCTTATCTACCGTGGGTCCTACCTGATCAACTGGTCACCTGGATTGAGAACTGCTGTCAGCGATCTGGAGGTCGAGTACTCACAGGAGCAGGGGGTGCTCTACTTCTTCAAATACCCAATCGAGGGCTCAGAGGACTACATCCCCGTGGCCACGACCCGGCCGGAGACAATCCTTGGGGATACCGCCGTTGCGGTACATCCGGACGATGAGCGCTACCGTCGTTTTATCGGCAAAACCTGTTTGGTGCCGATCCTCGATCGGCCTATTCCAGTGATTGCAGACGAGTATGTGGATCGGGAGTTCGGGACGGGAGCATTGAAGATTACACCCGGCCATGATCTGGCTGACTATGAAATCGGCCAGAACCACGAGCTGCCCGTGATCAATATTCTCAACCCGGACGCTACGATGAATGAAGAGGCTGGTCCGTATGCCGGCCTGGATCGATTTGAATGCCGGGAGCGTATCTGGCGGGATATGGCCGACAGAGGCCTGACACTGCGTAAGGAGCCATACACCATGCAGGTTCCTCGCAGCCAGCGCGGCGGCGAGATCATCGAGCCGATGATCTCGACCCAGTGGTTTGTTCGCATGCAATCACTGGCCGAGCCCGCTCTCCGGGCGGTCCAGGATGGTCAGATTAAGATCATTCCTGAGCGCTTCGAGAAGGTTTACTACAACTGGCTCGAGAACATTCGTGATTGGTGCATCTCACGCCAGCTCTGGTGGGGACACCGAATTCCAGCCTGGCACTGCCAGAAGTGCGGCGAGATTACCGTGGTCAGGGAGGATCCCGATCGCTGCGGGCATTGTGGATCTCAGCTCATCGAACAGGATCCCGATGTCCTCGATACGTGGTTCTCGTCGGGCCTCTGGCCTTTCTCGACCCTCGGTTGGCCAGAGGAGACCGAAGACCTGGAGTACTTCTACCCGACGACGATGATGGAGACTGGCTATGACATCCTCTTCTTCTGGGTGGCGCGCATGATTATGCTCGGGCTCGAGTTCACGGGACAGGTCCCGTTCAGATTCGTCTACCTGCATGGGCTTGTGAGAGTCGATTCGGGGATGAAGATGAGCAAGAGTCATGGTAACGTCGTTGATCCAATCTCCTTTATTGAAAACTTCGGAGCCGACGCACTGCGTTTTACGATGCTGACCGGATCGACTCCAGGGCAGGACTCGAAGCTCGATCTTGATCGGCTGGAGGCTAATCGCAATTTTGGCAACAAACTGTGGAACGCCGGCCGCCTGATTCTCGGTTCACTTGAAAGCATACCAGCCGCAGCGGAGGGGCAACCGGACCCGACACTGGCAGATCGATGGATCCGCCTCCGACTTTCTCAGGTCATTCAGGATGTGGATCGGTTGTTTGCCAATTACCAATACGGAGAAGCCGGCCGCCAACTTTACGAATTCTTCTGGACCGAGTTTGCCGACTGGTACCTCGAGATCGCCAAGCTGCAGATGAACGAGGGCACCGACCGATCGTGGTTGACCGCCTCAATCCTGGTTGATGTTTTCGATGCCTGCCTGAGGATGCTGCATCCGTTCATCCCCTTTGTTACAGAGGAGCTGTGGGGCCATCTACGCGGTGCATGCAGCAGTCATCCGGCTGGATTTGAACCCGAGGGGGGTTGGGAAGCTGCCTTGATGATTGCCCGCTGGCCTGAGTTGGATGATGAAATTCTGGTGGATCGATCTGCGTTGGACAGCTTCGAGAAATTCAGGGAAGTCGTATCAACGATTCGCAACATGCGCGTTGAAAAAGGCGTGGATGCCAGACGGAAGATTGCAGCTTGGATTTCGGCCGGGGAGGAAGTTCCAACCTTTAAGGAATTGGAAGCATCATTATGCGTTCTGGCAGGGATCGATCCTGAAAACTTATTTATCCAAAGCAGCATCGATGAAACCCCCGCTGATTCCATTCCTGCAGTGGCACATGGAATTGAAATTTACCTTCCTCTTCAGGGTTTGCTTGACGTTCAGGAAGAGGCGCAGCGGTTACGGGCTCAGCTGGAGGAGGCTCACAGTCAAATCCAGAGGCTGCAGGATCTGCTCGCAGGGCCTTTCGCGAAGAGGGCGCCGGAAGAGGTCATCCAGAAGGAGCGAGATCGATTGATTGAGTACGAGGCGACGGCTTCCAAGCTTCAGGCACAGTTGGATGGACTGCCACCAGATTAGGTTCGCAATATGGATTTATGCTGCCTGTGAACGAAGCCGAGCACGCACAAATCAACGTGCTTATCGTGCCCTTCAAGGCAATCGCCCCAGGGTTCATTGCGATCGTTCTAATCGATCTTCTTGCCGTGACGGGACGTTGGAGCGAGATCCCCAATGGTAGCACGATCCAGCGTGCAACCCTGCTGCTCGTTCCCTAGCTAGCGCTGGCAGTAACCGGCCAGAGACCTCAGGTTCTTGGATTTGAGTGCCGGAACTTGCTGCTCGATCTGGGTTGGGGAGCTGTGGCTGGGGGTATCTGGCGGGGGGCGAGCCTGCTGTTTAACTCCGCCTTTCTTGGTTTATCCCCTGGAAACTCTTCCCTGTGGACATGGGTCTCTGCCCTGGCCTGGATCCCGTTCCTGGAAGAAACCTTCTTTCGAGGATACCTGGGGCGTGGGCTGAGGGCGCACCTGGGCGCGTGGAAGGCCATTCTGATCCAGGCAACCTTGTTTACATTACAGCCGTCGCATCTGGCTCAAGGCTTACCTGGTATTGTCAGCATACTCGGGTTTGGGTTGTTGGCCGGTTGGCTTGTCGAACGAAGAGGATCGATCTGGCCCGCCTGGGGTGCACATGCGATGGCGAATGGGCTCACCATACCACTCGGGCAATTCGTATAGCCATTATTTCGACATATTTCGCTTGATGAATATTTATTTAAAAGACTGAAATCGGACTGACCCGATATGTTATACTGCCGTCTTCGGAGGCCGAATGCGGCGGAACGGAATCAATTTTCAACGCTGGGCATCAATTGTCCTGCTACTTCTGGCAGGCAGCCTTTTCTTCTATGAACTGCTCTCGTACAGCCGCCAGCGATCGCGTCTCCCCGGTCAGCTTGAAATCGCCGGCATTCCCGTTGGGGGCTTAAACCAACCCGAAGCGCTCGAGCGACTGCTCCAGGTTTACAGCAGCCCGGTTGAGCTTTTCTATGATGATCAGCGCATTCTGCTGCTGCCGGCCAATATTGGTTATCGTCTGGATACTGATTTCATGCTGGCCGCGGCTGAATTCGAACGCACGGGTACCTCCTTCTGGACCGGCTTCTGGGATTTCCTGTGGAACCGTCCGGGCAAAGCAACTGAGGTACCACTGCGCTTTGAGTACTCAGCACAGCAATTAGAAAGTGTGCTGCGCGAGATCGCCGCTCGCTATGATCAGCCCCCTGATCCAGCCGAGCCACGACCTGGGCAGCCGTTTTTCGACCCGGGATCTCCGGGGCGGGTCCTGGATGTGTCTCGGGCAGAGCAGCTGATCGTGGCAGTGCTGCAATCACCCGACCAACGCCAGGTAAACCTTCCAATTGTCGAAGAAACTGCTCCGCGGCCGACTATGGCTACGCTCGAGGTTTTACTGAAGCAGAATATCGAGGTCGCCGGTTTTACAGGGCTGGTTGACCTGTACCTGAAAGATCTGCGCACCGGAGAAAAGATACATTTTGCAGTTCTGGATGGGGAAGATATTTCAACTCAGCCTGATATCGCTTTTTCTGCGGCATCGATCAACAAGATCAGCATTATGACTGCCTTTTTCCGCTACGAACAAGAACCGATTGATCCTGAAGCTCAGCGCTGGCTGGAAGAGATGATGGCGGTCTCGGGTAATGATCCCTCTGACTGGTTGATGGAGCGTCTGGGTGACATTCGGGGCCCGCTGATGGTGACGGAGATGCTGCAGGAGCTTGGGCTCGAGAATACTTTTATCTCAGGGTATTACTTCCCCGGTGCGCCACTTCTGAAGGTTTACCGGACGCCTGCCAACCAGCGCTCCGACATTAACACGGATCCTGATCCATATACTCAGACAACACCGTCTGACATCGGTATGCTGTTAGGTGATATCTACGAATGCGCCAGCGGCGGCGGGACGCTCCTGGCGGTATTCCCGGAAGATATCACGCCGCAGGAATGTGACCGTATGCTTCAACTCCTCTCGGAGAACATTCTAGGTGCCCTATTAAAAGCTGGGGTGCCCGATGGAACCAGGGTTGCACATAAGCATGGTTGGCGTAGCTCTCCGCTCGATATGATTGGCGATACTGGAATTGTCTTTTCCCCCGGAGGCGACTACGTCATATCGGTCTTCCTCTGGAATCAAGTCGAGATGGTCTGGGATCCGACGTCGGCGCTCGTAGCAGATCTTTCACGTGCAGCCTATAACTTCTTCAACCCCCCGACTTCCTGAAACCATCCTCCATTCGTATCTCGAGTAAGCAATCTGGGCCGAATCCTTTTCCTGCAGTTGGCTCGGACTTGTCTTAGGTATAGACTCACGATGCTTGGAGAAAAGCCTGTCTTTTGATCTGGAGTAGACTTCTCCGAAATAGGATGTTTGACGACCTTGACTATGACGGTCTGCACTGGAGAGGAACAGGTTGGGGCGGTATCTTTTTGAAGTATAGAGGAGGGTCGTATGGCCAAAGGTAGGATAATTATCAACGAGGGTTTATGTAAGGGCTGTGAGTTATGCACGACCGTCTGCCCGAAGGATCTGATTCAGATGGCGATGGATCACTTCACCCCTACCGGATACCACCCCGCCGTACTTGTGGATCCACAGAAGGTTTGCACCGGTTGCGCGATCTGTGCCGTCATCTGCCCGGATGCAGCCATCACAGTTTACCGCTGGGTTCCAGCGGGCAAGGCCGCCCACGTCGCTGCCTAGGAGGTTGAGCTTGCCAAAGGAACTTCTAAAAGGGAATGTCGCGTTCGCTGAGGCAGCCATCCGTGCTGGCTGTGAGGCGTACTTCGGCTATCCCATCACCCCTCAAACTGAAGCGCTGGAACACATGTCCGCGCGCATGCCCGAACTCGGTCGAATCTTTCTGCAGGCTGAGAGCGAAGTTGCGGCGATAAACATGGTTTATGGGGCAGCGTGTGCTGGAGTTCGGGTGATGTCATCCTCCTCCAGCCCTGGCGTGAGCTTGATGATGGAAGGGCTTTCATACATCGCCGGCTCGGAAGTTCCCGTGGTGCTGGTTGACATCATGCGCGGGGGACCGGGCCTGGGCAACATTGCGCCTTCGCAAGGTGATTACAACCAGATCGTAAAAGGCGGCGGACATGGTGATTACCGGCCAATCGTGCTCGCTCCAGCGACGGTTCAGGAGTTGATCGATCTGACGATTGAAGCTTTTGACCTGGCGGAAAAATACCGAACGATCGTGATCGTGTTGGCAGATGGCAGCCTGGGCCAGATGATGGAGCCGGCACAGCTGCCTGAAATGAGGCCGGTCCGCAAGCAGAAAGATCGCCCCGAGTGGGCTTTAACTGGGGCTGCGGGCCGCGAGCCGAACATCATCTCCTCGATTTATATCGATCCCAACGAAGAAGAAGTCTTCAACTTGAAACTGATGGAGAAACAGCGCCTGATCGAAGCACAGGAACTCCGCTGGCGGACATCCGATGTCGATGACGCCGAGCTGTTGGTTGTTGCGTTCGGAACAGCCGGGCGAATCGCCCAATCTTCGGTCAAGATGGCACGGGAGCAGGGCATGAAGGTGGGGCTCTTCCGGCCTATCTCCCTCTATCCATTTCCTTCGGCGGCGATTGTCGAAGCTGCCCAGAATGTAAAACGCATCTTGGTGGTCGAGATGAACGGCGGACAGATGGTTGATGACGTGCGCCTGGCGATCGAAGGGCGTATTCCGATCGAATTCTACGGACGGATGGGTGGAGTTGTACCCCTGCCTGACGAGGTGTTTGAGCAGATTGCGGAAGCATACGGAAAGATCGGGTGAATCTCCGGAGGGTAGTAGCAGAATGACAGAGACAGATATGACCGAGACCAACATGGTGGAATCTCTAATCTACGCGAAACCCGGCAGTCTTACACCGATCGGGACACATTATTGCCCGGGTTGTACCCATGGCACCGCACACAGGCTGGTGGCAGAAGTAATCGATGAGATGGGAATGCGTGAGAAAACCATCGGTGTGGCACCCGTAGGGTGTGCGGTGTTTGCCTATAACTACTTCAACATGGATTTCGCCGAGGCGGCGCATGGACGTGCACCGGCAATGGCGACCGGCTTGAAGCGGGTCAGCCCCGATCTTCTCGTCTTTACGTATCAGGGCGACGGTGACCTGGCTTCAATCGGCGCAGCCGAGATCCTGCATGCAGCCGGCCGGGGAGAGAACATCACCGTTATCTTTATCAACAATGCGATTTATGGCATGACCGGCGGACAGATGGCACCGACGACTTTGCCAGGGCAGCGTACGACCTCAACGCCCAATGGCCGCGATATCGAAGTGCATGGCTTTCCGCTCAAGATGTGTGAGATTCTCTCACAGCTTGATGGAGCAGCCTACATCGTACGCCGCAGCTTGCATGATGTCGCGAACATTCGGCGCTCCAAGAAGGCCATCCGGCAGGCTTTTGAAGTGCAGCGGCAGGGGCTGGGATTCAGCATGGTCGAGCTTCTCTCGAGCTGCCCAACGAACTGGGGCGTGACCGCAGAGGCTGCGCTGACTTGGATCGAGGAGCATATGATCCCCGCCTTCCCGCTTGGTGACTATCGCATCCACCCGGCGCTCGACGGGAAAGTCTGAGAATTAGGAGGTCACATGCAGACGGAGATCATCATCTCCGGTTTCGGTGGTCAGGGAGCGCTTTTCGCCGGACAATTGCTGGCTTACACGGCGCTTGAAAATGACCTCGAAGTAACCTGGATCCCTTCTTACGGACCCGAAATGCGTGGTGGAACCGCTCACTGCACCGTAATTCTATCCGATCAGGAAATTGGATCTCCGGTCGTCAAGAATCCTTCGGCCGCCATCGTAATGAATATCCCCTCGCTTGAAAAATACGAAGACCTCATACAAAGCGGTGGCATTCTCGTCGTAAATACCTCACTCGTTGACCGCATCCCGAGCAGGGAAGACATCCAGGTAATCTTGGTGCCGGCTAACGATATTGCGGAAGAACTGGGTGAGAAACGCCTGGCCAATCTAGTCCTGCTGGGAGCGTTGATGGAGCGTTTGGGCACGCTGAGCATCAAGCAGATCGGTGAAGCGTTAAAATCCCACATTCCTGAGCATAGGCGCAACCTGCTCGATTTGAACCTGGAAGCCATGGGGCGCGGGGCACAGATTGCCAATGGAACGCCAGCGGCGGCCTGAGCCTGGCCTAATGAACAAACCTCTCCCAACCGTGGAGAGGTCTTTTTTTTCCATTATGGCCAGTTTGATGAGCTTATCCAATTGCCGCGGAACACCGGGGGCAGACCTGCGTGCCGGCATCGACGATATAGCCGCACTCGGGACAGGATCTTGGCTGATCGGGTCCCAATGGAGCACCGCAAGCGACACAGCTGGGCGCACCGACCGGGTTCGCCGTGTGGCAGTATGGGCAGGTTAACCTGCGCAGACGTTCAGAAAGCTCCTGTGAAACACCCAGGGCTTCTGCTGTGCTGGCGATTGTCTGCCAGATTCGAGTTGTTAGCTGAAGGGAAGCAATATCCTGTGCCAGGTCATCAAGCCTGCTGAGCAGAAGCGCTGGACGCCGCAGCGCGCTGAGCGCGGTGAGTCCCAAGCTGGCGGCGACGCCGAACCAGTCCTGCTGACCAACCCGTACATGAACCCCATCCTCAACTTCCGTCAGCTGGATTGTGATTGCAGTTTTACCTCCGGAAGCCGAATTCGGTGCGCTTGCGATTTGAACCACTTTCGCCGCGCCTTGTCCCAACTGCCGGACGGTCAAATTCCCTTGATCGAACTCAGCAACCAATGCACGTGCGAAATCATCCGGCGCTACCGGTCCATGAAAGGTTTTTTCTTCCATCGTTGCTTTGGGCATATGATCATCCTCGAATTTGTGAAAAGACCCGTGTAGTATAATGCGGCCGAATTTTCACGACAATGGAGTCAGTGTGAAGACGTTTTCCATATTGGTGCTGCTGTTTATCCCAATCTCGATCCTGCTGTTCACATCGGCTGCTTCTGCAGCTCAGCCGGCGCTTCAAGCGACCCCTGCAGGCACACCAAATGGTCCCAGGATCATTGTGCCAGAACAGGTGAACGTCCGGTTGGGACCAAGCCTGGATTACGAGAAGATCGGAGTATTGATCTCGGGTCAGGAAGCACCGGCGCTGGGGCGGTCACCAGGAGGGGAGTGGATTCAAATTTTCTATGCAGGCGTACAGGGGAATGTGGCCTGGGTCTATGCCCCGAATGTCATCCTGGAGGCAGGGCAGCGCTTGCTCCCAATCGTTGAACCTCCACCAACCCCAACCCCACGCGTAACCGCTACAATTGACCCGACTTTTGCCGCCCAGTTCAACATTGGTGAACTGCAGGCCACCCGGCTGCCAACCTTTACCCCGGCTGATCCGGTTGTACGCCCAACGATCACAGTCCTTGACCAAGGCAGGGGCGGTAGTTTTCCACCGGTAGTCGCGATCCTCGGGTTGCTTGTTCTGGGGTTGTTTGGGACGGTTGTTTCGTTTTTACGAGGCAGATAGCAAGTTAATCCGTAAGCGGCTGCCGCCCGGCAAAGCCAGCTTCCAGCGTGTGCCAGAAACCGACCTGCTCTTCGCCGAAAATCCAGCAGAGATAGACGATTTCACCGTTCCGCAGCGAAGGGAAATCAATCAAGCCGCGGTTGACGTCCTTTACCTCGACCCCGAATGAATGGACCTTTGCAACTGCATCTTTTAAACGGCCCATCGCATCCAGAGCAGAACGGGAGACATGGCTGTTCCCATTGTTGATGGCTTTTTCGAGCGTCTCCTGAAGTTCCGGCTGCAGGGTTAGCAGTTCATCACGCGCGTGAAACATAGCTTTGATCAGGGGCTTGAGAACGGGGAGAAGGTCATTCGCTTCTTGCCGGGTGAAATAGCGCTGCATCGTGATGATATCCTTAAGAAATACGCAGGCCGGGTGCCGACCTGCGTACGAATCTCGAGATAACTTTGGCTACGATGTGCAGGCCGTGATCAGTGGCAACCACAGCTGCCATCGTGAGCCATGCTCTCGCTGTCCGCCGTGCCTTCGGTACGGAATGAATGACCGCAGCCGCAGGTTGAGACGGCATTCGGGTTCTTGATGCTGAACCCACCGCCCATCAGGTCATCGACGTAATCGATCGTAGCTCCAACCAGGTACCCGTACGACATTGGGTCGATGACGACGCTGACCTTTTCGAAGGGAATATGGACGTCGTCCTCACGCGGTTCGGGCTCGAAAGCCATGCCATATTGGTAGCCTGAGCAGCCCCCTCCGGATACGAAGACCCGCAGCGCATGTCCCTGCAGGTCCTTTTCCTGCATCAGTCGTTCCACCCGGGCTTCTGCAGCTTCCGTCAGGTTGATAACGGTCGCCTGAACTTCTGGGTTTACTTCGGTCGACACCATCACAATGCTCTACCTCCAGGGCTAGAGATCTGTAATTAACTTAAGCGGACCTAGTTTATCAACATTAAAACCCCCTGTCAATCAAGCTCAATTTTGGATACCCCTGGATGAGGCAAAACTTGAGCTGACCGCCGAGGGTATTTGGGCCAAACAAGACCCGATTAATCGACCTATCTTGACACGACCCTCTCGGCAAGTATAATTCGGCGAAGGGTATGGGGCCCGGCGCTGCTGATCAGCCCGGCCCCTTCTCGCGGAGGTGTGGATGGCGGATGAAATCAACAACCCGGAATACGAGGTTCCCCCCGAGCTGCAAGGGCAGGTGAGTGTCACCTCCATCGATAAAATTTATAACTGGGGTCGCAGGAATTCTGTCTGGCCGATGATGTTCGGTCTGGCTTGCTGTGCGATCGAGATGATATGTGTTGCTGCGAGCCGCTACGACTTCTCCCGTTTCGGGATGGAAGTTATGCGGCCCAGTCCACGACAATCGGATTTGATGATTGTCTCGGGCACCGTTACAAAGAAGATGATTCCGCAGATCGTTCGCCTGTATAACCAGATGCCTGAGCCGAAGTATGTCCTCGCTATGGGTGCATGTGCATCTGGTGGTGGGCCTTTCAAGGAAGGCTACAACGTAGTCTCCGGCGTGGATAAATTCATCCCGGTCGATGTCTATGTCCCTGGTTGTCCCCCAACACCGCAAGCGCTTCTGCATGGTTTGATCACGCTCCAGAAGAAGATTGATCGGCAATCGATCAAGTCAGTCCGCTGGTATAACGACGTTGCGAGTGAACCGATCCCGATCCCGGTCCTGGGACCGGATTTGATTGACCCGCGCGACTTCCCGCGCTTTGCCGAACTTCAGGCAAAAGCCCAACAGGCTGCAAATGAAACCGGTGTTGAAACCGAGAGTTAAGCGCTAACGGATAGGTCGAGATCAACATGACAGAAGAAACAAAGACGAAGGCTGAAGATCCGATCGTGGCCCGCTTCAAGGATCAAGTATCCATGGACGACCGCCAGGCGTACGAAGGATACTTGGTCAAGCCCGAGAACCTGATCGAGTTTGCTCGGACCCTAAAAGAAGAACTAGGTTACGACTATCTTTCTTCTGTCACCGGGGTCGATTACCTCCCCGACGAAAAATTGGAAGTTGTCTACCACGCCTACCGCACAAGCGGTGGACCCGCGGCTGTGTTCAAAGTTCAGGTGCCGCGCGCAGAACCGGTCGTTCCATCGCTCGTCCCGATTTATCCGGGTGCGGATTTTCAGGAGCGCGAGGCCTGGGATTTGTTGGGTATTCGATTTACTGGACACCCGGACTTACGGAGGATTCTGCTCTGGGAAGGGTTTGAAGGGCATCCGCTCCGTAAAGACTGGCGGGAAGCTTACTTCGAGGAAGAGAGGAAGCCGTTTAAGAACCGCTGGCCCGAGGGAAATGTTTATCGGGTCGAGGATAAAAAAGCTTTCGGGAAGAATGTCAGCTATCCGGACGAATTCACCCCGGAGGGCTGGGTACCAGAAGGCGAACAATCCCTGTACGCAGCGCTGGAAGCGAGTGAGCAAATCCGATCCGGCAATGGCAATGGCCGTGAGGACGAGCTGGGTGAGGAAGTTGTCGTAAACCTCGGCCCACAGCACCCCTCAACGCATGGTGTCTTCCGCATGGTAGTCACTCTCGATGGCGAGACGATCACAAGCTTGAAACCGGTGATGGGATACCTGCACCGCAACCATGAGAAGATCGGCGAGCGCAACACATTTCTGATGAACATGCCATTCACAGACCGCCTGGACTACATTTGCTCCATGAGCAACAACTTCGGTTATGCGTTGGCGGTAGAGAAGTTAATGGGGATACAACCCCCGGAACGGGCCGAGTACATCCGTATCATCATGGCCGAGCTCACCCGTATTGTGAACCACCTGTGGGCGATCGGATTCTTGCTGAATGACCTGGGCGCTTTCTTCACTCCCGCACTTTATGTCATCAACGAGCGCGAACTGATCCTGGATGTCTTCGAAGCGGTTTCAGGCTCGCGTATGATGTGCAACTACTTCCGCTTTGGAGGGTTGGCGCGCGATCTATCGGACGATGCTCTGCAGAAAATCAAGGAGATCGTCAACAACCGCTTACCGGCTAAAGTCGATGAGCTTGATGTATACCTGACGGGGAATGAGATCGTTCGGACACGTGGGGAAGGGGTAGGCGTCCTTACGGCGGAGCAGGCGATTGACTACTCTGCTGCGGGCCCGGTCCTGCGTGCATCGGGTGTGGCATATGATGTACGGAAAGCCGACCCCTATTCGATCTACGATCGCTTTGATTTCGACGTAGCGGTCCGCCCCAACGGTGACGTATACGATCGCTACCTGGTGCGGATTGACGAGATCCGTCAAAGCCTGCGCATCGTGCAGCAGGCTGTGCGCGATATTCCGGGCGGTGAGTACCAGACTGGAAAACCTCAATATCAGGTACGTGTCCCGGCCGGAGAATCTTACGGGCGAGTTGAAAACCCGAAGGGCGAGCTGGGTTATTACGTCGTATCAGACGGCAAGCCGAATCCATGGCGTTACCATGTCCGTGCACCATCCTTTATCAATCTGACTGGAATGGAGCAGATGTGTATCGGGCAAAAGATCGCTGATGTGGTGGCGATCCTCGGATCGATTGACATCGTTCTGGGAGAGACAGACCGCTAATTGTCCTGGTGGAACAGGTTGAGAGCCGATCGGAGCAGTAAATGTTCGGAATGGGTCTAATCAAGGGGCTGGGTGTAACACTGAAGCATTTCATCGGTACCTACATCGATGATATCCGCTGGCTTGGCCGGGGTCGCTACTACAACGAGCAGGCGCTCGAACAGCGACAAGGCCCTAAGGCACGCGGTGTTTTCACGGTCCAGTATCCCGAGGAGAAGCTTCCCGTTCCGGAGGAATTCCGCTACATCCCGTTCCTGCTATACGAAGAGAACGAGGATGGAACGCATCAGGATCGCTGCACCTCATGCGGCATCTGCGCCAAGGTCTGCCCACCACAATGCATCTGGATCGTGCGTTCGAACGACCCGGAAACCGGGAGACCCGTACCGGAGCCGACCGATTTCTTTATCGATATCGACATCTGCATGAACTGCGGACTGTGTGCAGAATACTGTCCGTTCGACGCGATCAAGATGGATCATGATTATGAACTCGCATCCTACGATCGCTTCCAGCATCATATTTTCAACAAGGAGCGGTTGAGCAAGCCCGTTTCGTACTACGCTCAGATTCGGCCTCATAATTATCAGCGCGAGGAGCAGGAGCGGGCTGAAAAAGAAGCCGCTAAAGCAGCTAGGCGGAAGGAGTAAACGCAAGCGAGCCCAGTTCGGGCGCGCGCTTGCGACTGACAATGTATCAAAGCGACACCGAAATTCTGTTCCCCATGCGTGTCGCCCCAGACCTGCGTGATTTACGTGGTCACCTATGGCAGGAACTCGTCGATCGAGTTTGCCTGGCGCCGGATGCCTCGGTCGAGCATCTAGCTTTTACCTTGATGATCATCCGAATGAGCAACTGTCTGAGCTGCCATACCCACTCCTACAGGGCATTGCGCGGCTGCACCAGCTGTGCAACACAGTCGATTCGCAGGTTCCGAGGCGATGACGCCGAGCTGCTGACCTTGTACGAAGACGCTTTTAAAGAAGTATCGATCCAGCTTTCGGTAGGGACGACGGCACACGTCGAATAAAGAGAGAAAAATGAGCGAAACGAATATGGATACGAAAGCAGGCGGGCAACCCCCGGGGCATTTCGGCAGGACGATCGCGGTAGCCTCAGGTAAAGGTGGCGTTGGCAAATCAACCGTTGCAGTCAATCTGGCTGTGACCCTCGCCCGGCAAGGTAAGCGGGTAGGATTATTGGACGCCGACATATATGGCCCGAACGTGCCGACCATGATGGGTGTTGAAGCAATGCCTGAACCGGAGAATGAGAAACTCATCCCGGCCGAAGCCTATGATATAAAGATCATGTCGATCGGCTTTATGGTTCCTCCAGGCCAGCCTTTGATCTGGCGTGGTCCGATGCTGCATAGCGCGATCCGGCAGTTCATCACAGATGTCGAGTGGGGTGAGCTCGACTACTTGATCGTCGATCTTCCACCCGGCACCGGTGATGCCCAACTCAGCCTGGCGCAAACCTTGACCTTATCTGGTGGGATCATTGTGACCCTGCCTCAACAGGTATCTCTGGAGGACGCTCGTCGAGGCCTGGAAATGTTCCGCAGCATGAATGTACCGATACTGGGTGTTGTCGAGAACATGAGCTATCTCGAGCTTGCCGATGGGACTCGCATGGACATTTTTGGCCAGGGCGGTGGCAGGCAGTTAGCCGAAGCGAGCGGGGTGCCGTTCCTGATTGAGATTCCGATGGATCCCGAGGTGCGGCAGGGTGGAGATGAAGGAAAACCGATCGTCATTGCGAAGCCTGATTCGGCGGTTTCGCATGCCTTTGTAGAACTTGTTGAAAAGTTGGAGCAGACCCTTCCCGGCCTCGAGGGGGATTCGTCTGGCCGGATCAAGATCGAGGTTGAGGACTGAAGATTGTTGCGCATAGCCACAGAGATAAACTTGCTCCCCGGTATACACAATAAGGGATGCAGCTGAATAACTTAGTTGGTAGCGATTAATTGAGAGAGGTCAAATGGAAAAGATAGCCACGCAGCGGATTGCTGCAATTCGGTTTCAACCCGTTGGGAAGCTTTATCACTTTGATGCCACAGCTATTGACGATCTGCAAGCTGGAGACTTCGTCATCGTCTCCACCTCACGCGGCGAGGAAATGGGTTCGGTTGTCGGTTTTATCGAGGATCCAGCACAAATTCCTGATGGGACTCATAAACCGGTTGAACGGCGGGCAACTGCAAGAGAATTGGTCATGAGGCGGATGTGGCAGAGGCGTGAGCTGGAGGTTTTGATCGATTGCAGGGCGAAGGCGGCTGAAGTAGGCCTGAGCGGTGTAAAACTCGTGAGAGCGGAATATTCCTATGACGGCTCACGTCTGACCTATCTTTATAACAGCGAAGGAGATGAGAAGGTCGACGTCTCGAAGCTCCGAAAAGAGATGATCTCTGCACTCCGAGGGACGCAAATTGAATTTCGCCAGGTCGGACCACGCGATGTCGCAAAAATCATCAGCGGGATGGGCGCTTGTGGCCTGGAGGAACGATGCTGCTCACGCTTCCTGACGGATTTCAGTCCGATCTCGATTCGAATGGCGAAAGCACAGGGCATTTCGCTCAATCCGCAGGAAATTACCGGGATGTGCGGCCGGCTGCGATGCTGCCTGCTCTATGAGTATGAGCAGTATGTTGAGGCTCGAAAGCAGCTTCCCAAACGAAAGAAAAAGGTCGTCACGCCGCGCGGGGTTGGGAAAGTGGTGGACGTCCTGCCGCTCAAGCAGGCCGTCATCGTTCAGCTCGAAGACGACCGACGGGCAGAGTTCTACCAGCACGAAATTCAGCCCTACGATGAGTTGAAAGCCCTACAGGATAAGGCGAACGGTCCCTGCGATAAGCATGAGAACGGCGAATGTGATTGCGGAAAATCCGAGGCTACGAATTGAAGGACGAGCCCCCGATTGGCGATGAGAAGAAAGTGCTCGTTGTCCTCGCTCACCCCGATGATCCAGAATTCTTCTGCGGTGGCACCGTTGCATGCTGGGCAGCCGCTGGCCGTTCCATTGCCTATTGCCTGCTGACCCGCGGAGATAAGGGTGCAGATGACGATGCTGTCCCGGCCGAAGAAATCGCAGTGATGCGCGAGGCTGAGCAGCGGGCGGCAGCGCACGTGCTCGGTGTCAAGGAAGTGACTTTTCTCGACCACCCCGATGGCTATCTCGAGCCCAATCTGGAGCTACGGCGTGATATCGTGAGAGTGATCCGGCGCGTCCGTCCAGACATCGTGATAACCTGCGACCCGACGAACTTTTTCCCGAGCAATCGTCATATCAATCACGCCGATCATCGGGCGGCTGGTGAAGCGACGCTCGATGCGGTTTACCCGGCTGCACGTTCAGCGCTTTACTTCCCCGAGCTCCTTGATGTGGAGGGCTTGCAGCCGCATAAAGTACATGATGTGTACGTCGCGGGCGCCCAACATCCGAATATCAAGATCGACATCACCGAGAATCTCGATCAAAAACTGCATGCACTGCGAGAGCACCGCAGCCAAATCGGCGACTTCGATGCCCTTTCTCTCCGCCTGCGAGAAAGCATGCTCGATCCTGAAAGCTCCCCTGATGACCCACGCTGGATCGAGAGCTTCCGCCGCATAGAAATTCGCTAGCGAATCGTTTCCAATGGACGATACCCCTTTACTCCGCCGGGCGAAATCTCTCCAGGACGAGTTAATTCGGTGGCGGCGTGACTTTCACCAGCACCCTGAGCTTGCGTTTAATGAGCACCGGAGTGCCGGGATCATAGAATCGCATTTAAATTCGCTCGGGTATCGGGTGGAAACTGGCATTGCCGTGACCGGTTTGGTCGGGGTGCTTGATGGTCCCGCTACCGGCAGGAAACTCATGCTGCGTTTTGACATGGATGCCCTGCCGGTGCATGAAGCTAATGAGCTTTCCTATGTATCGCAGCAGCCGGGTGTGATGCATGCCTGCGGCCACGATGGACACATGGCGATCGGCATGGGGGTCGCCCGGTTGCTTGCCGATGACCGGGATGAACTGGCCGGCACGGTGGAGTTGGTGTTTCAGCCAGCTGAGGAGGGCGAGGGTGGTGCCGCGCGGATGATCGAGGCGGGATTGCTCGATCGGCTCCAGCCCGATGCTGCAGTTGCGCTCCACCTCTGGAACGAACTCCCGTTGGGAACCATGGCTACCGCACCAGGGCCGGTTATGGCCGGAGCGGATCGATTCGTAATCAAGGTTCGTGGACGTGGAGGGCATGCGGCACTTCCGGACAAGACGCTCGATCCGGTACCCGCTTCTGCGGCTTTGATCCAGGCACTTCAAACGATTGCATCTCGTAGCGTGGATCCGCAGGGGACATTTGTTCTAAGCGTAACCAGAGTGCACGGTGGTGATGCATTCAACATCATTCCAGATTCGGTCGAGCTGGAAGGCACGGTACGTTACTACTCGAGCGTGGACCATGATCGGGCGTTGGAGAAAATGGAGCTCATCACGCAGGGTACAGCGGCTGCGTATGGGTGCACAACCGAACTCGAACTTTTCCCAATCGCTCCACCGGTGCGCAATGATCCTCAAATTACCCTGGATATTCTCCAGCACACCAGGAGCGCCTTCTCCAGCTTCGATATTTTGGATGATTATCGCGTGATGGGTTCGGAGGATATGGCTTTCTTCCTCGACCGGGTTCCAGGCTGCTACCTATTTCTCGGTTCCAGCGATCTTGAACAAGGGCTAACCGCCTCGCACCATAGTCCCCACTTCAATTTTGACGAAAAGGCGCTTGTATTTGGGACGGCCTGGCTGGTTTCGATCGCCCACCACCTGCTGGGGACCGCATGAGCAGTCCAGGAACTGTCTTGCAGCGCCCTGGATCGATGGGCTGGATGGTGCTGAACTCCGGCCAGCTTGAATTCGAGGTTGGGAGAACCATCGTCCAGCGTCTGCTCGAGCTCATCGATCAAGAACGGAACCTGCTCCTGCTGGAGATGGAATTACCTTCCTTGAAGGCCATTGACTTCCCTCAATCAATGGCTGAGCTTACCGGTCAGGATCTATTGAGGATGGTTGCAGCCGCGAGCAACGCAGATCCAATCCGTCAGGCCTGGTTGAATGCCGGTTTGATCTTCGCAGTTGGGGGTTCATTACAGTCCTGGAAGGAGTTTATTGGTATCCATCTCTTCCAGGGCTATCCGGAAGAAGTTCTTGCCGATGGCAGCATTCTGGTTATGAGTGGATCCAGCGCGGGCGCCCTGGGCACATGGATGTTCGATGAATCGAACGATGGTCTTCTCCCGGGGTTAGGCTGGCTGGAAGGCGGTTTGATCTTACCCGGGGTAAGTGAGCCTGCTGCGAACCCGGCCGTATTTGAGCTTCTGGAAGATTCTACCCCTGCATACGCCCTGGGCTTGCCAGGCGAATCTATCCTCGCTCTCGGACCAGTCGGCGAAGTCGAGGTCTGGAGCAGCCCACCGCCGGTGATTTTGCTGGGTCGAGGTTGGCTGTCAACAGAAAATGGGGCATAGGACAACTTTCATCCCTTTTTTGCGCATAGGCACTTTATGAAGCCAGAGGTCCTATACTTCACCCGATGAGTAAGGTTATCGAGCTCGGTATCGATGGCATGGATTGCGCGGAATGCGTTCATCACGTCACGCGTGCGATCGAAGGTATTCCAGGCGTTCATTCGGCAGATGTGCGGCTGGCTTCCGAGAAAGCCATTGTGGAGTTGGACGATCAGGGAGTCACGCTTGCTTCAATCAAGGACGCCGTCAATCACATCGGGTACGGCGTTCGACTCCCGGATGATCCTGGTATTGAACTGAAGCAGAAATGGCAGATCGGGGAGCTGTTTGGGGGTTTGTTCGCTGTACTCAGTGCAGTACTGCTGGTCGTAGTGCTGGGAGAATGGCTGGGCTGGTTTCGTTCCCTGACGAACCTTATTCCATGGCCTATATACCTCCTGCTGATTCTAGCCGGTGGGTGGCCGGTTTTCCGTAACGTTATTAGGGCAACAATTGACCGACGGGTGATCTCTCATACGTTAATGGCTATCGGCGTCCTAGCTGCTGCCCTGGTTGGCGAGTGGGCCAGCGCCCTCCTGGTTGTGTTCTTCATGCGACTGGGAGATGGGATTGAACGGATGACCACCGACAGCTCCCGCGGAGCTCTTAAAACACTGACAGCTCTCATACCGCAGCAAGCGCACGTTCAACGAATCGGTGAGGAGCAAACCGTGCCTGTCAGCGAGGTTGCCCCGGGGGACGTGGTTGTAGTGCAGCCTGGCGAACGGATTCCCATCGATGGTAGTGTGATTCGGGGAGTGGGAAGTGTTGATGCGTCTACGATCACAGGTGAATCCCTTCCGATTGAAGCCGGACCGGGGACTTACGTGCACGCCGCTTCGATGCTTCAAGATGGCAGCCTGCAGATTGAGGCGGACCAGGTGGGAAAGGATACGACCTTCGGTCGCGTCATCCAATTGGTAGAGGAGGCGGAAGCGAACCGGGGGGACATTCAACGTTTTGCTGATCGATTTTCGGGATACTACCTGCCGATTGTGTTGCTGGTTGCCCTCCTGACCTACATCTTGCGGCGCGATCCGCTCGCCGTTGCGGCTGTGTTAGTCGTCGTTTGTTCCTGTGCGATTGCCATGGCCACGCCGGTCGCCGTGTTGGCTTCGATCGGGTCTGCTGCGATGGAGGGCATTTTAATCAAGGGAGGGCGTGTTTTAGAAGCCTTACCAACGATTGACACACTGCTTATCGATAAGACCGGCACGCTGACCCTGGGTGAGCCGCATATCGTTGATATCGTGACGTTCGCTGGGGTCGACGAGCCAGAACTGCTCCAGTGGGCAGGTACCGTGGAGCGCTATTCGCATCACCCGCTGGCCGGCGCAGTTTTGAAGCTAGCCGGTGAACGCAAGGTAGGTTTAGGTTACCCTGACTCCTTTCAAAATATGCCCGGCCGTGGGGCGGCGGCAATGGTCTCAGGTCGCAGGATCATCGTTGGAAGCAGAAAGATCCTGCCAGGTAATCCGCCGCAGGCCGCAACTCAACTTGAAGCTCAGGGAAAATCGTTGCTTTACGTACTGGCCGATAACGAGTTAGTTGGCCTGATGGCAGCGACCGATACCCTTCGGCCGGAGGTGGGTGAGAGCCTGAACCGGCTCCGGGAAACCGGGTTTGCGCACATCGAACTTCTTACCGGCGATCACGCAAGCGCTGCTCAACCGATAGCCGACGAGCTCGGAATCAATTTCCGGGCCAATCAGCTTCCAGAGGATAAGATTGCCGTCGTTCGTGAATACCAATTAGCTGGGTCGAAGGTAGCGATGATCGGAGATGGTGTGAATGACGCACCGGCGCTTGCGCAGGCTGATGTGGGAATCGCCATGGGGAGTGCGGGAGCGGAGGTTGCGCTCGATGCAGCGCATGTGGCTATTCTGAGCGCTGATTGGAATTCGCTGCTGCGCTTATTCGAACTGGGCCAGCGTGCCATGCGGATCGTGCGGATGAATTTGATCTTTACCGGGATCTATAATCTTGTCGGTCTCGGACTGGCGGCCTTCGGTTTGTTGCCGCCATTTCTTGCGGCTGCGGCGCAATCCTTGCCTGATCTGGGCATCCTGGCGAATTCGTCGCGTCTCTTCCGGTCGAAATAAGGAACCCTAATCAGGATGATACGTGGAAGATTCCTCAAGCCGAAAGTAGCTGCTCCATTGTTCTTATGCCGAGATTCGCGAAGGGAAAGTTGGTCACTATGAAATCATGTTCAAGGGTAATCGCTTTCATATTCGTAGTCTTATTTCTCGTCAGCGCACCACTCTGCTTGTTGATGTTCAACATGGATAGTTTTCTTATGACGCCAAAACCGTATCTCCAGGGGCTTGAAGATGCGGATTTTGCGACACGCCTGCCTGAGATTGCTGCCGAGCAGATCCAGTACAGCATGACCTTCAATCCCTGCCTCGAGAATCCCGGGAGCTGTGAAGGCGGGGAAGGCGGCCCGCAGTTGGATGAAGGCGGCCCGCAGTTGGATGAAGGTGGCCCGCCGGCCTACCTGCGTAACCTGACCTCTGAACAATGGAAAACGATTTTGGCCGTGCTGCTCGAACCCGGCTGGCTTGAGACACAATCAGATCAGTTACTCACAGGTCTCTTTAACAATCTTGAACCCGGCGCTGCAGCACAGCCGATTCAAATCTCGCTTGTTGACCTGAAGCAGAACCTGGCCGGACCACGGGGGATCGACTTGATCAATGAATTGCTCGCTGCGCAGCCGGCCTGTACTCCAGCGCAGGTGCTCGAGCTGGCCGGGATGGATCTGAGTCAGCCAGACTTTGATCGGCTGCTCTCCTGCAATCCGCCACCGGAGGTCGTGGCCGCGATCATGCCTGAGCTCAGGAACGCATTAAGCACGGCCGCCAACGACATTCCAGCTTCGATGGATGTAGATATCCTGAACTCGCTTTTTGACCGCTCGGCTTCCGACAGCAACCACGAACTGCCTCTCGTTCGCGCCCGTTTGATCTTGCGTTTCAGCCCGTTCATTTCATTGGCATTTTTATTTCTGACCGGGTTGTTCGCGGTACGTTCTGTTCGAAGCCTGGGTTTCTGGATCGGAATACCACTGCTGATAGCAGGAGGCGGGATGGCAGCTGTGGGCTGGCTGGCACCCGGAGCCATCGATTGGGCAGTTGAACGATTCTTCGTCCCTGCCTTGCCGGATATGTTGAGTCCGGTTACGAGCGGTTTTGTACTGGACTTGTTGCTGCGGGTGGGCAAACTCATGGCCGACCGGATTGCCTTCCAGGCCGTCGTGATGGCGATCATCGGCGCGGGCTTGCTCATCATTGCTCTTCTTGCTAAGCCAAGGAGGCAGATTGACGGGATTGCACCACTCACCAAACCCCGCGATAGGGCGAATGAGGGAACTTAATATGCCACACACGACCCTTGGGATGCCCGCTCTCCTGTCTGCTGCTCGCATAGTCTCTGACATCATCCCCGCAACACGCTTTATCCGCAGCGCCAGTTTAAGTGAGTTGACCGGTGGGGATATCTGGTTGAAGCTCGAATGCCAACAGCCGACAGGCTCGTTTAAGGTGCGTGGTGCAATACACAAAATTTACAGACTTCTTGAAAGCGGAATTGAAGCAGGACTGGTGACTGGCTCGGCAGGGAATCATGGGCTGGGTGTTGCCTTTGCTGGCGAACAACTTGGCGTCCAACCCGTGACGATCTTTGTGCCGACGACAGCACCGGCACCCAAGCTTAAGAAGCTGTCACGCTTCCCGGTCAATGTGATTCAAATCGGTGTTACGTACGAAGATGCACACCAGGCGGCGGAGAGCTTCGCCCACGAACAAGGGGTAACCTATGTGCCGGCGTACGACGACATAGATATTATTGCTGGCCAGGGGACTGCCGGTTTGGAGATGGTTCTTCAAGAGCCAGATCTGGATCTGGTCATTGTGCCCGTTGGCGGTGGTGGTCTAATTGCCGGGATCGCATCGGCTGTTAAAGAGCTCAGTCCGCTGTGTATGGTGGTCGGGGTGCAGGCGGCCGCAAGCCCATCTGCGCTGCTCAGCTTTGAGCGGGGCGAACCGATCGATCCTTACGAGCACGAACCAACGATCGCTGATGGGCTGGCAGGGGGATTCGGTGCATTGCCTTTCCTCATCGCCCGAACTCTGATCGATGAGATAAAGTTGGCCAGTGAAGCCGAGTTGAAGAGCGCCATCTTCTACCTGCTAGAACAGGAACAGCTGATTGTAGAGGCTTCCGGTGCAGCAGCCATTGTCCCGCTTCTTCAAAACCCAAACGGATATGCTGGTATGAATGTCGGCTGCGTGCTGAGCGGAGCGAACCTGGATCTGGACCTCTTGCGTGAGATCGTCCAGGAACATTTCTCGTCAGATGAGTAGAATCTCGTCTTGACGGAAGTTCCCGTCCTAGTACAATGGATCCGTCAAAGGAGGATGGCCAGATGTTCCCGGAAATCAAGTTAATTGGAAAAGTTGTGGTAGCCACCGCACTTGTAGGGGCATTTTTCGGGCTGCTTGTCGGAGCGCTCGCTGCTGATCTGCTTTCGCTAAAATTCTTTCTGTGGATTGCGGGTGGAGCAGCTGTAGGTGTGGGGGTTGGTACGGTATTCGCTTATGGATTTCTACCGGAAAGTGGTGAGACCGAGAAGTCCTGAACAGTCTGACATTCCATGATCACAGAAGGAAATCCATTAGGATTTCCTTTTTGGTTTGATCCTCTTCAATCCAGTTCTCTGGGATCGGAGAACACATGGATCGAAGTGTTGTTAAGCTGAAGCTGGTAGATCCCGCCGATCTGCAGTCTGGCATTCATCATGCCGGCCTGGGAGACGCGCACTTCCATAAAGGTGCTGCCCGCCGAATCCTGCACTTCAAAACGCAGGAGTAGATCGAATCCGGTTGGGATCATCTCGACCAAACGTCCTGGCAAAATCACTGCGTCGGGCTCGGTACTTATCTGCTGCGGAATCTCAATTTCCCCGGGACGAATTCCGATTCGGACGGATGTGCCCTCCACCAACCGGTTCATAGGGAGTTCGATGATGTTGCCCAGCCAGGAGATCGTCGTTTTCCCAATCTCCGAAGTCAGCACGTCGGCGTCGTAAACGTTGCTCATGCCCAGTAACCTGGCAAGTGACTCACTGACCGGCTTGCGAAATACATCCTCCCGAGGTCCATCCTGGATCATCACCCCCCGCTCAAAGACCACCATATGATCCGCCAGGCTGTAGGCTTCTGATGTATCGTGCGTCACAATCAGGATGGGCAGGTCAAATGTGTTGGATAGATCTCGAATCTCACCCCTCAGGTGGGCTCGTAGTTCCTCATCAAGAGCGGCAAATGGTTCGTCCATGAGCAGTAGTTCCGGCCCTGACGCCATCGCTCGGGCAAGGGCGGCTCGCTGCTGCTGACCGCCCGAGGCTTCGCTTGGTTTTCGATCCGCTTGATCCGTCAACCGCATGACTTCGATCCATTTCTCGACTTGTGCGTTCCGCTTGCTTTTCGGCGCCGGTGGTAGGCCATAAGCAATATTCTCGGCAATCGTAAGGTGCGGGAAGAGGCCATATTGCTGGGGCATATAGCCGATCCTGCGTTTTTGAGGCGGGAGGTTGACCTTGCTCCGGGAGTCGTAGAGAACACGATCATTTAAACGTATCGTGCCGCGGTCGGGCGTCAGCAAGCCGGCTAGAGCTTTCAAGATCGTACTTTTGCCGGCGCCTGATGGACCAAAAAGCACCAGCAATTCCTGAGAAGCCGAGAAACTCGCTTCCAGGGTGAAGTCATCCAGCACGACATGCAGGTCGACCTCAAGGCAGGCTCGGGGATGCCCGCTATTCATTTCCCAAACCCTGGCCGAAACGCCGGATCGAGACCAAAAGGATGAATGCCACGCTGGCGAGAATTAGCGCCAGCATGTTGGCCATTGCCTGGTCACCGCGCTGAACGGCATCATAAATCGCGATCGGCATCGTCTGCGTGCTGCCGGGGATGTTGCCGGCCACCAGTAATGTGGCACCAAATTCGCCCAATGCCCGGGCAAAGGCCAGGACGATGCCGGCCAGGATCCCACGCCAGGCGAGAGGCAGCCGAATGGTGAAGAAGACGCTCAGTTCAGAGTGTCCCAGCGTGCGAGCGACGTCCTCCAGGTCGGGATCGACCGATTCAAGTGCTGCTCGAGCTGACTGGGTGATCAGGGGCAGCGCCACAAAGGAGGCGGCAAGAACTGCACCTCGCCAGGTAAACACCAGCGGCAAGCCCAGGTTTTCAAGCGCAGCGCCGAGTGGTGATCGTGCACCCAATGCCACCAGCAGGTAATAGCCCAGGACGGTCGGTGGAAGAACAAGTGGAAGCGTGGCGAAGGCGTCGAGCAGGCGAGACCAAAAAGACGTCCGCCGGGCGAGCAGCGTCGCCAGGGGGACGCCGATGATGAGCGAGAGCAGCGCGGCCAGGCTGGCCACGCGCAGCGAGATCAGCAGCGGGACCAGGTTCACGGCTGATTCTCTTCAGGGGGTCGAAAGCCGAAGTATTCCAGCGTTGACCTTGCTTCTGGGGAGGAGAGGAATTCGAGAAACTGAAGGGCCTCGGATAGGTGGTTTGAATCTGAACGGGCTGCGGCGACATGTTCAATTGGATCAAATAGATCCTCGGGTATCAGGATATACATATCCTTGCCAGGAGTGACGACCGAGCGGGCGACGAGTCCTACGTCGGCGTTGCCCGTCTGAACGAACGTTGCCGCTTGCCTGACTGTTTCACCCATGATGATCTTGTTCCTGACACGATCCCACACTCCCAGTGCCTTAAGGGCTTGTTCGGCCGCCAGGCCATAAGGCGCATGTTCCGGGTTGGCGATGGCGATGCGCTTCACGCCGGGATCAAGCAGCACTGAAGTGTCGGCCAACTCACCCTGGAAGTCCGGGCTAATCAGCAGAACCAGCTGGCCGTATGCAAAGACGGTCCGTGTTGCTCCTCGTAGCACACCGTCATCGATTAATTCGTCCACGTGTTGAGCGTCTGCAGCCGCAAATACATCAAAAGGCCCTCCATTGCGAAGCTGCTCGGCTAAAGCGCCGGTCGAGGCAAAAGAAAGCACCAGGGTTTCGCCACTCGCTGCCTTATAGTCGGCCGCAATTTCATCAAACGCAGGGTTTAAGCTTGCTGCGGCAGCAACTGTTAGCCTGGTTTCGTCCGGGGCCTGACAAGCTCCAAGCAGATTCCCGCAAAGGCCAAGTAAGGCCAGCTCGATCAAGATTCTTGAATTTCTGAGTGACAATTTCATGTGGAATGAATCTAACACATCCATATTCGTCCATCAATGAACAGTGGTTTCAGGTAGCCTGTAAGCCGGCCGGGTTGACAGGCATGAATCGACCACCTAGAATCTCTACCGCGGTGCGAGTGTGCTGAAGGAGTTCAATGACGAAAGAAGCGGATGGCGTGCACGGAGACGTGCACGCTACGTCTGGGAAGCAGATAAAGCTGACCAGCATGTCTTCTTGCGCAGGTTGAGCGTCAAAACTTAGCGCGGAGACGCTGGCGCAGGTTCTGCGGCCACTGGATGATATTTTTTCCGGCCACTCCTACCCGGATTTGCTGGTCGGATTGGGAACGCCAGATGATGCAGCGGTCTGGCGGCTCGATGATTCGCGCGATCTTGTCGTGACCCTGGATTTCTTCACTCCGGTCGTCGACGATCCCTACGATTACGGTGCAATCGCGGCAGCAAATGCACTTTCTGATCTCTACGCGATGGGTTCACGCCCGCTGTTTGCGCTTAACGTGGCGGCAATGCCACCCCAGCTGCCCGCGGCGGTAATTTCCACGATTATGCGTGGCGGAGCGGAGAAAGTGCGGGAGGCCGGTGCAGTTATCGCCGGTGGACACTCGGTTCAAGACAATGAGCCTAAATATGGGCTGGTAGCCATCGGCATGGTCGAGCATGACCAATTGATGATAAAAGGGGCTGCGCAGGCAGGGGAGGTTCTCCTCCTGAGCAAGCCGCTGGGGACGGGCGTTACGACAACGGCGTTGAAGCGTGGGTCTGCCCTTGCAGAAGATGTGCAAAGAGTGACGAGCTGGATGAGTCGTTTGAACGCAGACGCAGCGAACCTGGCACTAGAAGCGGGTGTCCGCGCCGCAACGGATGTCACCGGCTTCAGCCTCCTGGGGCATGCGGTCGAAATGGCAGAAGCTTCCAGCGTTCAGCTGCAGTTCTCACTCAGCAAAATCCCCTTTCTGTCCGGCACATTCAACTATGCCGAGGCGGGCAATTTCCCAGGTGGGAGCGCAGATAACAAGCTTTACTTCTCGGATCGTGTTCTTTTCAGCGAGGGAATTGAAGAGTTGTTCCAAATGCTGCTTTTCGATGCGCAAACCTCGGGTGGTCTGTTGCTATCCGTACCAGAATCGAAAGTGCATCAAATGATCAAAAGCGCCGGGGAGCGTGATATCCCTCTCTGGCCTGTCGGACGTGTCACACCGGGGGAGGGGGTTACCATTCACGTTGGGCTCCCAGGGTTCGAATCTAAAGCTTCGATGGAACTGTCCGAAGTCAATTTCATCACACCTTGAACGTGCCCTTGAATGTTACCGATCACGGTATTCAGCATCTAAAAAGTAGAAAGCAGAATCTGGAGGGACGTCTATGTCAAAAATTACGATAGTAGGAGCTGGCCAGACCGGGGCAACAACCGCCCATTTCCTCGCTGAGCGGGAGGTGGGTGAGATCGTGCTGGTTGACATTCTGGAAGGGATGCCGCAGGGGAAGAGCCTCGACCTGACCGAGGCCATGCCCGTCATCGGCTCCGACGCGAAGATCTACGGTGCAAATGAATACGGGCCAACCCGGGATTCGGATGTCATCGTGATCACGGCCGGCCTGCCGCGCAAACCTGGCATGAGCCGGGATGATTTGCTCGAAGCCAATACGAAGATCATGAGATCGGCGATCGAAGAGTCATTAAAGGGCTCTCCGGACGCGGTGTTTATCATTTTAACCAACCCGCTGGATGCGATGGCATACCTGGCTATGAAAGTCGGGGGACTGCCGCGTGAACGGGTTATCGGACAGGCCGGGATCCTCGATTCGGCCCGGATGCGTGCTTTTGTATCGATGGAGCTCGGTGTAAGCGTTCAGAATGTACACTGCTATGTCTTGGGTGGGCACGGCGATGACATGGTCCCACTGACTCATCATTCGAACGTTGCCGGGGTGCCCCTGGACGAAATGCTGGACCCGGAACGTCTGGCGGCGATTGTAAACCGGACCCGTAAGGGGGGCGGCGAGATCGTCAGCCTGCTTAAAACCGGCAGTGCTTACTATGCGCCGGCTGCGGCTCTGGCGCAGATGGTTGAGGCGGTTCTAAAGGATCGCCACCTGATCGTCCCCGCCTCTGTTTATCTGGAGGGTGAATATGGTCAGGATGGTATTTTCTTCGGGGTCCCAGCCCAACTGGGCAGGGGTGGGTTAGAGAAGGTGATCGAGTATTCGCTTTCGGACGAGGAGCAGAAGGCGCTTGAGACTTCCGCTGAGCACGTCCGCGAGACGATCGCTGCGCTGAAGATTTAACAACATTCCCAGGATCATTCGGATACGGATTCTTAATAGGGGCGGGGATACTCCGCCCCTATGGCGTTAACTTCGACTGGTAGGAAAGATGAGGGAACCTACGGCGTCGATGTGGCGCCGGGAACAGCCCCGGACCAGGTAAACGTCCGTTTCACACTTACCGCACCACCCGTGTCATAGCGCGGGTCGCCATCCGGCGTGATACCAACCTGGCGGACAGGCTGCACCCACCAACGCATGATGTGCGGGGTTGAGGTGTTGGGACGGAAAGTGAGCGGAATGATGTACTTTGTATCCTTGACGGTATCGACGATTCGGCGCGAACCGCTGCCTTCTGTGACATCTTCGATTGTTACCTGGTAGTACTCATTGTCACGCAGCTGTCCAACCGCCGCCCACTGCAGCGTTATCGTGTCGTCTGCCAGTGAGAAGGGAGCACCATCCTGCGGTAAAAGCAGGTTGGGAGCAGGATACGGTGGCGGTGGTGTTGGGGTTGGTGAGGGGCCAGGGGTAGGATTTCGCTCGCAGAGCGGGATCTTGAGAATCTCGCCCAGGAAGACGGTATCGGTGGATTTCCCGTTGAAGTCCAAAATCGCCAGCGGGTTGACGTTGTAATTATCGGCAATTGCACCCAGGGTGTCGTCTGCTTCAACGGTGTAAACCACCGTGTCGCACGCAGCCCGGGTTGCCTCTTCTGGTGGGAGCGTGACGGAGGGTTCAGGCGAGGGTGTCGGTGTGGGCTGCGGCAGGTAGAGACGTTGACCGACCGAGAGGATGCTCTGGCTGTTCAAGCCGGAGTTCATCTGCAGAATGGATTGGATAGACACATCATGGCGTACTGCAATCGCCAACAGGGTATCGCCGGAGTCGACGATGTACTCCAGGGTCGGCAGTGGAGTAGGAGTATAAACAGGTGTTTCGGTGAGTGTCGGCTGTGGCGTGGCTGTGTCTGTCGGTGTGAGAGTAACGGTAGCATTTGGCTCTTCCGCAGTTTTACCCCCGAGGCCACGTGTAGCAAGGTATGTTAGACCTACCGCCAGGACCGTGAAAACAGCCAGAATCGCCAGTGCCACCGGCAGGGAAAGAGATACCTGAGAGCTCCCGCTGCCATGTGCTGCCGGCGGACGATCACGGACCGTTGCACCGCAAACCGAGCAGCGGGTATCGCCCGGCTTGAGCTTTGATCCGCAGGTCGCGCAAATGGATGGTGTGGTTCGTTTCGCTTCCGGTTTCTCAGTCATAGGCAATTGTTCGAATCCCCGGGCACCGAGGACGACGCATTATACCAGCATGCCCGCGAGAACCAAAAGGAACGTTTTTTCGGCCTACCTGCGGTTTGCCGGCGCTAAACCGACGCATTCAGGCGAGTCCCAGGGTCTCCGAAATCCGCTGCATGGACTGAATGACGTTTCCGACATGAGTCCAGAGTTCAACCCCCAACTCCTGTGCTCCGCGCTCAATTTCGGCGCGATCGACCGCAGCGGCGAAGCGATGGTCGTTCCATTTCTTGCGCACGGATTTAACCTTCAGATCGGAAAGCGATTTCGATGGCCGCACGAGTGTCACAGCAGTGATCAACCCTGTTAGTTCATCACAGGCATAAAGTGCCTTATCCATTGGGGTTTCACGAGCGATCCCGGTATGGTCAGCGTGACTGAGAATGGAACGGATGACCTCTTCGGGTACTCCGCGCTCACGCAGAATTGGCGCACCCGCCTGAGGATGCAGTTCAAGTGTGGGATGGATTTCCCAATCGAAATCATGCAGCAGCCCGGTCAGGCCCCATAATTCCATATCCCCGTCCAGTCGAACGGCGTAATCACGCATCGCCGCTTCGACTGCGAGCATATGCCGTTTGAGGTTGATATTCTGTATGTATTCATCAACGATCGACATCGCTTCACTGCGTTCCATCAGATCAGCTCCGTTTCAGGTTCGAAAGTCGGGCCTTGCCAGCGTCCACGAAAGCCCGCAATGTAGCAAAGGATTCGCGCACTGCCCAGAAACGCTCGGCACGATAACTGTGCAAATCTGATGCTACACCGTGAGCGTCAATTCCGATTGCATCGCACAGGATCAGGGCTCGTGGAAGATGATAGCGTTGTGTGACCAGTGTTGCGGAATCGATTCCAAAAATCTCGCGCGCTCTGGTGCATGTCGTAAAGGTCCGGTCCCCTCCCGAGTCGACCAGCAGGTCCTCGTCCGGTACGCCAAGCTGGATCGCATAGGATCGCATCGACTGTGCCTCATTGTAACCGTCCGGACGGGCGGATCCGCTGAGCAGTATCCGGCTTACTCGCCCGGTCTGATAGAGCTCCACTGCAACCGCAATGCGATCAGCGAGCACCGTAGTAGGCCGGCCATCGCGCCGCAGGCCGGCACCGAAAACGATGGCGATAGGATGAGTGGGCGCTTCTCCGGGAAGAAATATCCGGCTGTCATTTCTTCGATCGAGCAGCCAGCCGGGGACGATGAACAGGAGAGTTGCGGCGGTTCCAATGAGAAGACCCCGGCGGGAGAATTTCAGCATTTTAGGTAACATCCGCAGATTCTACCAGAAGCCGGGCAGTGTTTTTTCCTCGGAGCCCCTGCATGGGTTGACGCGGAGATGACCGGGTGATAAACTCTAATTCATCTTATTTATCAGATGAATAGGATGAATTGGAATCGGGCGAGGAGCGGCGGCGATGGGTGCAGAGATAGAATCCGAATTTATGACGTACCTGATGGGGCAAGCCCACGTGCCGGGTACTCAACTGCCGACGATTCAGGATCTCGCCCATGAGCTGGGGATCAGCATCAGTAAACTGCGTGAGCAGCTGGAAGTCGCTCGCGCGCTGGGTTTTGTTGAGGTCCGTCCCCGGCATGGAATTCAGACCCGCGATTTTTCGATTGCACCCGGCTTGATTGCAAGCATGCAGTATGCACTTGCTGTCGATCCCGAATATTTTGAGCAGATCGAGGATATGCGTGAGCATCTCGAAGCCTGTTATTGGAGCGATGCCGTTCAGCAACTGCAGCCGTCTGATATTCAATACTTGCGTGAGCTGGTTTCAAGGGCCTGGCGCAAGCTGCGAGGCAACCCGATCCAGATTCCCCACAGCGAACACCGCGAGCTCCACCTGACCATCTTCTCACGAATTCAAAATCCATTCGTCCTGGGCTTTCTGGAGGCCTATTGGGAGGCTTACGAGAGTGTTGGGCTGGCGCTTTACACCGATTATCGGTATCTGGAGCAGGTCTGGATGGCGCATGAAGCAATGGTTGAAGCGATCGCTTCCAAGGAAGAAAGCAACGGTTATAAGGCACTGGTTGATCACTTCAGCATCCTGCAGACTCGTCCTTCGGCAGCCCCCATTATTGAAGATCCAGGGCTGCAGCATGCAGGGCTGGAACAGCATAACATTACAGGGAGCAGTGGAGCATGACAGAAGCGGTAGAAAAGCACGAAAGATCACGAGACGCCAGATCGATCATCAACGATTTCTCGATGATCGTTGCATCGGTAAATGGTTCGGGTAGCCAGACATCGAATATGGCCCTTATTCGGGCTTTGTTTCGAATGGGAATTCCCGTAAATGGGAAGAACCTGTTTCCTTCCAATATTCAAGGGCTGCCGACCTGGTTTACGATTCGCGCCAGCAGCAAAGGCTACACCGCAAGGCGTGAGGCGGTTGAGCTGCTGGTTGGGATGAATCACGCGACGTTCCTGGAAGACTTGGAGGGGCTGGTCGAAGGCGGCGTATGCTTCTATCCAGATCACTTCAGTAAGCCTGAAGTCCGTCCGGACGTCGTCTACTACCCGATGCCGGTCAATCAAATCATCAAAGATGTCGATCCACCACGCGATTTGCGTGATTACATGAGCAACATGGTGTATGTGGGCGTGGTGGCTGAGATGATTGGCATCGAGATCGAGGCAGTTCGCGATGCCCTCGACACCCATTTTCGTGGCAAGACGAAACCGATTGAGCTGAATATGAGTGTTGTTGAGGCGGCTGCAAAATGGGCTCACGAAAACCTGACCAAGCGAGATCCCTACCGGGTGGAGCGCGATGATCAGACAGAAGGCATGATTATTCTCGACGGCAACACGGCCGGTGCGTTGGGGGCGGTATATGGCGGTGTCAGCTTCTCCGCTTGGTACCCGATCACGCCCGCCTCGAGTCTGGCAGACGCCTTGATCAGCTACCTGCCGCAACTGCGGAAAGACCCCGAGACTGGAAAGCAAACGTATGCCGTGATCCAAGCTGAAGACGAACTCGCGGCGATCGGCATGGCCGTAGGTGCCGGCTGGGCCGGAGCTCGGTCGATGACTTCAACCTCCGGCCCTGGCATCTCTCTCATGGCCGAGTTCAGCGGATTAGCCTACTTTGCCGAGATTCCGGTCGTGATCTGGGATGTGCAGCGTATGGGGCCGAGTACAGGCATGCCCACGCGCACCTCGCAGGGCGATTTACTTTTCGTACGTTACCTCGGCCACGGAGATACAGAACAGATCGTACTCCTGCCGGGAAGCATCGCCGAGTGTTTCGAATTCGGCTGGCGCGCATTTGATTATGCCGAGCGCCTGCAGGCTCCAATTTTCATCCTCAGTGATCTTGACCTGGGTATGAACTTGTGGATGTCTGAGCCATTTAAATATCCGGATCACCCAATGGATAGAGGCAAGGTTCTGACCGCTGAAGATCTTGAAAAGGTTGACGAGTTCGCCCGCTATCGAGATGTCGATGGCGATGGCATTCCCTATCGAACCCTGCCGGGCACCAATCATCCTAAGGCAGCCTACTTTACGCGCGGCACCGGGCACGATGATCGCGCGATTTACAGCGAACGTCCCGAGGATTACGAGGCCAACATGGAGCGCATCTTCAGAAAGCTTGAGACTGCGCGCGGCCTGCTTCCCGAACCGGTCATCGAACAAGGCAGCAGTCACGAAATCGGCTTGATCAGCTTCGGTTCGACGGACCCGGCAATCCAGGAAGCGCGCGACCGGCTGGCCGAGACCGGAATCGAGACCGATTACATGCGCATCCGGGCGATCCCGTTTTCAGATGAGGTGGATGGTTTCGTAAAAAACCACGAACGGCTCTATGTGATCGAGATGAATCATCAGGGGCAAATGCATAAATTGCTGCAGCTGAACAGCCCTGATCATGCCTCAAAGCTGGTTTCGATGACACACAATAACGGTTTGCCAATGTCTGCCCGTTGGATTACAGCGCAGATTGAAGCGAAGGAGATGGACTCGTGATGGCGGGTAAGATCGAAACTCAAACCGAAATCCCCAAGAACGAAAACTTGATCGGGTTGGAGAAAAACGATTATCGCGGCCGGGAGACTTCGCTTTGCCAGGGCTGCGGGCATAACTCCATTTCGAGCCAGATCATCGCCGCGTGCTACGAGATGTCCATTCAACCGGAGAAGGTGATCAAGATGTCGGGCATTGGCTGCTCCAGCAAGAGCCCGGCATACTTTCTCAGCCGCTCCTTCGGTTTCAATGCGCTTCACGGTCGGATGCCGGCCACCGCTACCGGTGCGATCATGGTCAACAACACGCTGAAGGCGATCGGCGTTTCCGGTGATGGCGATACGGCCAGCATCGGGTTGGGTCATTTCAAACACCTGGTCCGGCGCAATGTACCGATGACATACATCATCGAGAACAACGGTGTATATGGCCTGACGAAAGGCCAATTTTCGGCCACGGCCGATAAAGGCCAGGAGCTGAAAAAGGTCGGTGTTAACCCCTTCATGCCGGTCGATATCTGCATGGAGGCTCTGATCGCCAACGCCGGCTTTGTCGCCCGCTCCTTCGCCGGCGATCCCAAGCAGGTCAAGGAGCTTTTGAAAGCCGCGTTGAGTTTCGATGGCACAGCCGTGCTGGACATCATCAGTCCGTGTGTCACCTTCAACAATCGCGATGAATCAACCAAGAGCTACGCCTGGGGTCGAAAGTACGAGGAACCGCTCCACGATGTAACCTGGGTTCCGGAGCGAGAAGAGATCAAAGTGGATTACGAACCGGGGAATGTGATTGATGTCGAAATGCATGATGGATCACAGATAGTCTTGAAGAAACTTGAGAAGGACTACAATCCCACTGATCGCATCGCTGCCCTTAAGATGCTGGAGGAGACATGCTGCGGTGGTGTGCTGGTGACGGGTTTGATTTACTTCAACAAGGAGCAACCACCGCTCGATGCGATTGAAAACCTGGTTGAAACACCGCTCAGCCGGCTAACGGAAAAAGAACTTCGCCCGTCCGCCCAGAGCCTGCAGGAATTGATGCAGCGATTTCACTAGACGGACAGCACATCTGTCGGACAGCACAGGGTGCGACTCGAGTCGCACTCTGTGCTGTTTCTTGTGTTCCAGTAGTACTCGCGTTTGGCTTTTCAGCAGGGATGGAAGGTGTATCCTAGTACGCGTCCGGAGGCGAGTCATGACGAAAACGAAAGGCTGTTCGGCGAGGTTCCTGCAGCTGTTAGCCCTGGGAGCCGTGGCTATTTTCGTTCTCACGCTCCCGCCAGCGCTTTTCGGGCGCGGCCTGGCCCGGGTGGTCTTCGACCCCCGAACTTTCAGCGATGTTCTGCGGACGCAGCTGCTTGAGTCCGGACTGGTCACCAGCCGAATGCAGGAAGTTTTTGACTCCGGCAACTGGTTGGAAGCCTTGGGGGATGATGCCGAGCCTCTGCGTCCGGCATTTGAATATCTCTCAAACGCAGAAAAGGCGGAAATCCTGACGCTGCTTCTGCCTGATGGTTGGATGCAGGAGCAGTTCAACCTCTTGCTTCAAGACTTCTTCGCCTGGGTCGATTCGCCGGAGGCTGTTGCCCAGGTTGCCATCGATTTTCAGCCCTTGAAAGCGCACTTACGAACGGGTGGAATTGATTCGATCGTTGAGATCCTGGTTGATTCATGGCCCAGCTGTACTGCAGAAGGAGCCCTACGTTTGGAGAGAGAACTACTCGGGGGCGAGGCAGCGCCAACAGAATACTGCGAACCTCCTGAACCCATGCGGTCAGACCTGGTACGGCTGGCTTCGAATTCATTGATTGAGCAGGTCAACCAGCTGCCTGAGCGGCTGCAGTTATTTAAGGGAGCGGATCCGGCCGAGTTGCTCGTCTTCAAAGATCAACTGCGTTCCCTGCGGGCTATTTCGTTCTGGGGTTGGTTCCTACCGCTATCCATGCTCGGCGTGGTCATGGCGCTGGTGGTCCGCGGGCTCGATGACCTGCGCCGTTGGTGGGGTTTATCGCTGATGCTTAGCGGGCTTTCAACCTTTCTATTTGTGTTGATCTTAAATTCTGCCCGACCTGATCTGGCCGCCAATCTTACTCGCGGGTTTGCTGGCAGTGGATCGCTAGTTCAGTCGGTTCTTGTCGTTGGGCTGCAAGGTTTACTCTCACTGGCACTGCAAAGGCTACTTCTTCAATCGTTATTGCTGGCGATCGGGGGACTGGCTTTCTGGTTCGGGCTGAGGTGGATTATCAGAAGGCGTGGTGCGGAACCTCAAGAAGAGCTGCCACCCGCTCTAGCTGCTTCTTCGAAGGTGAATCATCCAGCCGGCCCTCCGCCAGTGCCACCTCTAGACCGGGGCGATGGGGGTGGGGAAGGCGATCCCCCTTCGGGCATCTTCGGATAGCTTGACCAATTCGAGATTACCGGGCGAGGGAACCTGAATAGCCCAAGGGGCCCGGTCACATTCGTATCAGTAACTGCAGATAGCCGTTCAAGTCCTCGATAGCCTCGAGCCGCATGGTAGCCTCGATAATCCGATCCGCCTGAGCTCGGGTGACCCAGCGCTCGGCGTTGGCGCGAAATTTTTCGTAAAGCTCCAGGTCTGATAACGGATCTTGTGGAGCACCTTTCGCGACATCTGTCTCGGCCGTATATGCCTCGCCCGCCGTGGTATGAACTGTCACGCGGGCAAATTTGATTTTCGGGAACAGGGCATCGATGTCCGGACTCGCAATGACCTCGATCTTCGGCAGCAATCCCAATACAGCTGGATCCTGCAGGGCTTCTGCCTCGAATGCGTACGGGAGCACATTGCCGTGGACCAGTGCCACCGCGATAACGTAGGGCAGGCTGTGATCGGCCGTTTCGCGCGTATCAGGCTTGTATTTGCTCGGGTCGGAGAGGATGTCCGCACCACGGGTGGTCGTCTCGACGGTGACTGCCTCGATCTCCTCTGGCAGGATGTCATGCTGATCTCGCAGTGAAAGTGCGGCCGAGATCGGCTGATGGGTGAGGGCTTCCGTCGGAAATGCTTTGTAGCTGCACTGCGTGATGAGGAATTCCTGGCCAAGTCTTTCGAGTAAGGCTCGCGCATCCCATTCAACATCCTGCAAAACTTCGAATAAGCCTTCTTTGCCTTCGATAACCATCTCCGGTCCGGAATATCCCTCACGTGCCATCATGGCGGCGTAAATTCCCGCCTGCACTGCTAACGGATCGGCAGTGTTCTTCATATTGGTCAGATGTCCGGCCACAACTCCGCCCAGGGTGAAGTGGCTCGAGCCGCAGATTCCGGCAGCCGCGACCAGTTGATCCTCGTCCAGGGCATAGAGCCGCCCGGCGACAAATGGGCTGACGAATTGAGTGAGCGACGCATGGTGCCAGCCAATCTCGCGAATACCGGGACGGGCGGCATGACACCAGCGCATTTCTAACTCGTAGGCAATCACTGCTGCTACAAGCAGCTCACGGCCATCCCGCTCGTTCGCTTCAGCAGCCGAGAGGACGACCCCCAACAAGTCGGAGGGGTGGCTTGGATCCTGAACCCAGTAAATATCGTTGTAATCGAGGGCGCGAATCATGAGACTATTCATGAACGCTGCATTAGCGGCACTTGTTCGCAGACCAGTCGCGATGACGGTCGCCTCCGGCGGTCCGCCCAGTTTCTCCACGAAGCGCTGCATGGCTTGCATGTCGTCGCCCTCGGCAGATGCGAGGGCACAGCCGATGCTGTCCAGAATGAATCGTTTCGCCTCATTCAGCGCTTCTGGTGGAATATCATCGAATTGCAGTTGATGAACGAACCTGGCCATCTGTCGGGTGATCGAACCCATGGGTTACTCCCAAATCGCAATATCGTTTTAAGGCGGACTAGGGCAGGTTTGCAATCACCTCCGCAGCCATTTCAAGGGTTGTGTTCGATCCGCCCATATCGTAGGTGCGGACTTTCCCAGCTGCGATCGTCTGGGCCAGGGCGCTCTCAAGTGCATTTGCCTTATCACTTTCACCAAGCCAATCCAGCATCAGGCGCGTGGCGAGCAGCATGGCAATCGGATTGACCTTGTACTGCCCGGCATATTTTGGCGCCGATCCGTGGGTTGGTTCAAAGACCGCATAGTGATCGCCGATGTTGCCGCTCGAAGCAAAGCCAAGCCCTCCGACGAGTTGGGCAGCGAGATCGGAGACGATATCGCCGAACATATTGCTGGTTACAAGCACGCCGTAATCCTCGGGATCCTTGAGCAGCCACATCATCTGCGCGTCGATATTGGTCTCCCAGAGTTCTATGCCGGGGAATTCGCTGGCAACCGCCCGGGCGGCACGTGTCATCAGCCCGCTGGTTTCACGCAGGACGTTCGGTTTTTCTACTAACGTTACGCTGGGGTAGCTGTGGTCGCGAGCATATTCAAACGCTCTGCGTATGATCCGGGTAGCGCTCCCCAGCGTTATGACACGCAGACTGACGGCCATCTCCTCGGCCGGGACACCAGCAAAACGTTCGATTGCAGGGTTGTGAGCTTGGACAGCCTGCCGTAATTCGTCAGGAAATGGGAAGAATTCGACTCCACTGTACAGACCTTCCGTATTTTCCCGAAAAACGACCAGGTCGATGCCGCTGCGGTAGTTAAGCGGGTTTCCAGGGTAAGCCTTGCAAGGCCGCAGATTGCAGTAAAGATCGAACCGCTGTCGGAGGCTTACGATCGGGCTCTTGTAAATCAATCCGCGTTCACGAAGCTCGGGGTTCAGCTCCAGGGCTGCTTCATCCTTCGGTTTGGATGTTATCGCTCCAAAAAGGCCGCAGGTCGACTCTTCCAGGACTCGCAGCGTGCGTTCGGGGAGGGGGTTGCCCTCCTGGCACCAGAATTCCCAGCCGATATCTGCCGGTACGTATTCGGCATCCAGCCCTAACCGGTCCAGCACCATGCGTGCTGCTTCCATCACGTCAACGCCGATTCCGTCACCTGGCATCCAGGCGATTCTGTATTCAGACATAAATTGTTGGCTCCTTAAGGCTGTTGGGATGAAGAATGGCTGCGGGTTCTCATTCAGCCGTTGATGAAAGCCTCCGGCGCGTATACTCGATCAATCCGCCAGCGTCAAAGATCATGCGAACGCTGTCAGGAATGGGGCTGAAGGCAAGCTCGCCCCCCGGATATTTGAGAGATCCCGCCTCGAGATCGATCTCAACGGCATCTCCCTGATTAAGGCGCCGTACTGCATCAACCGAGACAAGAGCTGGCAGAGCCGCGTTGAGACAATTTCGATAATAAATCCGAGCGAATGAGACGGCCAGAATCGCCGCAACGCCGCTTTGCTTGAGACAGGTAACCGCCTGTTCGCGGGACGATCCACAGCCCCAATTCCTGCCGGCCACGATGATGTCACCAGGCTTAACCTGGCGTGCAAAGTCCGGATCGAGGTCCTCGAGGGCATGCTGGGGCATCTGCAGCGGATCGCTGACGGTGTACGTGTATTTGCCAGGGAAGATGACGTCGGTGTTGATGTTATCTCCATACTTCCAGACGTTTCCCGTGATTAGTTTTAAGCTCATCGCAGGAACTCTCCAGGATCGCTGATCTCCCCCGCCAGCGCAGAAGCAGCGACTACCTGTGGACTGGCGAGATAGATTTCGCTCTCCTTGGTCCCCATTCTGCCGCGGAAATTGCGGTTGGCGCTGCTAATGGTGACCTCGCCAACCCCCGGGACGCCCATATGGTTGCCCATGCAAGGTCCGCATCCAGGGCTTTCAACCATCGCTCCGGCCTGGACAAAAACCTCAAGCAGGCCGGTCTGCAGCGCCTGAAGATAGACCTCGGACGAGGCCGGGATGACGATCATGCGTACACCGGCAGGCAGCTTGTGACCTTGTAGAACTTCTGCGGCTGCGGCCAGATCTTCTAGCCGGCCGTTGGTGCAGGTACCGAGAAAGGCCTGCTGGATGCGGGTCCCAACCAGTTCGCTGAGTGGCTTGACGTTGTCGACTGTGTGTGGGCAGGCGATCATCGGCTCGATGGAACCTGCTTCGATGCTCAAAATTTGCGCATAGCCACAATCCGTGTCGGGCAGGAGAGGTTCGAACGGTCGACGGGCACGCCCGCTCAGGTAACCGAGAGTCATTTCATCCGGGACGACGAAACTATTTTTCGCACCAGCCTCGGCCATCATATTCGGCAGGGTAGACCGTTGGCCTACGCTGAGAGCTGCGAGCGCCTCACCATGCCATTCAACGGATTGATATAAAGCGCCATCGGCGCCGAGCTTTCCGACAACGTACAGGGCGATATCCTTGGATGTCACGCCCGGTTTCAGCTCGCCGTGCAGTTCAATCTTGATGCTTTCTGGCACACGCAGCCAGAGTTCACCCAGGGCCCAGACGGAAGCCATCTCGCTGCGGCCGATCCCAGCGCCGAACGCTCCCATCGTCCCTGCGTGCGGTGTGTGCGAGTCCGCACCCAGCACCAATTCTCCCGGTAGGGCAAGGCCTTCCTCGACCAGGACTTGGTGGCAGATGCCACGCCCGACGTCGTAGAAATGATCAATATCCTGCTCCGCAACAAACTCTCGAATTTGACGGTGATTCTCAGCGTGGAGCGTGGTCGGGGCTGGCGTAGCATGGTCGAGCACAATCACGTTACGTTCTGGATCGAATAACCTGGTGCCTCCCATTTCCCGGAACAAGCCGATGATGGCGGCGCTGTTGTCGTGTGAAAGGGCGACATCCGGCTGGGCGATGACGATCTCCCCGGCGCGTGAACTCTTGTGACCGGCAGCCCGGGCGAGGGCTTTTTCGGCGAAGGTCATCCCCATGGTCTGCCTCTTCCGGATCGTGATGGACTACTTAGATTACTCACGCTTTTTTCTATCCGGACGAACCTTATTTTGGCCAAGCTGGATTCAATCCAGGGACTTTAATCGGGTCAGGTCGAAATCGGTAAAGTCCGCATGGTGGAAGATGATAGCCTCGGCCTGGCGTTGAAAGCGATCCCCTTCCCAGGAATGGGTTGCCACGACGTGCATTACAGCTTCCGGAATTGCGTGCTTGTAGCATAAAGCGACCCCGGTGAAGGGATGCCGCAGGTAGCGGTAAGTTGGCGACCAGGTAAATCGATCGCCCTCCTGCTTGAATTCAATCAGCTTTCCAACATCAGCAAGCAGCGCTCCGGCGATTAATGTATCTCTATCAATCCGGTAGCGATTTCCATATGCCTCCCGCAGGACTCCTTCCATCGCCAGGCACATCCGGCAGACCACGCTGACATGCTCAGGAAATGTAATCTCAACGTTCTCAACAAGAAGGGAGTAAGGCATCGTCTGCAGTTGTTCTAAAGACCAGCCACCAAGCTCAAGCGCCTCTTCCCAGACCGCGAGCGTCCGCTTGCGCAGATCATCATCTTCGATCGCACGAAATTCAGGGATCAGATCCAACAAGTCATCTGTCATCGGTGGGCTCCTGGAGGATCAATCGGCTAAGCTTCGATTCTCCGGTCCGTCATATGTGAAGTCGGTCGGATGTATTCGCCGCATCGGACGTTCGCGATCAAACTCCTCATGAACCTGGGCAAATAAGCCTGGCACGCGGGCCATTATGAAGAAGTCATTCCCGAGCTCGATTGGTAATCCGAGATCGAAGAGCACGGCCCCAACGGCACCATCTACATTGATCGGGAGCTCTTTCCCTTCGGCTGCCATGGCGATCTGGAGCGCGAGCAGCGCTTCAACGCCAGCATCAGCCAGACCGAGCTCTTCAGCAAGCATGAAAAGCCTTCTCGTGCGCGGGTCCTCTGTATGAATGCGGTGTCCAAGTCCGGGGAGCCGGCGGCCACTTTCCAGGTATTCGGTGACCACCTCTGCCGCAGCATCTGAGACCGGATGTTCATCGCTTGTCTGCTCCACGACCTCCGCTACAACTTGCATACAGCTGCTGATCGCCGCTCCATGGAACCGGTTGATCGAGAGGATGCCAGCCGCAACCGCGGCGTTGGCCGGTGCACCGGTCGATGCCGACGTGCGGGCAGTCAGGGCGGAGGGGGAACCAGGCCCATGATCAACCGATGCGACCAGGATCGCGTCCAATAAACGGCCGACTTTCGCGTCCGGCAGCTCACCGGTTAGGGCGAGGAAAATTGCCTGCGAAAAGCTGATTTTGCCCATTAATTCATCAACCCGGTAACCACGCAGTCGGATCTCATTCGGTTGAACCTTCGTGATGCCGGTCTTCCATTTCATCTCACTCATCACAGCACCTCCCGCTCTTGCAGGACTCGCCTGGTAACTTCAGGAAGATCCCCGAAAGCCTCAACGACGGTTACTCCGGCAGTGCGCAGGCTTTCTACCTTGCCCTCATAGGTGCCGCGGGTGCCCTCGACGATCGCACCTGCGTGGCTGAAGCGCGTGCCACGCTTCGCGGCCTTGCCGCCAATAAAAGCGATGATCGGCTTGGTGATTTCCCCCTTCGCGACCAACTCTGCTACCCGCTCTTCTTGCGAACCGCCTATCTCCCCGAACATAACCATTGCTTTGGTGTCAGGATCGGCCTCGAACATACGCATCACGTCCGGATGCGGGGTTCCAATCACGGCATCCCCTCCAACGTGTACCAGCGTGCTAGCACCCAGGCCAGCCCGAGCCAGGTAATATGCCATGGAAGAGGTGATGCCGCCCGAGCGTGAACTAATTCCCAGCGGTCCAGGTATAAACCACTCGCGTGCCGTTGTGGCACTGCCGCCGATCATCCCGATCGTCGCTCTGGCAGGGGAAAGCACGCCAAGTGTATTGGGTCCGATAAATCGCGCATCGGCGTCTTTAGCGGAAGCGGCGATCTCGAGCACATCATAAATCGGAACCCGATCGGGGACGATCAACAGCAGCTTGATTCCGGCCTCAATTGCCTCTAGCGCAGCGCTCTTGACGAGCGGTGCCGGGATGAAGAGCACGCTTATGTCGATCGATCCACAGACTTCAACCGCCTCGAAGACTGTATCGTAGACTGGCACGCCGTCAACTTCCTGCCTGCCTTTGCCTGGCGTGACGCCTGCCACGACCTGTGTGCCGAATTCCACCATTAAATTGGTCCGGGTGCGCCCCTCGCGACCGGTAATGCCCTGGACCAGCACACGCTTTCCTTCATCAACGAGAATCGCCATCACGCACCCGTTTCTTCCCGCGCAAGACCGGGTATCGGCAGATCGATGTAGCCGCCCTGGGCTCCCTCAAAGTAACATTCGACCTGGCATGCGAGGCACTCTGTGCAGCCCCCGTGACGGGCTTGCTCCCGGGTGATGCTGAGAACTGGCAGGCCGTCATCCAACTTTAGAATTTGAGGCACGCAAGTCTCGATACAGATTTTCGTCTCGCATGAGCGACAAGCTGCATGATCAAGTGTGACTTGGCCTGTAACGGTATCAAACTGGTAAGGTTCCGTGGCTGCAGGTGGAAGGATGGGTTGGGGCGTGGCCGTCGGGCGTGGAGTTAAGCGGATCAACTCATCCAAGCGGCTGGCGCAGAAATCAGGGGAGTCGTCCTTCCCGTATGCTTCCAATGGAGCCGGCAGGAGCGGAGCTGCTCGTTCAAGGATGGCGATAGCCCGTTCTTCTGCGTTCCCTCCCAGCCGGATCACCGCCGGCACGTTCAGCGGCTGTTCGAGGAACGCCTTCACGAGGCCACGGGCGCTGTGGTACTGTTCCTGCGAAGCAACTCCGGAGCCGGAGGCGAAGTACCCGTCGATTGGACCCTGGGCGAAGATGATACGTGCTGCCCGGTACACTTTCGAAGCTGGGGGGTTTCCACTTGTATCGACAAAATCCGCCAGGCGGTAGTTTTTCCTGAGCACAGCGTCCATGCTCATCATCGACCCACCGCCACCGGCACCATGGAACCCGATCACACCCTCACCGGATTTGAAATCCTGTGCCATTTGTATGAAGTAGAAGGTGCCACGGTAGTCGTCGCGTTCAACTTCCCAGGCAACCGTTTCCAGTCTGGTCGCCGGCCGGTCGAATTCGCGTGCGACCTCGATCCCTAATTCTGGATGCCTGAACACCGCATAGTCATCGATCGTCATCCGGCAATCGGCAGCGATGATTTCTCCCCCTGCGGTCATAACAACCGGGTTGATTTCTGCGCTGCGTGCGTCCGCGGACTGGGCGACGAGAGCGAGCTTCGAGAGCAGGTCGCCCATCAACAACAGTTCTTTCCCGCTCAGGCCAGTGGACCGTGCCAGCTCGCGGCCCTGGTAGTCATAAAATCCCCTGCGGACATCGATCACTCGTTTCCCAATGGAAGTTGGATCTTTGGATGCGATTTCTTCGATACCGGTGCCGCCAACCGCGCTGAAGATGAGCAATGGAGCTTGAGCCTGATCATCGACGATGACGCCAGCGTAAAATTCACGCACGATAGCCAATTTCTCCTCTACCAGCAAGGTTTCAACCTGGAAACCCTCGACTTGCTGCCCGAGGATTTCTGCTGCCATGCGCTCAGCCTGCCCTGGGTCGTCTGCAAAGCGGATTAATCCGCGGCTGGCTCTGCCTGTAACCCAGGCCTGCCCCTTTACAACGACCGAATCGCCGAGCTGCTCGGCAGCCAGGAGAGCCTCTTCCGGTGTCCTGGCAACGATGCCGCGCGGAATCTTGATCCCGGCCTGTTTGAGAAGCGCTTTTGCCTGGAATTCGTGGAGCCTGGCCATCGATTAGACCATCCGAGATATGCACTCCCGGAAGACGTCTCCGGGGCAGAGTTCGTCCAGTTTGCGCAATGTAAAAAAACTGCTACAGTCGATCCACTGGAGGTTGATTATAGCGAGCCCGGCTTACGGCGCAAAATCGGACCTTTCAGGTTCATTCTAGGTCGCCAGAGGACTGCTGTAGATTGACGTTAGGCAGTTTTTTCACGGACACATGATACTTGCGTACAGCTGGCTTACTGCCTAACCTGCTATAAATAACTGTCAGGTAAGCAAATCGCTGCACAACCGAAGGTAAGCAACAGCGGGATGTGCAATGTGCTGGTCAAACGAATAGGTAGTTTGGCGGACCGTTCAGGTAATCATTTGAAAGAGGCCCATGAAGGTCTTCGCCCGAACGCCACTTGACCTCGGGGAGATGCCTGTGCCACACGGCCAGGTATACCTGATCCCCGCTCGCTGCAAGGGCTGCAACCTCTGCATCGAGTTATGTCCGCGGGATATCCTGAGATCTTCCTCCAAAACGAATGAAAAGGGCTACCATCTGCCTGAAATCGCGCCAGGCAAGGAAAATAAGTGCGTGCACTGCGAATTCTGCACGATGGTATGCCCGGAGTTTGCAATCTACACACTGGAGAAGGCGGCGTGACCCGTCCGGCGGTCCTGACCGGAAGCCACTTCATGCATGGCGATCATGCCTGCGCGGAAGGTGCACTGGCTGCGGGCTGCACTTTCTTCGGTGGATACCCGATTACTCCCTCAACGGAGATAGCTGAACGGCTGGCAGCACGTCTGCCTGAGGTTGGCGGCGTCTTCATGCAAATGGAAGATGAGATGGCGAGCATGGCCTCCATTCTCGGCGCTTCTGCAGCTGGGGCTAGGGCGATGACCGCGACTTCTGGCCCTGGGTTCAGTCTGATGATGGAAAATCTCGGGCTGGGCGTGATGATGGAGCTGCCATGTGTGGTGGTTAATGTCCAGCGCGGCTCTCCTTCAACTGGCCTACCGACGCTGCCGGGCCAATCAGACATTATGCAGGCACGCTGGGGTTCGCACGGCGATTATGGCATTGCAGCCTACAGCCCATGGTCCCCACAGGAACTATTTGACCTGACGATCCACGCGTTCAATGTCGCGGATCGATTCCGAATCCCCGTCCTGCTGATGGCGGATGAGGTCGTGGGTCACATGGTCGAGCGCGTAATCATTCCCGATGCTGCCGAAATCGTTCATTGGGAACGCAAACGGCCGAACGGAAAGCCTAAGGGAGACTTCCTTCCATACCTGGCTGAAGGTGCAGATCTGGTCCCGCCGATGGCTTATGCAGGCGAGGGGTACAAATTGCACTTCACCGGCCTGACCCATGATGAGAAGGGCTATCCGGATATGTCCCCCGAAGTGCATCATGCACTCGTCACTCGATTGGTTGAGAAAGTGCGCTGCAACGCCGATCAGCTCATCCGCACCGAATCGTACTTCATGGATGATGCCTCGATTGTCGTGATCTCTTTCGGAAGCACGGCTCGTTCAGCGCTGCGTGCGGTGAAGGATGCCCGCGAGGGCGGTATCAAGGCGGGTTTCCTGCGGCTGATCTCGATCTGGCCTTTCCCGGTGGACATGCTGCGGAAGATCGATGAGAAAGCACAGGCTTACGTCATTCCAGAGATGAATCTGGGCCAATTGATTACGGAAGTTGAACGCTATGTGCACAAACCGGTGCTCGGTGTAAATCATGCCGGGGGTGTGATGATGCCGCCGGATCCGATCCTGGCTGCGATACGGGAGGTAAGCTAAGTTGGTTGCTCCGATCCTGGTCGATGAGCACCCGCTCGATACTTTGATCCGTGCTGACCGGATGCCGCATATTTGGTGCCCGGGCTGCGGGATCGGGGTGGTCATGCGCTGTTATGCCCATGCGATTCAACTCCTGGGCGATGATGTCGACCGGCATGTCGTTGTTTCCGGCATTGGATGTTCAGGGCGCGTCGCCGGCTACATGAATTTGGACTCCTACCACACAACCCACGGCCGGGCGATCCCCTTCGCGATCGGTCTCAAGCTCGCCAATCCAGACCTGCACGTTACCGTCTTCAGCGGAGATGGCGATCTGGCGGCTATCGGCGGCAACCATCTGATTCATGCTGCCAGGCGTAACATCGATCTGACCGTCATCTGCACCAACAACTTCAACTACGGCATGACCGGTGGGCAAGCAGGTCCGACGACACCCCTAGGCGCACGCACTTCTACGACACCGTACGGTTGCCCTGAACTTCCATTCAACCTGGCAAATTTGCTTTCGGCTGCAGGAGCAAACTTCGTCTCCCGTTGGACATCGCTGCATGTCCGCCAGGTACGCAAAGACATCCTTTACGCGTTTCGAAAACCCGGGTTCTCGTTCATCGAGGTCCTGGTTCCTTGCCCGATCGGGTTTGGGCGTTCGAACAAGCTGGCTGATGCAATCGACGAGCTGGAGCTGTACCGGGAAAGATGCGAGATTGCCAGCGGGGTCGAACTGGATCAGCTCGGAATCGATCTGCACGGCGACCGGCCAATTTATGTCGGCCGGTTCGTGGACCGCGATGCCCCTCAATATCAGCCCATCAAGCTGGAGGGGTCGGCATGAGACACGAGATCCGGATTTCGGGTTTCGGTGGTCAGGGCGTTGTGCTGGCCGGTTACTTGTTGGGCAAGGCGCTATCGCTTTACCTTGATCTTGAGGCGGTCATGACTCAATCCTACGGGCCGGAAGCCCGTGGGGGCGCCTCTTCGTCGAACATCGTCGTCGCAGATCACAGCATTGCTTATCCCTTCGTTCAACGGGCCGATATCTTTGTGGCGCTCTCTCAGGAGGGCTATACGCGTTATCGAGATGAGACGATTCCTGATGCGCGCGTTTTGATTGACAGTGGCCTGGTGACACCGCGGGCAGGTGATTCGGTCCTTGCGGTCAACGCTTCTGAATTGGCTGAAGGACTGGGCCGTCGAATCGTGGCGAACGTTGTCATGCTGGGCTTCTTGTGCGAAACCACAGGTATCGTTACCTTCGAAGCGCTCGAGAAGGCCATCCAAACGACCGTGAAACAGTCCGTGCTCCCCCTCAATCTGGAAGCCTTGAGACTCGGGATCAGTCAGGGTCAGCTGGAGGGGGTTGCATGAGTGATACAGTGCTCGTGCTGGGCGGAGGGATCGCCGGGATTCAAGCCTCACTCGACCTGGCGCATGCCGGCGCGCAGGTGGTGCTTGTCGAGAAGCAGCCGACCATTGGTGGCATTATGGCTGTGCTCGATAAAAACTTCCCAACGCTCGACTGTTCGATCTGCATCGAAGCGCCGAAGATGTCGGAGGTCGATCTTCACCCGAATATCGAGATCCTATCGCTCGCTGAACTGGAGAGACTGGAAGGCGAAGCAGGAAATTTCACGGCCTTCATCCGCCAGCGAGGACGATTTGTCACCGACGCATGCACCCGCTGTGGGGAGTGCGCCCTGGCCTGTCCGGTCGTCCTGCCGAATGAATACGATTCGGGCATGGCGGCACGCAAGGCGATCTACACGCCCATTCCGCAGAGCGTCCCCGGCGCTTACTTGATTGACCTGGAACACTGCCTGAACCAACCCCCGAATTACAACCCGTGCAGCCGCTGCAGCGACGTCTGCCCGCCGGGCGCAATCGACTTCATGATGCCGCACGAGGAGGTCGTGGAGCGCAAGGTCGGCGCGGTGATCGTAGCCGTCGGCTACGACAGCTTTGACCCAAGAAAACTGCGAACATGGGGCTATGGCGAGCATCCCGACATACTCACCGCACTCGAGTTCGAACGATTGGTCAATTCGGCCGGTCCGACCGGAGGCGAGATCCTTCGTCCTTCGGATGGACATCACCCGCACAAACTGCTCTTCGTGCTCTGCGTAGGTTCACGTGATCAGCGACACGCTAGGTACTGCTCGCGCTTCTGCTGCATGTATTCGCTCAAGCACGCCTACCAGGCTCTCGATCATGGTGTGGAAGACGTCAGCGTTATGTATATGGACCTACGGGCGTATGGAAAAGGCTTCGATGGTTTCCGACAGCGCACGCAGGACGAGGGTGCGAAGTACATCCGCGGCCGGCCAGCGCGTATTCAGCCGAATGGGAAGGGCTCAATTTCCGTACTTTACGAAGACACCCAGGCCGGTGTCCGCAGGACCGATATATTTGACATGGTCGTGCTAGCAAACGCCGTGCTGCCTCAGGAAGGCCTGGCAGATCTCGCCGGCCGTCTGGGAATTGAGGTGGATGAGGATGGATTCCTCCTCGCCGTTGAGGAATTGGCAGGGTTAATCGCAACCACTCGGCCGGGCATTTTCGCCGCCGGGTGTGTGGGTGGCCCAAAGGATATACCCGACAGCGTCGCCGAAGGAAGTGGAGCAGCGGCGCTCGCGCTCTCGTATATCGATGAGCGCCGCTGGCACGCCACACCCGAAATCGAGCCGATGGAGGATATCGAGACACCGCGTGTGGGGGTTTTTGTCTGCCACTGCGGTTCGAACATTGCCGGCGTGATCGATGTCGAACAAGTGGTTACGTATTCGCAAGGACTTCCAGACGTGGTCTTTGCCTCGAATCAGATGTTCTCTTGCGCTGGCAACACGCAGAAAGAAATCGAAGACGCGATCCGCGAACACAACGTCAACCGGGTAGTCATCGCAGCATGCTCCCCGAAAACCCATGAGTCGATCTTCCGCGGGGTTATGGTCCGGGCTGGTCTGAATCCTTTCCTGCTTGAGATGTCGAATATTCGCAATATGGATTCATGGGTGCACAAGCACGAGAAGGCAGCTGCGACGGAAAAAGCCAAGGACATGGTGTCTATGGCGGTCGAGAAGGCACGGTTGCTTGTCCCGCTCGATGTCCGCGAGCTGCCGCTTACTCAGCGGGCGCTGGTCATCGGCGGCGGCGTGGCCGGGATGAACGCAGCCGTGGCCCTCGCGCGGCAGGGTTTTTCCACAGATCTAGTCGAGCGTGAATCTGAGCTGGGCGGCTTGCTCCGGCAGCTGGATATCCTCGCACCTTCCGGAATCCGTGCTGCGGATCTGCTCAAGGCGAAGAAGCGTGAGCTGAAGCGGAGCAGTGTTAAAGTCCATCTCGGCACACAGGTCGAAACAATCGGCGGGGTGGTGGGCAGTTTCCAGACGCACCTGAGCGATGGCAAGGATCTCGAGGTGGGAGCCGTGGTCATGGCGACCGGAGCCAGGCCATATGAGCCCGCTGAGTTCGGACATGGCACGGATTCAACAGTCATTACCAATCTCGAGCTGGAAGCGATGCTTTTGAGCGGAGTTAATGCGGAACGAATTACTTTTATTTCGTGCGTCGGTTCCCGCCAGGAATCGATAGGCTGCTCGCGCTACTGCTGTACCTCGATGATTCAACAGGCTTTGCACCTGCGACAGGCTGGGAAGACGGTGCGTGTCGTTACGAAGGATATCCGCACCTACAGCCGCCAGGCCGAGGAGTTGTACGAAGCCGCAATGCGGGCCGGGGTGCAGTTCTTCCGCTACGACAGTGAACAGGCTCCGCAGGATGTATTGGATTACGCTGACGGTCATCTGGAAGTTCCGGACGAGATTTCCAAAGCCCGAATCCGCATTCCGACGGACTTGCTCGTGCTCGTCGTGGGACTGCAGCCGACGCAGGACAATCTTGCAGAGCAGCTCAAGCTTTCGCGCAGCGAAGATGGCTTCTACATGGAGCTGCACCCGAAGCTCGGTCCGGCCGAAACTGCCAGCCAGGGCATCTACCTTGCCGGGGCGGCACAGGGTGCAAAAGATGTACGAGAATCGATTGCTCAGGCCCTGGCATCGGCCGGCAAGGCGGGTGCGCTCCTGGCCCATGGGGTAATTTCCAAAGAGCCGCTGACCGCAGTTGTCGATCCTGAGCTGTGCATCGGCTGCATGCGCTGTGTGAAAGTGTGTCCGTTCGGTGCGATCGAAGCAACCGGTCCGGTTAAAGAGGGCAAGGTTCGAATCCTTGAGGCAGCTTGCATGGGCTGCGGCACCTGCGCAGCCGAGTGCAATTTCGCGGCGATCGACATGCCGTATTTCACCAAGCAGCAGATCCTTTCCCAGGTCGATGCGGCGCTCGAGAACAGCCCTGAGGAGAAATGCATCGTATTTACCTGCAACTGGTGCTCCTATGCAGGAGCCGACCTTGCCGGGATTGAAAAACGGCAGTATCCAACTTCAGCACGCATCGTCCGGACAATGTGTTCTGCCCGTTTTGAGGAGGCGTTTATCGAGCGCGCTTTCGAGCGCGGTGCGGGCGCTGTTCTGGTAACGGGCTGCCGCCTGACAGAAACCGGCTCTGATTGCCATTACAACTATGCCAACCGGCTCACTGAGAAGCGCTTCAATCACTGGCAGCGGAAATTTGAACGCAAGGGCATAAAACCGGAGCGGCTCCAGCTGCGCTGGATCTCAGCTGCGGAAGGCAAAGAGTTCGCAGAGAAGATCGCCGAGATGGATGGGGTGATTCATACGCGAATGGAAGATGAGGTTCAGAAGGTCGAAGAATGATCGAGCACGTTTTCGCGCGGCGTATTTGAGCGACCGGGAATCGTGGAATGACCGAAGGTCCAACAGCCTTTACACTTGACGACAGTATGTGTCAGGAGCTGCTCGAGCTCACAAATGGAGCGGCAGCACCTTGCTTTCAGTGCGGGGTATGTACAGCAATCTGCCCCTGGGGTGTTGCACGGGAGCAGGGCTTCAGTGTTCGTGGAGTTCTGCGGGCAGCCCAGCTGGGGCAGCTGCATGAGCTCGAGTCACTCTGGCTTTGCAGCGCCTGCCTGCAGTGCGAAGCGTCATGTCCACGCGGCGTTGAAATCAGCGAGGTGATCCGGGGACTGCGCTACCTGCTCTGGCGCAGGCGGGTTCACCTGCATTCACTTCCCTCCGTGTTGTGGTCCTGCTACTGGAACAACAACCCGCTCGGGCAGCCGCCTTCCGCCCGTATGGACTGGGCTGCCGGCCTCGATCTTCCTGATTTCGATCCAGCACAGCACGAATGGCTGCTTTATGTTGGTTGTACCTCGTCGTATGATCGCCGGGCACAGGAGGTCGCTCGCGCAGCTGTGCGCGTGCTTCGGGCAGGGCAGGTCTCCTTCGGTGTGCTCGGCTTGAACGAACCATGCTGTGGTGAATCGGTCCTGCGGCTGGGCCACCGCCCATTTTTCGAAGATATGGCTCGACAGGCGCTTTCGACGTTTGATGTACATGGCGTGCAGCGCATCGTCGCTCTTTCACCTCACTGCTATGATATGTTCGCCCACGAATATCCAGCATTAGGTGGCAACCTTCAGGTTCAGCACATAACAACGTTCGTCGCAGATCTGATTGATAAAGGCCAGCTAAGTTTTAAGACTGGAGATCCGATCCGGGTCACTTACCACGATCCCTGCCTGCTGGGCAGGGGGAGTGGAGAGTATCAGGCCCCACGGGATATTTTAAATTCCGTCCCGAACCTGGAATTGCTCGCGCTGATGCCGGAGGGTGAAGATGCCCTTTGCTGTGGGGGCGGGGGTGGCCGAATGTATCTCGAGACACCACCCGGTGAGCGGTTTGGTGATCTTCGAGTTCAGCAGGCGCAGGCGAGTGGTGCGGAGATGCTTGTAACGGCCTGCCCGCTGTGCATCTCCTGTCTTGAGGATAGCATGAAGGTTCTGGCAGGCGCCCAGATGCCCGTGCTGGATGTGGTTGAAATCGCAGCCCGTTATCTGGAGAAAGCATGACTCGCAGAAAAGGGCTCGTACTGCCCGATAAAGGGTATGAGGTTGGGGAGGCCGCCGCGAGCATTTGGATTTACCTTGAGCATCGCCAGGGTAAACTGGCCAGCGTTTCGCTCGAGCTGCTTGGAAAGGCACGCAACCTGGCAGTCGAAGCAGGCATGGATGTTGTCGGACTGTTGCTGGGTGAGGCGTTGGAGCATCTGGCGCGGGAAGCGATCAGACACGGTGCGGACGAGGTTCGTCTGATCGAAGACTCGCAACTTGCGGAGTTCAACCTCGAAACCTTTACGGATGCCGCTTACGGAGCTATTTTCGAAGGCAAACCTGCCATCCTTCTTCTCGGGGCTACACATGATGGACGTGATCTGGCTGGAAGGCTGGCCGTGCGACTGCAGACTGGTTTGAATGCGGATTGCACAGATTTACTGCTCGATTCCGATCGTGGGGTGCTCATCAGCGAGGTGACTGGTTTTGGTGGCGGTATCGTCGCGCTGCTCGAATGCCCGCAGCGCCGTCCGCAGATGTCAACGGTACGGCCGGGCGTTTTTCCACTCCTAGGTGCAGATCCTTCGCGTTCAGGCGAAGTATTGCGCATAGCCACTAATTTGAGAGAGAATACCCGTAAAACGACCGTCTTGGAGCATGATGAACAGGCCGGCGTAGATCTAACCCAGGCCGACATCCTGATTTGTGGTGGCCGGGGCATGGAAGGCGATTTCGAATCGCTACACCAGCTTGCGGAACTGTTGGACGGAGAGGTCGGAGGTACGCGGCCACCGGTCGACGATGGCTATATCGAGCGCGAACGCCAGATTGGGCAAACTGGGGTTGTCTGCCGGCCGAAGGTAGCATTCTGTTTTGGCATCAGCGGCGCGTTTCATTTCATTGTTGGCATTGAGAAAGCCGATCTCGTCATCGCTGTAAACAGCGATCCCGATGCTCCAATCTTTGAGTACGCCGATTACTGCATCATCGCCGATGTCCGGGAGTTCATCCCAGCTTTAAGAAGAGAACTAGAAGCGCATCGGGAGCGAGCTCATGCCTGAACTCCATATTGTCGTCTGCATGAAGGTGACTCCAAAGCCAGAGGAAATTCAGGTTGATCCGAAGACGATGCTCATCCGGCGGGAGCAAGCCCGTTCTGAAATCAACCCTCCAGATTTGAATGCCATCGAGCTTGCTCTGCAATTGAAGGATCAATCGGCAGCGCGTTTGTCGATTGTATCGATGGGTCCACCTTTTTTCGAGCCGCTCTTGCGAGTCGGTCTAGCTATGGGCGCCGATGGGCTCTATTTGTTGAGCGACCGCTCCTTTGCCGGCGCCGACACACTGGCGACCACGTATGTGCTCGCCAGTGCAGTGAAGAAGCTTGGCCATGTCGATCTCGTCGTTTGCGGGGAAGAATCGAGCGATGGAGCGACCGGTCAGGTCCCAGCCGGCCTGGCCGAATGGCTTGGCTGGCCGCTGATATCGCTGGCGGTCGAAGCCAGGTTAGAAGACAGTGAGGAGGGCATTCTCGTAACACGCGAGTCTCACGGCCGATCGTTGGTACGCGGTCAAATGCCGGCCGTTCTGAGCGTAAAGAGTGCGGCCAATCAACCGCGCTTCATGGATTATGATCGCAAAGCGTGGGCGTTCGAGCAGGTGCCAATGACAGTATGGGGGCCAGAAGACCTAGAGACCGACGCGGCACGTGTTGGCCTGAGTGGCTCGCCAACCGCAGTGACGGGTCTGCGAGAGGCCGACGTGCGTGATCGTCGGCGTAAACGGCTCGAAGGCTCAATCGAGAATGTGTCCCGGCAATTGGTCGAGCTGCTTGATCCTCTTCTCCGATCCTAGATCCTATTCCATAAGGAAGAACGTGCCCTGCGCTGCGTGATGCGTTCGCATCCTGCATTTCAAGCCGAAGTAAGATTGTTCCCTGAATCAATCGGTTGTTGATGGAGCATGATATGGGATGGAATTCAATAAATCTTGGTTTTCGTTTTATGCTTGAACTTACTGCCGTGATTGCATTGGGCTACTGGGGGTGGACAGTATTCGACGACATCTGGCGCGTGGCGTTGGGGATTGGGTTGCCTCTGGCGGCAGCTGTAATTTGGGGAACCTTCCGCGTACCGGACGAACCGATGCACCGGGGGGATGTCCCCGTCCCGATCCCCGGTGTTCTTCGTCTTCTGCTGGAGTTGGTCTTATTCGCCAGCGCTTCGTGGTTGTTGATCCTTGCCGGGACGAAGTCCCTCGGCTGGATCTTCGCCGCCCTCGTGGCAATCCATTACGTGATCTCGTACGACCGTGTGCTGTGGCTGCTTAGAAAGTGAACATGCACATCTTGACTGGTCATTTGCCGATCTAACCCTGGCAAGCCTAGTCCATCCGTGCAACGGAGCTAAATCTCAAGCAGAAGTACAAAATTCGGCAGCCCCATCTCTCCTACCGGCAAGCTGGCGACCATCACGACCTGCTCGCCACCACGCACCTGATCACTCTTCTGGCATGCAATCCGTACATGCTCGATCATTTCCTCGACGCTGTTCGCTTTCGGGATCAGGTAGGGTATGGTGCCCCAGGAGAGTGCAAGCTGAGCGTGCGTTTCAGCCTCCGGTGTAAATGCGAGAATTGGAACCCGGGGGCGGGCGTTGGCCATCAGGCGGGCTGTGCGGCCAGAGCGGGTAAACACCGCGACCGCGGCTACGCCTCGATCCTGGGCCAGTGCTCGCGCTGCGTGAGTCGTCGCGACGGCATCGTCGGCGGTAATTTGGTTCACGTTCGAGACCACCAAACCCCATTCAACCGCATGAGCTTCGGCATCCAGGATGATGCGTACCATCGTCTCCACGGCGGCAACCGGGTATTTACCGATTGAGGTTTCTCCAGAGAGCATCAGTGCGTCACTGCCATCGAAAACGGCATTTGCGACATCCGAGGCCTCGGCCCGCGTTGGTCGTGGATTTTCTATCATCGATTCAAGCATCTGCGTCGCGGTAATCACGAATCTCTGCCTCGATCGTGCTTGATGGATGATCAATTTCTGCAGAGAGGGGACTCGTTCCGGGCTGACTTCAACTCCCAGATCCCCGCGCGCAACCATAACCCCGTCACTGGCATCCAGTATTTCATCAAGATGGTCCACGGCTTCCGGACGTTCGAGCTTGGCGATAATCAACGGCCGCGGCCCATCGGGTTTCAGGTTGTCGATCTTTTCCAGCAGCTGTTGCATGTCTTTTCCACTTCGGACAAAAGACAGCGCAACGGCGTCCACCCCATGTTCGAGCCCGAACCGCAGATCATCGAGATCCTTCTCAGTCAGACTTGGAGCCGAGAGGCGAACCCCGGGAAGGTTGATCCCCTTTCTGTTACCCAGTAAGCCTCCGTTGACGATTTCAGTGATTACCTCCTTGCCTGTTATTTGCTGCACGCGTAGCTCGATGCGGCCATCATCCATCAGGATGCGGTCGCCGGGGTTGACTTCATCCGGCAGCGGCTCGTAGTTCACGCTGACCAGCGTTTGGGTTCCCTCGACGGGTTCGGTGGTCAACGTGAGCTGTTGACCCGTTACAAGAAAGACCGGATCGCCGCCATGTAGCATCCCGGTTCGAAGTTTCGGCCCTTGAAGGTCCTGCAGGATACCGATCGGCTGCTGGCCATCCTCGCGTATCCCCTTTAAACGTTGGATGAAGGCCGCGTGTTCAGCGTGACTCCCATGCGAAAAGTTCAGCCTGGCGACATCCAGGCCGGCCCTGACCAGCTCATCGAGGCAGTCGGGCTCCCGCGTGCCAGGCCCCAGGGTAGCGATGATCTTGGCTCGACGAATCATAGGTAATTCAGCACTTTCGCCTGCTGTTCGAGTTCCGACTTAAAATCTGGGTGCGCAATGGAGATCAGAGCCCGGGCGCGCTGCTTGATGGTCTTTCCGTAAAGCTGGACGACGCCGAATTCGGTGGCAACGTAGTGTACATGGTTGCGGGTCGTAACAACTCCCGCACCCTGCTTGAGCATCGGTACGATCCGGCTGATTTGCTCACCACCTCCAGGTTTTGCTGTGGAGGGGAGGGCGATAATTGGTTTGCCGCCCTTACTGCGGGCGGCGCCATACACGAAATCGAGCTGCCCGCCGACGCCTGAATACAATTTAGGTCCAATACTGTCGGCACAGACTTGACCGGTCAGGTCAATCTCGATGGCGGAGTTGATGGAAACCATGCGTTCATTCTGCGCGATCACGAAGGGGTCGTTGACATATTCCGTCGGGTGCAGCTCGACGATCGGGTTATCATCAACGAAATCGTAGAGGTGCTGCGATCCAAGAATAAATCCGGCTATGATCTTACCGTTGTGCAGCGTCTTTCGTTCGTTGGTTATCACGCCTTCTTCGATCAAGCGCATGACGCCGTCTGAAAAAAGCTCGGTATGCACGCCGAGATGATGCTTATCTCCAAGGAAATTCAATACCGCGTCCGGGATTGCTCCTATGCCCATCTGCATTGTGGAGCCATCTTCGATAAGCTCGGCAATGTGTTCTCCTATTTTCATGCTGAGCTCGTTCGTCTGGCCCATCGGCAGTTCTGCCAGGGGATAATTGACCGGCACAGCAAAATCGATTTTCGACACGTGGATGAATGAATCTCCGAGGGTGCGTGGCATTCGTTCGTTGACCTCGGCGATCACAAACCGGGCAACCTGAGATGGCGTCTTCACCAACCCAGCTTCGATCCCCAGGCTGCAGAAGCCATGTTCGTCGGGCGGTGATACCTGGATCAAGACCGCATCTAGCGGCAGGACATCCTCCTTGAAGAGCAGCGGCACCTCGGATAGCAGGACCGGGGTAAAATCAGCCCGGCCTTCTTGGACCGCCTGACGCACGTTAGGACTGATAAAAAGGGTATTGATCCGCAGGTGCCCTTCCATCGACGGGTCCGCATGCGGTGCATCTCCGACGGTAAGCACCTGTACGATCTCGACGTCCTTTAAGTCCTTTGCTCGGGCGGTCAACGCTCCCAGGAGTTTTTGGGGTACTGAGCAGTTGCCGGTGAGAAAAACCCGCATACCGGACTGGATCGATTCGACGGCTACCTCGGCTGTCGTCAAGCGGGATTCGTATTGCGTCAGCCAGCTCATTCGTCGTATCCCCGAATGCCAACCAGGCGTGAGAGATGAACAACCTGCCCGGCCATGGTATTCAAACCGCGCTCCAGTGCGGGCATGCGATCCAGAGCGCTCTCGATGCCGTGCTCGGCGATTCCAGCCAGGTAAGGATAGGCCCCCAGGAAGAGCGCGTGAGAGGCCGTTCGGCCCAGGACGCCAGAAATGTTGGGGACGCAGTAATGTATGACGCCTTCCTCCTCGTAGGTCGGACTTCCATGGTTGGTTGGTCGGGAGGTTTCCGAACAGCCTCCCTGGTCAATGCTCATATCGATCAGCAGCGAGCGAGGCTTCATCTTGCGCACCGTCTCCCGTGTAAGCACGATCGGTGCCCGTGCGCCTGGAACGAGAACCGCGCCGACCAGGACATCGGCATAGGCACAGGTCCGTTCAATGTTGTGGGAGGTGGCCAGCATCGTTACGACCGGGTAATTGGTCCTTTCCATCAACTGCTGCAGGCGGCGCAGGTTGACATCAAGCACCGTGACGTGTGCTCCGAGGCGAATAAAGGTATCTGCGGCGGTCGCGCCGACCGTGCCGGCGCCAATGATGACGACTTCAGCTGGCGGAACTCCCGCAACGCCACCCAGCAGGATGCCGCGACCCCCATGATCGTTCTGCATCAAGCGCGCGGCAATCTGGGCTGCCATCCGCCCGCCGATTTGTGAGAGAGGTGAAAGCACGGGCTTATAGCCGTCTGATTCTTCAATTTGCTCGTAAGCAAGGGCGGTCAGCTCCTTGCTCAGCATGGCATCAATCTTGTCCTGACGTGCAGCGGCGAGGTGGAGAAAACCAGCGAAGGTAGAACCCTGCTGCATCATCTCCAGCTCGTCATGAAGCGGGCGGGCAAACTTCAGCACCAGTTCAGCGCGGCCGAATGCCTCTTCAGGGGTGTAAACGACTTTAGCGCCGGCTCCGGTATATTCATCATCCGTAAATCCAGCACCCTCTCCGGCATTCGCCTCAACATAGACCGTGTGCCCAAATTTACGGAAGAGATTCACTCCCGCGGGAGGTAAGCCAACCCGATACTCGAACGGTCTCCGTTCCTTAGGGATGCCTATATCCATTATCGGTTCTCCTGCTTCGCGCCGGGCTTTAGGATGGCCGCACTTGAAAGAGATGCGGGGTGGACGTTATTCAACCAGCAGATGGACCAGAATTGCCTTCTGCGCATGCATCCGGTTTTCTGCCTGTTGAAAAATCGCAGAATGGCTGCCGTCAGCGACTGCGTCGGTGATTTCCTCGCCCCGGTGCGCTGGCAGACAATGCAGCACGATGACCCCCGAGTTCGCTTTTTGAACGAGCCCGTCGTTGACCTGGTAGGGTGGGAAGACCTTCCTACGACGCTCAGCCTCTTCCTCCTGGCCCATACTGATCCAGGTGTCCGTATAGATTACATTTGCGTCTTTGACCGCCTCCTGTGGATCGCGAATCGTGCGGAACGTCGCGCCAGTCTCGTCCGCAAAGCCCCGGGCTTGTTCGAGCACGCTTTCAGGAAGCTGGAAGCCTTCAGGCGCTGCCAGGGTGAAATGCATACCAAGCTTAACGCAGGCAAAGAGCAGTGAGACGGCGACATTGTTCCCGTCACCGACAAATGTTACCTTCAATCCCTTCAGTTCCCCCAGGCGTTCCTGGATCGTGAGGACATCAGCCATGGCCTGGCAGGGGTGGTTATAGTCACTGAGCCCGTTGATAACCGGGACACTTGCGTGGGCAGCCAGCTCGAGAATATGCTGATGGTCGAAGACGCGCGCCATGACCGCATCAACGTAGCCCGAGAGCACCCGGCTTACATCGGCGATCGATTCGCGCTGGCCCAATCCAATTTCTGCGGGGGAAAGGTAGAGAGCATCACCGCCTAAGTGACGCATCGCCATATCGAATGAAACCCGGGTGCGCAGGCTCGGTTTTTGGAACACCATCGCCAGCACCTTGTCTTTCAACAAGGGATTATTTCCTCCGGCACGCCAGGACTGTTTCAGGTCGTGTGCAAGCTTGAGCAGATCTGTCAGATCAGCCGGACTTTGATCTGCAATCGAAAGGAAATGGCGCATTGTGCTCTCCTGAGATGGTACCTGGATTGAGGGCCGCACGCGAGTATAGCACAGGCGGATTTCAAGACCAGGCGGATCAATCCGTGATCAATTTTCACCCTTTTCCGAGGCGATGCTGCTGGCATCGCTGAGTGGGGAGCGCAGCCAGTAGAGCCATCCCCGGAAGCGGTATGGGGTTGGTGGAGTTCGATCAACCGCCGCCAGCACAAGCGTGGCTACCAGGATTACGGCGCCAGCCCACTGCTGCATGGAAAGGTTTTCGCCCAGGATCCATTGGGCTAAAACGATTGTTACCAGGAGCTCCGCCAGGCCAAAGAGCGAGGTCTGCATCCCGCCGATCAATTTCACCCCGGCGAACAAAGTTAAGCGCGAGAGAAACGTCACCACTGTCAGCCCTAACAATGGATTGATGGAGGCAGGCGGGAAGGCAAATGGGTCGTGCGTGAACAAGAGCGAGGCTGGCACGACAACAACGGTCATGGCGAGCAGGGTATAGAGCGTTACGGTTGGGGCGGGGGCCTCAAAGAGCACACGCTGATTGATCGGAATGTGCAGTGCATAAAGCAAGGCTGCGACCAGCATGAAGGCCATTCCTGTCAGGTCGACACCGCGCCGGTTTGCCTGAGTGAGCAGATAAATACCAGGCAGGCTAAGGATGAGCCGCAGAACAGTGAGCGTAGAGGGTTTCCGTCCATCGAGATAAAGCAGGAGGGCAACAAGGATCGGGTAAAGCGTGAAGAGCAGCTGTCCCAGGCCGGCATCGATGCGTACCAGGGAGGCATAATAAAATAGAGAGCCGATCCCGTTCAGGGCTCCGGCGAGCAGGCATCCGGCCAACCCCACCGGGTAAATCGTGAGATAACGTCGGCTGAAGATCAGCATCACAAGCAGCAGCAGGATTGTTGCTCCCGCTGTCCGTCCAGCGACCAGGACGAGCGGATTCAAGCCAACCCTGATCGCCATTTTGCCGAATATCGGGGTTATGCCAAGCAGGATTGCTGAGGCGAGAGCGTACGGCGCACCGCGCTGTTTCAGATCTGTCCTCCGCGCTAGGTGTCTTGCGGGTTGAGCATGTGTTCAATCTCCGCGATCAGTTCATCGCTGAGAAAATTGCCCTTGGTGATCAGACGTTCGATTTTGCCATCAAGCTTGTGCCATTCATCGGAACTAAGTTCTTTCGCCGTGACAACGATGACCGGGACATTATGCGTGTGTTGACGGGACTTGATTTTTTCGAGCAGTGAAAAGCCGTCCATCTCGGGCATCATCAAATCCAGCAGGATCAAGTCGGGCACTTGTTGATCTACAATTTCTAATGCCTGTATGCCTGTGCCGGCCTCATCGATGTTGTATCTGCCGCGCGCTTCCAACACCCGGCGTATCAGGCGCCGGGCATCGGGCTGATCATCCACGATCAGCACCCGGCTCAGACGCCGCTGGTCGATCGAAGCTAAAGCAGCCAGCAGTCCATCGCGCGGTGCCCCACCTTGGGTTTCAAGCTGGATATCAGTAGCCCAATCAGGGGCAAGAAGACGGTCTTCAACCGGCGTGGTATGCCCGGTGCAGTTCAGCACGACCACATCGTCAGGGTTGAAGATGCCCTTCTCGGCCAGTTGGATCAAGCCCGCTGCGCCTGCTGCCGCGGCGGCTTCGACCGACAAGCCTTCGGTTTTAGCCAACAGATGCAGCGCACGATATGCGGCTTCGTCCGAGACCGCGGTCATCGTTCCACCACCACCTGCGAGCATACGTTCTCGGAGCAGGGTATAAGTCCTGCCCGGATCGCCTGTGGTGAGCGTGGTGATATACGTCGTTGGAGCAAGCACGGGTTCTGCTTGAGATCGCCCAAGCTGCCAGGCAGTTGCCATCGGAGAACAACCTTCCGTTTGAATCACACCGATCGCAGGCATGGCTTCGATCAAACCCAGTTCTTGAAGTTCGGCAAAGCCTTTCTGCACCCCGTAGGGTCCTAATCCTCCACTGACGGGTTGAAGATACCAATCCGGTGCGTTCCACTCCAGTTGTTCTGCTATCTCGAAGGCGATGGTCTTCATCGATTCCACGCCGGGAAGGCTGCGGGCTCCCCGATCGAGATATAAACCCCGGCTCAGGGCGAACTGGGCTGCAAGCTGCTTGGCTTGATCATAGGTTCCTGTAACCTTGATGATCTCTGTGCCATAAATTGCTACCTCGTGCATCTTTTCCGCCGGTACCAGGCTGGTGAGGAATGCCCACAGGCGGATACCGGCGCGTGCGCAAGCAGCAGCGAAGGCAATCGCAACGTTGCCGGTGGAGCAGACGACCGCTTCTTTAATGCCATGTTCACTCAGGGCTTTAACCGTAACGGCTGCCTGGCGGTCCTTGAAGGAACCGGTTGGGTTCAACCGCTCATCTTTGATGAAGAGTTTTTTTAATCCAAGCATTCCTGCCAGGTTAGGGGCTGGGTAAAGTGGAGTGCCCCCAATTCGTCGGGTGGGAGGGTCTTTCGAAAGTGGAAGGAGCTCGTGGTAGCGCCACAGATCAAAAGGACGGGCGTGGAGGTTGTCTTGCCAGATCCTGCGCACCGTAGATAAATCGTAGCGCGCCTCCCGCCATTCGCTGCCGCATGCAGGGCATGGGAGCTTCAGTGGAGCGTAGCGCTCTTCCTTGCCGCAATCAAGGCAGCGAATTATGAACTCATCCATTGCTCGCTCCCTTGATTGTCAAAGCGGTTATGATTGAAACTGGCACGCATTCGGCCGGCTCATGGGCTTGGCGAACCTGGCTGCAGAAGTTGTGAAACCCTGCTGCGGACCTGTTCGTAGAACACCGTTTCATTTTGCATATTGCGGTCTCGCAGCTGGTAGATAAACCGTTCAAGATGTTCACGAGCTTCGTCTCGAATTTCGTCTGGCAGCAGGGCAAATACCGGATAGGGCTTCTCGTTGGAGGTGTCTTCCCTCGCCGCCAACACGTCGAGGGCTCCTGCATCGTGAAGGGTGAGATCGAGCAAGAGAAGATCCGGGTTACCCCGGCTGAGCGCGACGATTGCTTCGGGTGCATCACCTGCTGTAGAGATCGTCAGTCCGGGGTGGTCTTGAAGAGCGCGTTTGACGCTTTCTACGACCGCCGCGTTTTCCGAGCTGATCAGGATTTTGCGCAGCCCATGCTCCCGCCGGTGCGGCGAGAACGCGTTCAGCAGCGATTCGGCCTGGACCGGCAAGGTGAGGTAATTGTCTACATCCAGCATCACGCCCGACGAACGGTTTAAATCGAGGTCGCTGAGCAGCACCGGGATGTCCTGAGTGGATGGCTCGCATTTCAGCGCGGCGATTAAATCCATGCAGACACCGGGATCCCCCAACAGATCGAGCAGCAGACATTCAGGCCGGTTAGCGTTGATAAAATCCAGCAGCCGATCAGGTTCCAGCAACACTTCAAGCTCGTAGCTGGAGTGCTCGAACAACCTACGGTAGTGTTCGACATGGGCAGGAGCGTGATCCACGATGAGAATTGATGTCGTGCGGGCTTCGTCCCTTGCGGCTCCCGGGTGGTAGGGCAGGGTAAAAGCGAAGGTGCTACCTTCACCGGGAATGCTTTCAACCCAGATCGTCCCGCCATGGAGCTCAACCAGGTGCCGGCTGATCGAAAGCCCTAAGCCTGTCCCACCCGTCTTCCTGGTGGGTGATGCGTCAACTTGTGAGAACGGTTCGAAAATTTTCTCCTGGTCTTCAGGAGCGATGCCAGGACCTGTATCGAAAACTGCGATGACAATTTCGGACTGGCCAGCTCGGCGAATCGTGCGGGCCGAGACCCCGATGTGTCCTTCCTCAGTGTATTTGGCAGCGTTTGAGACGAGATTCAAGAGCACCTGACGAATGCGGATGCTGTCCGCCTGGACGGCAGGAAGATCCTCTGGGACGTCGACGATCAGCTCAATCGGTTTGTCCTTCACCAGTCCGACGGCGGTCGCCATGACAACCCGAATGATCTCGGCCAGATCGACCTCGGTGAAGGCCAATTCCATCTTTCCTGCTTCGATCTTGGACAGATCGAGGATGTTGTTAATCAATCCCAGTAGGTGTTGGCCGGCGTTGTAAATCGCGTTCAGATCTTGTTCTTGGTTTTCGGAAATCGGACCATCGATACCTTTTAAAATCACTCGCGAGAATCCGATAATCGAGTTCAATGGGGTTCGCAGCTCGTGGCTCATATTCGCCAGGAACTGGCTCTTCAATCGATCGGCTTCCCGCATTTCAACCAGGGCTTGCTGGGTCAGCTGGTAGGAGCGGGCGTCCTGCAGTGAAACGGCAAATTCCTGCGCAACGGCCTGAGCGAGAGCACGTTCTTCATCGCTCCAAGGACTGCCATCCTCTTTCTGATCGAGTTCGATCATTCCAATGACCTGGTCACCGACGCGCAGTGGGGTGATGAGTTTATCTGAAACACGATCTTGTTCCGATGGCGGCAGAATATCTGGTGCCAAAAGCGGACGTATTTGGTTTGAATCGGCTTCAAATCCGAGAACATCACCCCATGTTGCTGCCCGCATTGGAACCGAGCTCGCATCAACCTGTTCTAGCGGAGTGGGTAGGGTGACTACCCAGGGGCTTTTCTCCCTCGGTCCTTCAACTGGAATGATCTGCGCCATCCCGCGGTATCCAATTGTTTGACCCGCGGCGTCGCTGCGAAGCATGGCCTGGAGCAGGGTTTGGAGAGTACGGCCGCTGCTCGCCTTGATCGTCAGACGAGTCCGCTCGATCGGTTGTTTGTCATCAATTGATTTCTTGAGTGCTTCGAGTTCGCCGTCAACCTTGGCAATGTCGGCGAAGGTCTTACCGAGCATCTCATCACCAGACCAGCCGAGCACGCGTTTTACTTCCGGGCTGCACCAGGTAAACCTGCCCTCAAGGTCCAATTCCCAGAGCCATCCTTCCGCCCGGGGAAGATCTGGACCAGGGCGGCAGTCAGGTGAGAGTCGGCCCGTGCCCGGGATCGATTCTGCGAGGCCGGCGAAGAGCGATTCGATCCGACTGCGGATACTCTTATCTGAGCTCATGGAATGTCTTTCCCAACTCCTGTGCAAGCTCACGGTACTGGAGGGAAGCCCTGCTGTTGGGGGCATATTGGTTGATTGGTTTGCCGAACACAGGACTTTCCCGTAGTTTGGTGTCAATCTCGATCTCGGTTGAAAACGTTGCCTGATTGAATGCCGTGCGGATCTGCCCGGCCAGGTCGCCATGAATCCGGTTCCGACGATCCAGCATGGTGAGAAGGATGCGGTAACGCAGCCTGGGGTTGTAGCGAGCGCGGATCGTCAAGATCATGTTCAGCATATCGCGTAGAGCATGGGCCGAAAAAAATTCTGGTTGAGTCGGAATGATCAGCAGGTCAGCCGCTGATAGGGCGTTGTGCGTCAGAGTACCAAGCGTGGGTGGGCAGTCTAGAAGGATTGAATCAAAGCCCGGAGTGGTCTTCAATGCTTCGCTCAGTATCATCTCGTAATTCTCGCGGACGATCAAATGAGATTCGGCAAGCTGCAGATCGTGATTTGACGGAATGAGCTGCAGCCTTTCCTGGGTCGTCGAGTAAAACACTTCGTCCAGATTTCTGGCTCCCAGAAGGACATCAGCGATGGTTCTCTCGAGCGATGGCGGCCGCATACCCAGGGAGATCGTGAGGTTGGCATGGGGATCAAGGTCGATAAGTAATACCTGCTGGCCTGCTTCGGCAAGCATGGCACCAAGTGAGAGCGTTGTCGTCGTTTTCGCTACTCCGCCTTTTGCGTTAGCGATTGCGATAATGTGCGTCATCAGGCCTCATTGTATTCGTCGATGATTGCCGCCTCTCAACGGCTCGTCCCCGGGTTTCCATTGCCGCCCAATTCTCCACCCTGGTCACCCTCATCCTCGGTCGATTGATTAAACAAGCGGATACGCGCCTTGCGTGCCCCAAAGGTCCGGCGCATTTCGCTAACCGCGGTTTGAAGCATGCCCTCGGTGTCGGTCTGGGCGCGAATTTCGCTTGTCAGCTCGAGTACGGTCTGTTCACGGCGGGCGCGCGCCAGCGTCTCTTCGAACAGGCGGGCGTTTTGAATGGCCACGGCAAGCTGATCTGCCAGAATCTGTAAGACTGCCAGGTCATCTTCGGAAAATGCGTTTCGTTCCCTGTGTTGAACGTCAAGGACTCCGATCACGCGTTGGCCGACTTTTAGCGGAAGGCACAGTTCGGAACGGGTTTGAGGCAGAAGTTCGTGTGGGCGGTAAAAGGGATCGCCCTGGACATCATTCGCGATGTATGGCGTCCCTTTGCGGGTGACCTGGCCAACGATCGATTGCGAGCCAACCGCAAGCCGGTGCCGGGTGGATTTCATCGCTTCTCCGGCCTCGCCCGTCGCCTCCCGAACCTCGGCAAAGGTGCCTTCAGGATCGAGCAGGAAGACGGATACGTGTTCATAACCGAACCGGTCCCGGATGAGGTTGACCCCACGTTTGAGCAGCGTTGCGATATCCAGCAATCCGGTTGCATCTCGAGCGATCTCGGCTGCAGTTTGAAGCTGAGTTGCTCGGCGCTGTGCCTCCTCGTACAACCGCATCTGCTCTAATGCCCCAGAGACTTCCTCGGCAACCGCTTGTACGATTGTGCGATCGTCCTCCGTCCAATCACCGGGTCGTTCGGCAAGTAAGTCCAGTTTACCGATCTTCTCGCCCCGGACATCAATCAGCGCTTCTAGCAAGTCGCCGCCATCGACGACAGCCTCAGGGTAGCGCGGGCCGCTGAACTCTGCGCGGGTGGTCAGTTTATCGGTGTTCAACAGCTGAAGCATCTCCTCCCACGAAGCAGCTGTCTGGCGGCGGTAGAGCCGGTCAAGCTGTTCCAGGCTATGCTGTGTCTCCTCATTCAAGCGTGCGTTCTCAAGCGAGGCCGCGATCTGGCTGGCGATCAATTCCAGGATTTCGATTTCCTGGCTGCCCAGTCCTTCTGGGTTTCCACTCTCAATTGCCAGCGCGCCAAGTGCGACGCCACGGCTGATAAGCGGGACTGCAATCGTCGTCAGCGGCGCCTCACTGTTGGTATCGGAGCTGATAACCTCGACACCGCGTGCAGTTACTGCAACTGGTTGGCGAGATTGGATCGCCCGGCCAAGGGGTCCACGATCGAGCGGAACCGGGATACCGAGCGGTGCTGCTTCGATGCCTTGCGCTGCTGCGGCACTGCGGACGATGATCTCATTCGGACCTGCCAGTCCGACTACGACACGGTTGAAACCAAACTGTTCCCTCAGGATCATGCTGGCCTGAGCGAGAATTGCATCGTAACCAACCTGCTTATTCAGCGCTGAGTAAACATCGATCACTTTCCGGTTGAGCGATGAAAGATCGGTCAATTCGGTAATCAGGCGCGCGTTCTCGATTGCCACCGCGAGCTGGTCGGCCATAGTCTGCAGGACGATGACATCTTCCTCGTCGAAGGCGTTTGGATCCTTGCTCTGCACGTCAAGTGCGCCAATAATCTCATCACCTGACCAGAGCGGTAGCGCGAGCTCGGACCTGGTTTCAGGCAGGTCTGGATTGGCGAAGTGGACTTGATCCGTACCGACGTCAAGCGCGATGCGTGGCTTGCCAGTGCCTGTCACGTAGCCCACGATACCAACTTTTCCTACCGGCAGACTGTGACCATGCTCGACCATTCGCCTGCCACCTTCGGATGACGCGGCGCGCAAGTTTGCCTGCTGACGTTCATTATCCAGCAGGAAGACACCAGCGTGATAGAAGCCAAATCGAGCGGTGATCAAGTTTACAGTTTCATCCAGCAGGGATTCCACGTCGCGAATTGCAACGGCGTCACGGGCAACTTCCGAAGCCGTTCGAATCTGCCGGGTCCTGTCTTCGACTCGCTGCTCGAGTGAACGATATAGGGATGAGAGCTCCTCTGCCATGCGGTTGAAAGTTCTTGCCAGCCGACCAACTTCATCCTCGCGCTCGACCCGCACTCGGGCGTTCATATCTCCCATTGCAAATCGCTCGGCTAGATCGGAAAGCGCGCCGAGTGGCCGCAGCGATCGGCCCGTGGCGAAGGGTATTACCAACCCGATCAGCGCGGTCACACCGAGCAGCAGCGCAATTGTGAAAGGAGCAAGGTTATTCACTTCTGCGAAGATATCCGCTTGGGGCAGTTCTGCGACGATGCCCATGTTCCAATCAGGCAGCCACTCATACGCAGCCAGCACCAGAACTCCATCCGCGTCGTTGTACTCAACCGTTCCTGAGGGTTGGGTGGCAGCCAGGTTAAAGACCGGGCTTTGAAATCCAGTAGCCGCCTCAGGTGCAGTAGCATATCGATCCAGCTGGATCAAGATATCCGGTGCGAGCAGCACGAAAGTACGCCCTCGCTCAACACGGTAGACCCCGCGCTGTTCCCAGAAGACCTGCATATTTTCGAGCAAGGAGGCAAGCTGGCTGCCCGTATTGACTCCAACGAGCACGGGAAGGGATGAGTCGGGTTCCATGCTGAGCGGCGCATGAGAGATGATAGCCAGCTCGCCTGGAGCGAGCAACGAGTCATTGTAAACAGGATCGGAATGAAGCTGCTCGGCGGGAAGATCTTCCATCTGCAGATACGGGGATTGCTGGCCCTCGAGCGCACGATTGGTTGATGCGTACACAAATCCGTCCGAAGCCCGTACCATCAGGAGTTCATTAAAGAGAACCTGTCCCTGCCGGAGGCGTAAATCCTCCAATTCAGAGTGGACAGTTTCCAGTGCTTGCTTGTAGCGGGCCGAATTCCGGGGAAGGGTGACGAGATCTTCACTTGCCTGGCGCAGCGCCGAACGCTGAGCTCCTAGCTGCAGGCGCTGCTCACGAATGGTAGACCACTCATCGAGTACGCCCAGCTGGGATTGAGTAGCTGCCAGCATCTGGCTCGTAGCTTGCTCCTCGAGCAGGTTACGAGCTCGGAGATAAGTTACGCTGGCCAGAACTAGCATCGGGATGAGCACTATCGGGAGCATGGTCAAGGTCAGCCGAGCGCCCAGGTCGAGCTGCTGCCACCACGCACGCAGTCCTGAGTATGTTTTTTGCCGGGACTCCGCTTGATCTGTCATGCTCGTTCGCCTCCGTCACCGGCTTGATCAAGAGCTGCAGGATTTCGTTCTTGTTCTCCGTTGCCTGCATCAAGTTCAACTGTAGAACGGACCGCATTCAAGGCACGTCCCAGCTCGCGAGTGGTGGTTTCCAGGATTGATCGAATGTCGGGTGAGCGGCGTACCTTGCTGGTAATCTCGTGAATCAGGCGTTCCCGCCGAGCTGTTCGCTGGACCTGGTCAAGCAGCTGGGTATTCTGGATACCCGCCGCGATCTGACTGGCGATGGTTGAAAGCAAGGCAGCATCGTCTTCGGTGAATCGTTTCTCAACCTGTGCATCCTGGACGATGATCACTCCGAGGACTTGATCGCCAAGCAGCATCGGCACACCTAACCATGATTTAACATTGATTTCGAGCTCCTGCACACCGAGGAGTTCTGCTTGCTGGACGAGGTTTTCGGCCAGGAGAAGCGGTTGACGCGAACGAAGAACCAGGGCGGCCAGGTCATCCGAAAGAGGCAAGGCCTGGTCGGCTCCAGAAGTATCGCCGGAAGCATATGGTGTGGTCACCTGCTCATGGACAGCGTCGTAAAGAACAATCGACATATCCGTATCCCCAAGGACCTGGTTGAGCTGCCGGTGAACGATGCGGTAGAGCGTATCGAGGCGGAGCATCTGGGACACCGCTTGACTGATGCGGTTGATAACCTCCAACTCAGTGACACGGCGCTGCTCTTCGGAGCGCTGGCGGGCGTTTTCTAGTGCGAGCGCGGATTGTGCAGCAATTGCCTCAATCAATGCGATCTCATCCTCGGTCCATGGCTCGGCCAATCTTTGGCGTCGAGCGGCCAGGGTCGCAATAACCTGGCCCCGGACCTGAATTGGGATCGCGAGCTCACGCTGATCGGAACTTATGACTGGGCTTCCCTGCAGGACGGCATCATTTATCAGCGGGAAATCTTCTTCCGTTGAAGGAACCATCTCGCCATGCTGATCGAGATGAATGATGGGTAATCGACCGCTGCTCGAGACTCGCTGCCAGCCCTGCTGAACTTGCTGTCGGTAGGCGCTCTCGATCCGTTCCAGTTGATGCTGCATCTCGCGCTGAACGCGCGCGCTATCGATTGCCACTGCCAATTCGCTTGCAATAGCTTCCAGAGTGCGGACGTCGTCTTCACCGAATGCATGCGGCTCGGTGCTTTGAACATCCAGGATGCCGAGCAGGCGTTTGCCCACCATGAGTGGCACTGCCATTTCGGCTTTGGTATCAGGCAGCAGGGGGTTCTTGAAATGGAAAGGATCCTGGTCCACATCGAGAGCGATGCGCGGCATCCTGTTCGCCATGACCCAGCCAACAATGCTTGCGCTGCCCGTAGCGAGCCGGTGTTTCCGGGCGAGCATCTTCCTCCCTGCATCTCCAGTGCTGGCTTCGAGCTGAGCCCAGTTACCGCTTTCATCGAGCATGAAGATCGAAGCATGATAGAAACCGAAACGAGCGCGAATCAGCTCAATCGCCTGACTCATGAGCGCCCGGGCATCGCCGGCTTCCGAGGCTAGTTTCGCAATTTCACTTGCTGTTTGCAGCTGGGTCGCACGCCGTTCAAGCCCACGGGTACGGCTCGCAACCAGATCTTCAAGTTCGCGACTCTGGTTTTGAAGCTGGCCGCTGACGCGCTGCTCCCGTTCGAGGGCTCGCACCATCTCGCGGTTCGATAACCCGTTCATTAGTAGGAATAACGTTAGAAATACCCCCAGACTGACTGCGTCGAAAGCGATAATCGATTGGGGCATGAATGGCGCCGGAACCAGACCGGTCGTCAGAGCCCAGCCGGCAAAGCCATACGCAGCGACGCTCAGCACGGCGAAGAATATACCGGCTCCAGTGTTGATCATGATGCTGGCTGTGATTACAACCAGGGCTAAACCTACGGTTGAAATATGACCGATGCCCATCAGCAGCATCGACGCTGAGAGGAGCGCGAAAACAAGGATCGTGGGGATATACCCGGCCAATCGTACCGAACCACGGCGTCCGAGCAGGTAGGAAAGCAAGTAAAACGGCAGCAAACCGAAACTTGCGATGGCTGCCACGGGTCCAATTTGACCAACCAGAAATAGTGTCAGCGTGACCACGCCGGTGAGAATGGAGATCAACGCCAGGCCGACCAGGATCCAGTTGAGCAGGATTTGCTGCCGGGCAATTTGAGGATCTTCGGAAGTAGGCCGGAGGAAATTCCGCCAGCGCTCTCTCATCGGCATGCCTCCCAAAGTATGTAGTTAACGCCAGGCTTGACCGGAGTTCTATCGGATGAAATGGATCGGGCGAACGGAGTTGTGGCCATCAATTTTCACTCTCCGTAAGAGGCGTGTACGGAAGACCTTCATCCGTGTTGAACTTGATCATCACCTCCGGGCTGCCAAGACCACGCTGGATCGCACGCGCCGCTCGTTCGAGGACCTCGTCAATTTCAAGTGGGCCGCTGAGCTCGGTCGTGACCTCGCTCACCAGGCGAGCACGCTCGGCGGCAACGGCAGAGACCTGGGCAAGGCGGGCGTTGAGAATCGCAGCGCTGAGCTGATCTGCCAGCGTCTGCAGCGCTTCAACGTCTTGCTGGCGGAAGGCATCCGATCGCATGCTTTGTACATCCAACGCTCCAAGCACACGTCCGCTTGTCTGCAGGGGGATCGCAAACTCCGATCGTGTACCCTTCATCAGGTCACGGCGGAGCTGCGTGTCATCGGGTTGAATATCGCTTACCAGGCGCGGCTGGTTATTGCCTGTAACCCAGCCGATGACTGAGGCTGAACCGACCGGGACGAGGTAGCCCTCAGCCTTTAAGGCTGAGCCCGTTTCACCGGTGGCTTCGCGCATGACGGCGAAGTCGCCTTCATCCTCCAACAGGAAGATCGAGACGAAATCGTACTCGAACTGCTGCCGGATGAGTTCGACCGCACGCTGCATCAGGTCATCGAGCGAAGCAGTCGAAATCACGGCGCGCGCGACCTCGGCCGCGGTTCGGACTTGCTTTGTTCGTTCTTCAACGCGCTCTTCCAGTGAACGATACATATCGGATAGATCGCCTGCCATGCTGTTGAGGGAGAATGCCAGCGCACCAAGCTCGTCATCACGGTTATCAGGTACGCGAAAGCTCCAATCGCCATGCGAAAGGCGCTGGGCGAGTTCGGTCAGGTTGCCGAGTGGCCGCAGCAAGCGGTTTGCAGCAAATGCAACGACAGCGACTGTCAGGATGCTCGAGGCTGCCACCAGAGCGAAGCTGAATGGAGCCAGGCTGTTGATTTCAGCAAAGATGTCGGCCTGGGGCAGTTCGGCTACGATGCCCATGTCCCAGCGTGAGATCCATTCATATGCTGCCAGGACCAGATCGCCGGCGGCGTTGGTGTACTCGGCAGTACCTGAAGGGGAGGAAGCTGCCAGGCCGAAAATGGGATTGATTTCACCGGTCATCGCTTCCGGGGCGGTCGCGTAGCGATCAAGCTGGATGACGATATCAGGCGCGAGCAGGACGAATGTGCGTCCACGCTCGACCCGGTACACTCCACGTTGTTCCCAGAAGATCTGCATTTGTTCCAGCAGCACGCCAAGACGAGTGCCGCTGTTAAGACCAACCAGCAATAGTTCTGGCTGACCGTCTGCGGCAGTCAGGAGTGGAATAGAGTGGACCAGCGCCAGTCCATCTGGCGATAACAGCTCATCACCGAAGACTGGTTCGGTGATCAGGGTGTTAAATGTGTTTGGAAAGCGAGCGAGAACGCTGGTGGATTGACCGATAAACCCCGGGTCAGTCGATACGAGTACACGGCCGTTATCGTAGCGTACCAGTGAAAGGCTTGAGAAGAGCAGCTGACCCTGGCGGGTTCGCAGATCTGTAAGCTCGGAAAGTGCCTGTTCCGCTGCTGTATTAAAGCGAGCAGAAGCGGGCGATGCATCGAAAATGATTTGACCGGATTCCTGCAGTGGGGCGCGCTGGGCACCGAGCTGCAAGCGCTGTTCCCGCTCGGCAGTCCAGTCCTCCAGGACGGATAACTGCGACTGGACGGCAGAGACCATCTGGCTCGTTGCCTGGGTCTCGAGCAGCGTGCGTGAACGGAGGTATGCACCGATGCCCATCGCAATCAAGGGGATGATGGTCAGCGGCAGCAAGATCAAGGCAAAACGGCGGCCGAGGCGGCCGCGGAATTCTCTTTCACCTTCTTGTGGGTGAATCACAAGGCCTTCCACGCTACTCTACCTCCCACACCGGCTGGCGATCTAGCGCTCGACGAATCTGATCTGGAAAGCGATCTGGATCGAGCGGTTTGCCGATGAAACCATCGAATCCCGCCTGGCGGGCTCGAGCCATTTGCTCATCACTGGCGTAAGCCGTTACTGCAACGACGGGTACTTCTCGCAAGCTTGTGTCTGCGCGTAATTTACGCAGTGCTTCATACCCATCTTCATAGGGTAGGCGAATATCCATCAGGATCAAGTCAACCCGGCCTAATGTGTCGGCATACTCGACAACTTCAAAACCAGAAGTCTTCCATTCACACTGGATACCCATAAAGCCGAGCATGCGCGCCATAAGCACGAAGTTAGAGACGTTGTCCTCAACGATGAGGACCGTTGCTTCCTTCGACTCGCTGGACACGGTTTCAGCCTCCCCTGATACTGATCGAATTGTTACGCCTAGCGATGCAAGAAACGTACGATTTGGCGAGGCAGGAGATCGATATCTACCGGCTTTTGAATATAACCGTCGCAGCCCGCGGCAAGCGTTCGCTCGCGATCGCCACGCATGACGTTCGCAGTGATGGCAATCACTGGAACGTCGCCGAACTGCATATCGGCCTTGAGCTCCCTGGTCATGCTCAGGCCGTCGACTTCCGGCATATTGATATCAACGAGAATGAGATCGGGTCGTTGCTCGCGTGCGAGCTTAAGACCTTCCGCCGCGCTGCTTGCCCCCATGAACGCGTACCCCTCGGCTTGCAGCACTCGCTGGACCAAAATGCGGTTGTCGAGGTTGTCCTCGACGTATAGGATCGCCAGCGGTTTATCTGACATCGCCCTCTACCTGCTCCAAGCACCTCCGTAGCACCGCCGACATTATAGCGAAGCGAACCATCATTTGCCAGCAGAGCCCTCGGAACACTCGAGGGCTCTGAGGAGGAGGAGAGCAAAGTGCTGACCCACAGCTGGCATCAGGAGGATAGGGTTGAATTTTGTGAGCGCAGGCCGGCGCATCGTGGGCGGCGGACTCTAGACGCTCATGGACCGAATAATTTGCTGTTCTCTCCGGCACCACCCTTGTAGGGGCACTCTGCATCCTTAGCGTAGCACGATGAATTCTAGAGTTGACCTTACAAACACCTTGCAGTTGCAAATAAAAGAGCCTGCAGCAAGCTCGAGCCGCCGCAGGCTTACGGGTCCGTTCGACGGGGAAGCTCTCGGGGTATTCTATCCGTGCGGAACCCTGGTTCAGATGTTTACCGTGACGTTACTGAACATGTTACCGGTGCCAGATCCAACGACGACAAGCAGGACCATGACGATGATGGCTACCAGGACGATAAGCAAGCCGTACTCCAGCATCCCCTGGCCCCGTTCACCTGGCATTGGAAGATGGATATATCTCATAATGCTATCCCTTTCTCTCCCCAATCCAATCTGCTCTCATGCTAGCACCGAATAGGGCGCCTCAACATTACAGGGTACTTACGGACGCTCAAACAAGCAGTTGCGCATAGGCATATAGTGCTTCATACCATGGTTATTTCAATCGGCTTTCCTCAAGCTGCTATTTTCCTCAGTTCCCCCGGCAAGATCACCCCTGGGGGGGATGGAAACACGATTTGCCTCTACCTATGCTGAGTTTATGAAAACTTCCCAGACTCCAGATGATTTCTTCCTATTCCCACGCGCCTCCCGTACGGATGACATCCTGCTTGCTCTGGAACGTCTCGAACGCCTGGAGGGTGGGCTCAGTGAACCGGAACGGCAGGCGCTGGCAGACCTGCTCCGGGGCAGCCGCCAGCTTGCTGGTCTGGCCTATCTCGTTCCCCAGCTCTCGCCGTTTCAGTTCTTTCTACTTGTGGGCTTAATTGGCCTGGCGGAGCGTATCCGTCGACTGGAAGGACATTCCTGGGTTCACCCACCATTTCCCTAACGCGGATCGCTTGCGGAATCGGTGCCGAAGCTCCGGGGGATTTTCTTGGCTGGTGCTGGCCAACGTTCCGTATCAATATGTTTGAATTTGCACTTCTCTCTCCTACGGATCGGGTTGAGAGGGCCTGATCCTTGGTGTATATTGATGTCACACTCAACACGAACCACCTGATAAGGGCAGCGCCGAACCTTCAAGCTTGCATCAGCCCGCCTCACATCCTGGCCGGGCTTTATTCATTCGAAGGGTAGGTCTATATGATGGACGATCATGAAATGTGGTGGAACCTTCGCCGTGTCGTATACCGCAACACACTGACCTATGCTGAAACTGAGATCATCCGTGAGTGGCTGCAGGGTTTCCCGAAAGTGATCCGGATTCTGCAAGCAAAGTCGTGGGATTCGGAATCAAAGTCGGTCGTCGACGCTTTCGAGCAGTGGTACAACCAGTGGTGGGAGAGCGGAGTTTTCAAGCAGGGTTAGTGCATGCTGCGGGAGATGTCTTGCGGGACATCAATGTTCAACCGCCTGTGTCACGCCGGGAACCCTGCCATCCGCCATAGAAATTTCCCGCAAGAAAAAGCCCCCGGACGGGGGCGTGAGAGCGGGTGATGGGATTCGAACCCACGAATGGTAGCTTGGGAAGCTACTGCCTTACCACTTGGCGACACCCGCGTGTGTGACGCGGATTATAGGTTGGCCGTTTTCGCCTGTCAAGCACTCACCGTGCTGGAGCTATCGAGCAGGCCACGCCGCAGGAATTCCAGCGCAATGCTCACACTGCGCTCGTGTACATTCAGAAAGCCGCCACCGTACTCGTATTCCCGGCGTGCATCATCGCCGGGCAGCAAGCGTAAAATGCGCAGTGTAAAATTACCCTCATCCTGCGTGAGTGCAACCCCCAGGCCGGCGGAAGCACCGGTTTCACGCATCAGGCTTTGCAGCTGTGGCTCTATCTCCTCCAGGCTGGCTGCTTGCGGCATAATCCGACCGCCAGCGAAGACCTCGCTATCTAGAGCCAGGTTTCCTGCAAGCGCTCCCTCGGTTCCATGTTCCACGACGGCAAGTTTGATGTGGCGGGCATTAAGTGCGGCAAGCACCACACTCTCAAGCGTATCTGAGTCGTACCCGTAAATCCTCTCACCAAGCCGCTGCTGGAGCGTGGCTTCCACGCCCCAGATCATCTCTTCTGCTTCAGTTCGACTTGGCGCTTTCGCCGTAATACGTATATCAACCCTGCCCGGATGGGCGGAAAGCCCAACCGTGGGGTTTGAAAGCTGCTCGAGATCGGTGATACGCTCATCCAACACGGATTCACCCATCCCCGCCGTTCGCACCACTCGCGTCATGATCGTACCGCTAAGATCAAGACGCTTTCTAAGGTATGGGATGACCTCATTTTCGAGCAGATGTGACATCTCACCCGGTACGCCAGGGAGGGCGATCACGACGCTGCGTTCAGTCTCAACCAGGAAAGCAGGAGCCGTTCCGACCGGATTCTCGATCGGGTGGGCTGTTTCAGGAATGTAGGCTTGCCGTCGGTTATTCTCGGTCGGCTCCCTGCCGAAGCTCGCAAAGCGAGCCTGGATCTGCTCCCATAATGCAGGGTCGAAGTATGTGTCCACTCCAAGTGCGAGCGCTATTCCCTCTCTGGTCGCGTCATCGATGGTAGGTCCAAGCCCGCCGGTTGTAATCACAGCCGAGGCCCGACCCATCCCCTCCCGCACCGACTCGGCGATTCGGGCAGCGTTATCCCCAACCGTCGATGTGCGGTAAATATCGAGGCCGATGTCTCGCAGGCGCTGTGCGATGGTGCGAGTATTCGTGTCAACGATCTGACCTAAAAGAATTTCTGTGCCAATAGTTATGATTTCAGCTTCCATCGATCACACCACGTTATATTCATGAATTAGCCGGTTTTCATCAAAGCGTGCCAGGTCCAGCATCGATACGTCGACACTAACCGCCTGACCGCTGGTCAGGATTTCTGCCATGAGTTTACCAGCGATCGGTCCGTGCATGAAGCCATGTCCGGAAAAGCCGCCCACCAGCCAGAAGCCATCGATCGGCGAGCGTCCGAAGATGGGATGTGCATCCGGCGTGACTTCATACAGGCCAGCCCAGCCGGCCAATCGGCCAGCCTGGTTTAACATCGGGAGCCGTTCCGCAGCGGCATCCATGGCAATCAGCTCCCATTCTTCATCGATGGATTGATCAAAACCAGCCTGCTCGTCCGGATTGGACATGCCGGTCAGAATCCCCTCGCCTTCACGATGGAAGTAGAGCGAGCGTGAAAAATCAATAACAAATGGAAAATCCTCTGGCAATTCCGGCAAAGGGGTAGTCGTAACCATCTGGCGCCTGATCGGCTCAAGTGGAATTTCCACCCCGACCATTTGCCCGATCAACCCCATCCACGGTCCGGCTGCATTGATGACGGAGCCGCATGCCACGCTTCCAGATCGGGTTGTGACCGAAGTGATACGCCCGGATTCAACACCGATCGATAGGACCTCCTGATCCGTGAGCGCCACCCCGCCCAGCTCGCGTATTCGTTTGATATATCCCATAACGATGCTGTTCGGGTCGGCCAGTCCATCACGCTCATGCCAGCTCCCTCCCAACGCGTCCTCAAAGCGCATCGTGGGCAGCTTCGATCGAACGTTGTCGCCACTGAGCCACACCGTTCCTACACCGAGGCCATTTTGCATCTGGATGTTGCGCTGGAAAGTGGGTACATCGGCCGGGTCAGTAATGACAAAGAGGTAGCCGCATTTTCGATAGAGTGGATCCTGTCCTGTCTCGGACTTGAACTCATTGATCATCGCCAGGCTGGCGATTGAAAGGCGCACGTTGACTTCAGTGGCAAATTGGTAGCGCACACCCCCGGCGCAGCGACCGGTCGCACCCTGGCCGAAGAAGCTCTCCTTCTCGAGCAGCAGTACGTCATGCACGCCTGATTTGAGCAGGTGGTACGCTGAGCTTGCACCCATAACGCCGCCACCAATGACGACCACGTCTGCCTGTGTGGGTAGTTCCACCCTTACGTGCCTCCTATCCTTATTCCAGGTTCACAGGACGATTGTCCTTCCCAATCCAGCTTCCAGCGCCCCTTGAACTGCTCGGCTGGCCGCGATAGCATCCTGCACTGCCACTCCGACTGATTTGAAGAGTGTGATTTGCGAATCAGAGCTTCGCCCTGGCTTGAGGCCAGCTGCGATTTGACCAAGTTCGACTTGCAGATCGGCTTCTGTAATCAACCCTGCGGCGAGCGGTATCAGCACATCGCCGCTCTCGGATAGAACAGCATCATGCGAATCAAGTACGATGTAGGCTTGCTTCATGGTATCTGACCCGATCTCCTGCATCTCCGGGGTGAACGATCCAATGGCATTGATGTGCACACCAGGTTTAAGATCGGAAGCATGGAAAACTGGCTGCATGGAAGTCGTTGCAGTGCAGATGACATCCGCATCGCACACAGCCTGGTGCGGTGAGGAGGCCAGTTCGAGTGCCGGTGGGATCGATCCGGAACCTGCCAGATCAGCGATCATCTCTTCAGCACTCTCCTGGTCCAGGCTGTAAATCCACGCGTGTTCGATATCACGAACAGTGCATATAGCTTCCAGCTGTGTCCGTGCCTGTGCGCCGCTGCCGAAGATCGCAGCCAGCTTCGCGTCCGGTCTGGCGAGCCATTTTGTGGCAGTACCGGACGCTGCGCCGGTTCGTATAGCCGTAAGGGAGGCGCCTTCAAGAAGCGCAAGTGGTTGGCCGGTGATCGGGTCGAGTACAACGACCAGCGCGTGAATCGTGGGCAACTCACGTTTTGCGTTGCGAGGGAACACCGTGACGATCTTTACCCCCAGGTCCTGACTGCCTTCAAGTAGGGCTGGCATGAAAAGCGCCACTCCCTCCACATTCGGAAAATTGATGCGGGAACGGAGGGGAACCTGGCTCTTGCCCGTTGAGAGCTGGATATAGGCCTCGGTCACGGCTTCGATGGCGCGGTCCATTGTTAGTGCACTTCGAACTTCTTCGGCGTTGAGCAGGAGCAGCTCCATCAGCAACCCTTTCAAAGGAACGAATCCAGAGGGCATTGTACACCGGGCAATGATTTTCATCTGGATGGAACAAGAAAAGGAACCCACGTCCAGGCGGGTTCCTAAATTAAAAAAAACCAAAGCTCTAACGATTGCGGCTACTGGATCCCCAGGTATGCCTTCTGGACCAATGGATTGGTACGCAATCCTTCAGCGGTATCAGAAAGTACGATTTCGCCTGTCTGGAGCACATAGCCCCTCTGGGCAATTTGTAAAGCCATGTGAGCGTTCTGTTCAACAAGCAGGATCGTCGTTCCTTCCTTGTTGATTTCAATAATTATCTCAAACACACTTTCTACGAGAACCGGTGCAAGTCCCATCGATGGTTCGTCCATGAGAAGCAGACGTGGACGGGCCATGAGCGCTCGGCCTGTCGCCAGCATTTGCTGCTCCCCGCCGCTCAAGGTTCCTGCTACCTGATTCTTGCGCTCTTCCAGCCGTGGGAAGAGTTTGAAAACACGAAGCCGATCATGTTCGATACCATCTTTATCGTTGCGCTTGAAAGCACCCATATCAAGGTTTTCGCTGACAGTCAATTTTGCGAAAATTCCGCGCCCTTCTGGGACGAGGGATACACCTTTGTAGACGATTTCGTGTGCAGGATAAGGTTGTAGATCTTCACCATCGAGGTAAATCGATCCTGCTCTGGGCTTTAATAAACCGCTGATCGTCTTCAGCGTTGTAGATTTACCCGCGCCGTTAGCCCCAATCAGCGTGACAATCTCGCCCTCTTCGACCTGGATCGTAATGCCTTTGAGCGCGTGGATATTGCCGTAGTAGGCGTGGACATCTTTCATCTCAAGCATGGACATGCCGCGCGCTCCTTGTTATTGCCCGCCCGCGGGCGTCTGCAAACCCGTTGCCGCGCCACGGCCGAGGTAGGCTTCGATGACTTTGGTGTTTTTTTGGATTTCGTTAGGGGATCCCTCGGCGATCTTAATCCCGTAATCAAGAACCGTAACACGCTCGGAGATGCCCATGACCACACGCATATCGTGTTCAATCAGCAGGATTGTGATACCGAGCTCATCCCGCAGCCGGCGGATGAAATGCATCGCTTCTGCTGATTCGTTCGGGTTCATCCCGGCAGTAGGCTCATCCAGCAGTAGCAATCGAGGCTTGTTCGCTAAAGCCCGTCCGATTTCGAGCCGGCGCTGGTCGCCGTAGGGCAAGTTCTTGGCGAGCAAATCACCCTTGCCAGCCAGCCCGATAAAATGGAGGAGCTCGCGCGCTTCATCGAGAGCCTGCTTCTCCTCAGCCCGTGTCCCCGGCATTCCCAGTACTGCGCCGTACCAGTGTGTGTGGAGTTCGGGCTCCATCCCAACCAGCAGGTTTTCGATCGCGGTCATGTTTGCGAACAAACGAATGTTTTGATAGGTTCGCGTTACATGACGGTGGGCGATGCGATCCGGAGAGAGTCCGTCGATTTGTTCGCCTTCGAATTCGATCATGCCTTCATCTATCCCGTAGAACCCGGTTACACAGTTGAAATAGGTCGTCTTACCGGCACCATTGGGCCCGATGATGCTGACAATTGAATTGCGGGGTACATTGAAATCAAATTCGTTGACCGCGACGAGTCCGCCGAAGCGCTTGGTGACACCTTTGGATTGGAGGATGAAGTCCTGGCTGTCGGTCATCGTATCATTCTCCTAATCCCGCGACTTTGCTTTGGATCTCACCTTCGATCTCCTTGTCCGCATGCAGTTCACGCCGCCGGATTGCAGAGGGTATAAAGCCCTCCGGCTTCGCCAGCATCATGACTACTAGCAACGCACCGTACATGAGCAGCCGGAATTCAGCGAACTCGCGCAGAAGCTCCGGGAGCCCCACAAGGATAAAAGCCCCAACCACAACGCCTGGAAGCGACCCCATGCCACCGATGATGATCAAAGAAAGGACGTTGATCGAGATTTCGAGCTTGAAGCTGTGTGGAAAAATAGAGGTTAGTTTGCTGGCGAACAACGCTCCCGCCAGACCGGAGAAGGCTGCGCCAAATCCGAATGCTAGCAGCTTGGTCGCCACGAGCTTGATGCCCATGGCTTCGGCCACGTCCTCATCCTCACGCAGCGCCATCCACTGTCGCCCGAGACGCGAATCGCTTAAGCGAGACGATACAAACCACGCGAGCAGGCAGCCAGCAAGTACGATGTAATAGAACTGGCCAGGTTGGATAAGTGCAGTGCCAAAAAAAGGTGGCTTGGGGATTTGAAGAACACCCTGTGCGCCACCAATATACGGTTTGAGCAGGTCGGAGAGCGCCAGGATGCGGATAATCTCACCGAAACCCAGTGTGACGATGGCCAGGTAATCGCCACGCATGCGCAATACAGGGACACCAAGGATGAGGCCAGCTGTAGCCGCCATCAGGACCGAGAAGGGCAGGGCGGTCCAGAAGGTGAGATTCCCAATCCCCAGCGAACCACCGGTTGTCAGGATCGCCATCGAGTACGCCCCGATGGCGAAGAAAGCCACATACCCCAGGTCGAGCAGGCCTGCGAAACCAACCACAATGTTGAGACCCAAGCCCATCAGTACATAGATGCCGATATTGTTGATGACCTCTGAGAGGTACGTCCCGAGCAGCAGAGGCAAGATCAGCAGGAATACAAAGATGCCGATCATCGAAGCAAGGCGATATCGTTTCTGCTGCCTCGGGGGCATCGCCGCGATCCGCTCGCTCAGCGTTTGCTTCTGCCTACCCATGCGATACGTGATCCCATCAATCAAGATGAAAAGGATGCCGGCCACCAATGGATTGAGGGCCTTCCCGGTGAAAATCAATCGGGTGAATGCCACCCCGAAGAAATCTCGTAAGCGGATAGAGAGGATCTCAGAGAACAGCCCGATCACCAGCGTCCATAGGATCGCGTTGAATAGCGGTTTCCGATGTTTCTCAGGCAGGATGAAGAAACCGGCAGTGATCAGCCCGACCGTGCCCATCGCAGCCACCTGGATCAAGCTCCCGATGACCGGCCCGGCGTTGAAATCTAGCAGCGAGATCAGAGTGGGGGATACGTTCGGGAGGAATTGGCGCAGATTTACCGCAGAGGCGAGGAAAATGAAGCCAGCAACCGGGAAGCTTGAAACGACTCCTGTCAATAAACCAGTCACCAAGGAGAGGGCTGTTTGTCCGCTGGGTATGTCTTTAGCGGTCATGTAGGCTATTAAAAGCACAGGGGTATAGAGGATCACCTGCCCCATGGTGATCACGTCTGCAACCAGCGCCCGTTCGCCGAAGAGCTCCAACAGGCCGATCGCTCCTACGATAACGGTGATGGCTCCGGCTATCAGGCCCATGCGCAGGATCTTACGAAGGTCAAGGTCTCTCAAAGTGGCCATCGTCTCACCTCACGCTTTCTTCTCTGCGAGCCGCTCACCGAGGATCCCCTGCGGCCTGAAGATCAGGATCAAGACCAACATGGTGAAGGCAATCACATCTTTAAGCTGGTTGAAGGCCGGGATGCCGAGGCTCTGCAAGAAAAGGCTTGGCCCAACGGACTCGACCATACCCAACAGCAATCCACCGAGTGCAGCGCCAGGGATGCTGCCGATCCCACCCAGAACGGCGGCGGTAAAGGCTTTGATACCGGGGATAAAGCCCATGAAGAAGTTAACCTGGCGGAAGACCAGCGCGAAGAGTACACCCGCTACGCCGGCCATAGCCGCGCCAGCTGCAAAGGTGATCGATATCGTCCGATCCACATCGATCCCCATCAAGGCCGCGACGTCCTTGTCTTCGGCTACAGCACGGATGGCTTTGCCGGTTTTCGTCCGCATGATGAAGAAATTCAACCCGATTAGCATGACGATCGTGGCGATGATGACGACGATATGAACCTTCAAGATCTCGGTTCCAAGAAAGGCGACCTTCCCGGTAAGGATTTCAAATTGCGGGAAGGGTTTGGCCTCGCCGCCAAGCATGCCACGGTAAAAGTTCTGCCAGAAAAACGAAGCCCCGATGGCGGTAATCAGGGGCACGAGACGGGGTGCCTTCCGTAGGGGCTTATAGGCGATCCTTTCCGTAAGGATGGCGACGATAACCGAGACAGTTATGGACAGAACAGAGATGGCAATAATCGCAAGGATCGGGTTGCGATCGAGAAATCCACTGGCTGACATGGGCGCGGCGACGAAAACGGTTGCGGTCATGATCCCGGACATAAAAAACTCGCCGTGGGCAAAGTTAATCATGAAGAGCACACCGTAAACCAAGGTGTAGCCGATGGCGATGAGTGCGTACATGCTTCCCTGGGCAACACCGAACACAAGAAAATCTGTCCATTGGGTTGGCGAGTAGGGATTCTTGATGATGGTTGCGACAGTGCCCCAGATGACGATGGCAATGATCGCGGTGCGCACAATCCATAAGAAGAGCGTGATGTAGTCAAGGTTTTTAATACGGCTGCGCATAGCTTGACTCCAGGATGGGGAAGGAAGGATCTGGGGGTAAAGTCCCCAGATCCTTCCTTATTTATCTCACCAAGTTGCCCTGTCTACGAAAAACAGGCCTGGCGTAGGTGGACAGATTACGGCCAAATCCGGACGTATTCTCCACCTTGCAGTTCGGAGACCGAGATCTTCGGATCGGCACAGTCACCGTACTGATCGCATGTCAGCGTTCCCGTGATGCCCTGGTGGCCTGACGTTGCATACAGGCAAGTGCGCATCGCCTGGCGGCCGATGTGCAGACCAGCGTCGTCAGTCACGCCAACTTCTTCGACGCAGTCGAAGATCATATTCGCCGCGTCAAACGCATGGGCGTGGAAGACCGAAAGCGTGTCCGAACCGAACATCTCCTTGTACTTCGCCTTGAAGGTGTCGTAGAGCGCACCCGTGTAAGCGATATCGGGACCGGAGAAGTACATACCCTCATTGGAATCACCGATCGCTGCGGCGGCGGCATCCGAGATGCAGCCGTCCGCGGCGGCGACTATGGTGTTCTCAAGCCCGGCCACTTCCTTGGACTGCTTGGCCAGGAACGCGCACTCGGCGGTGAAGACCGGGAAGTAGATGAACTCCGGCGGTCCGGCTGCGGCCACAGCCGTCAGCACCGGACGCATGTCCGTATCGCCCACGTTGATCGCGGTGAAGGCGACGACTGTGCCGCCGAGCTCTTCGAAGGACGTGCGGAAGGCGTTGGCAAGACCTTCCGTGTAGGGATCACCATCGTGGATGGCGGCTGCAGTCGTGAGGCCAAGTTCGTTGTAGGCGAAATCAGCGATGGCTGCGCCCTGTACCTTGTCGTTGTGCGCGGTGCGCAGGTAGCCCGGCTTCCAGGCCTGTGTGGGATCCGTCAGGCTGGGGGCTGTGTTCGAAGGCGATACCATGAAGTACCCGGCGTCAGAGATGACCTGGGCCATGGGTACCCCGGCGCCGGAACAGCTCGTCCCGATGACACCGAGGATGCTGGGGTCGGAGACGATCTTCTGTCCGGCCGCCTGGCCGCCTTCGGCGCTGCAGCCATCGTCTTCAGCCTGCAGTTCGACCGAGTGCCCGTCGACCGGACCACGCATGTCCATGGCGATTTCCACGCCATATTGCGAGTCAAGGCCGAGCTGGGCGTTAGCGCCGGAAATTACGAGGGCTGAGGCGATGCGGATGGGCTCGTCAGGTCCGTAGGTAACACAACCCAGTGGATCTTCGCAGGTGAATTCCTGTGCCCCTCCACCGCAGGCAGCCAGAGCAATCGCTGCCAGTACGAGAGTCGAGAGCACTAACATTGTTCGCTTCATTGCTTCTTCCTCCTCAAGGGTTTAATAGCTATTTTTTGGCGTAACTACACGTAGAACAGAAAGCAGATAGTTGATCAAGAGCGGGGCATCCCTCCTTTCCGCTTTGACGAATTTCTTACATCACGTAGTCTTCAGCCAGTTCGGTGAATTGTGCAATTCTATAACTGGAATGAGCTCAATGTCAACAACCACTCAGATTTGCTTGCCGATTGCTAATGGAAGCTGACCTGTTTCTATGTATCAGATTCGATTTTCGCATAGATTGATCAAAAACACATAAAATGGCAGCGCACTAACCTAAAGAGAGTATAAATGAGAAGGTGGCCTGTGCGCTTCGCCAGACCCGCTCAGCAAGGTAGTGGAAGTACGTTCGATGGGAGGGATGAATGCGTTTGGGAGAATGGGGTGAGCGGAGAGCGTTATCTTATCTACAGGGCCAGGGGTATAGGCTGCTTGCCCAGAATGTACATATCGAACACTGCGAGCTTGATCTGGTGATGGAGGATCGAGATATGATTGTGTTTGTAGAGGTAAAAACCCGCACCAGCTCAACCTTTGGAGCCCCTGAGGATTCGATTTCATCTCGCAAACGAAGCCGATTGCAGAAGGCCGCCTGGGGATTTCTCGAGCAAAACGATAAATTGCATTCGCCCTGGCGCATCGATGTTATCGCCATTGAGGCTTCAAAGAATCGCGCGTTAATCCGGCTCGATCACTACCCTGGTGCGTTTGATGTGGGGTTGATGTGACGGATAGAGCTCCCGATTTCACGCGGCGAGCCCTGGCAGCAATTGTCGGCCCGACTGCGGTCGGTAAGACCAGGATTTCGCTCGATCTTGCCACTCAGTTCGGGGCGGAAATCGTATCCATGGATTCGCGCCTGCTGTACCGGGGGATGGATATCGGAACCGCGAAACCGGGGCTGAAGGAACGGCAGGAAGTTCCTCATTTTTTAATCGATGTCGCCGAGCCTGACCAGACCTGGAGCCTGGCTACCTACCGCGAGGCAGCCGAGCGTACGATCCGGCAGGTTCAGGGGCGAGGCAACTTACCGCTGCTCGTTGGTGGAACAGGCCAGTATTACCGGGCGCTGATTGAGGGCTGGCGCCCGCCGAAGGCAACCCGTTCAGAGGTTTTTCGGGCGCGGATGGGAAAATATGTCGATGAGCATGGTCCTCTAGCACTGCATCAAGAACTGGAGCGAATCGATCCTGAGTCGGCAGCAAGGATTGACTCGCGGAACATCCGCCGTGTTGTAAGAGCGCTCGAAATTTTCCACCTTTCGGGTCGTCCAGCCAGCGACCAACGGATAAAAAGTCCTCCGGACTACCCTGTGCTGGTTTTAGGGCTGACGCTGCCCCGGGAGCTTCTCTATGACCGGATCGATGCGCGTATCGAAGCAATGCTCGAAGATGGTTGGGTGGAAGAAGTACGGGGACTCATGGAACGAGGCTACAGTCCTGAGCTGCCTTCCTTCTCGGCAATCGGATATCGGGAATTGGCTCGTTATATCGACGGAGAAATCGACCTTGAACAAGCCCGCAGGCAGATTCAGCGTGCCAGCCGGCAATTTGTACGCCGGCAAGCAAACTGGTTCAAGCCGCACGACAAATTAATTCATTGGTTTGAAAATCGCCCCGGGGTTCTCGGTGAGATGCGGGCTTTGGTTTCTGGTTGGCAGCGGGATTTCGAATTGGCATAAGCCAAGGTTCTGCCGACCGTAATCAGAGGATTTTCTGAAGTAAAGAGAATATCAAAATGGAGGCCAGAGCCGTAGCCGGGATGGTTAATACCCATGCCAGCGCCATATCACGCAGGATCGTCCATCGAACTTTATTGAAACGTTCGGCCGCGCCCGCGCCGACGATTGATGAACTGAGCACCTGGGTCGTGCTGACCGGGCCACCGAAGAGCGCACTTGTCAGGATCACGGCCGCGCCGGCAATTTGAGAGGTAAACCCATGGATAGGGCGTATGCGGTAGATCCTGCCCCCCAGCGTGCGAATTAATCTCCAGCCGCCGAATGCCGTTCCGAGAGCGATTGCGCTGGCACTGAGTGCAATGACCCAGACCGGAACATAGAAACTTGCTATCCTGCCAGTCAGGAACAGAGTCAGCGTCAGCACGCCCATGGTTTTCTGGGCGTCGTTGGTGCCATGACTAAGCGCCAGGCCGATCAAGGTCACAATCTGCAGACGGCGGAAGACGGTGCTGACGCGTGGGGTTGCGTTGCGAACCAGCCACAGGGTAATGCGCATGACGATGAAGCCCATTATCAAGCCAGCGACAGGGGAGAGCAGCAGAGCGAGCACAATTTTAGTAAGACCATCGACGCGAATTACGCTCAGTGTCTGCGTGTAAAGAAGGGCAGCTCCGAGCAGCCCCCCGAGCAAAGCATGGGAAGACGAGGACGGCATGCCAAGGTACCAGGTGAGCAGGTTCCACAGGACGGCAGCCATCAAGGCCGCCATCACGACCTGCTCGCTCAGGGCTTTATCCGTGAGGAGATCATTCCCGATGGTTCGCGCGACCGCAACCCCGAACAGAAAAGGTCCCAGGAATTCCGCAATCGCCGCAATGATCAATGCCACCCGTGGGTGAAGCGCGCGTGAAAATATGACCGTCGCCACAATGTTCGAACTGTCATGGAATCCGTTCAGGAAATCAAAGATGACAGCCAGGATAAGGATCGCTATAAACACGTCAATGTGTGCTCCAGACGGGTGATTTCCTGAGCATACCAGACGGGCTGTTGAACCGTCAACCTGGTTGGCTTGATGTACTTAAGCCCAAACCAGCACGATGCACTGCGAAAACGGTCAATGTGATCAACAATCCTGGCAGGAGGGAGAGTATCGGGGCCTGGATCAAGTAGGTTCGGCCTGCATCCAACATGGCACCCCATTCTGGCAGAGACGGGTCTCCGGCCAGACCGAGGAACGTAAGTGTCGTCGTCCCGAGAAATGCCCATGCATAATGTGTCGTAGCCAGAGCAACCAGCTGCGGCATCGCATTTGGCAGCAAGTGGAAGAGAGCAATCCGGACGCGGCCTGCACCAAGCGCCCTTGCAGCATCCACGTAGCCTTCCTGCATCAAGCTTTTAAATATGGAACGCGCCAGGCGAATGAATCCCGGGCTCCCTCCAAGGCCGACAGCTAGAATGACGGTCGGCAGACCGGGACCGATCCCGGCGACAAAGAGCATTGCCAGCAGCAAGCCTGGTATGGCAAGCCCAGCGTTGGCCAGCGCGAGCAGCATACGGTCGACAAAACCCACACTGCCGCTGGCGAGTAAACCGAGCGTCAGTCCAATCGAGAGTGTAATCAGGGTTGCGGCCAGCGAAGAAAGCAGGCTGTATCGTGCGCCGTACATTAGGCGGCTGAGCAGATCGCGACCCAGACCATCGGTACCGAGCATAGTGCCATCACCAGCCGGGCTCAGTGCAGCTCCAACCGGAAGCCGGGGGTTGTATGGAGCGATGAGTGGCGCGGCCAGCGCAATCACCGTGATACCAATCAGCCAGACAACTGCCCAACTGAAGGTGAAATTCCTTCTCATCCAGCTCTCCGCTGGCGCGGATCGAGCATGATTGCAGCCAGATCGGCCAGAATATGACTGGTGGTGTAGAACAAAGCGGCCAGCACGACAAGCGCCTGCGCAATGGGAAAATCAGCCTCGAGAATTGATTTGACCAGCAGCCGGCCTAAGCCAGGACGGGAGAAGACTGTTTCGGTGACAACGGTGCCGCTGAAGAGATAAGCCGCTTCAAGCGCGATAAGAGAAATGACAGGCGAAAGCGCAGGACGAACCGCATGCCAGAGCAGTCTCGCGCCGCCGGGCAACCCCCGTGCCCTCGCTGCAAGAATGTATTCCGAGTTCAGACTTTCTCTTAAACCTGCTTGCACGACTCGCCCAATAGGACCGCTAGAGGTGATTCCGAGTACGATCGCGGGCAGGAGCAGTCCGGGGGCAGCCATCGGGCGGCCGATTGCCAGTGAGAGCATGAGCGCCAGATATAGAATGAGTATTCCGGTAAATGCCACAGGAAGGGCGGTGGCGAGGTCGGACATTGCAGCCGCAAATCTGCCCTCCGCTGTCCGCTCGCGCCACGCTGCAAGAGCTCCAAACACGAATCCCAGCGCCAGGGCGATCATCAGACCGCTTAGGGCGAGCGCGATGGTGTAGGGGAGCTGTTCGCCGATCACGCGCCCAACCGGACGGGCGGTGTAGAGCGAAATTCCGAGATCGCCCCGCGTCAAATTGCGCATGAATTCCAGATACTGTATGCCAAGAGGATGATCGAGGCCAAGCTGCTGACGCAGCGCTTGGGCTTGTTCTGCTGAAGCCAGACCTTGAGCAAGTAAATTATCTGCCGGGTCGCCACCTGCGATACGGAGCGCAAAGAACGTCAGAGTCACCGCGGCCCAGGCGGTGAACAGCCCCTCGATCAGCCTGCGGCCGATAACGGTCAGGAGCTGAAGGTGAGATCGATTAGGAAGGGGAACCATCCCTGAAGGGAGAAACGCAGCCCGATCAAATCGGAGCGGGCGACTACTAAGTCAACATAATCGCGCATGGGAAGAACAACGAAGGCGCGCTCCATCCGGTCGATCGCGCTCTGGTAAAACGAGGCTCGCAGGGATGGATCATGAACTTCGCTGGCTGCCATATTGAGCAGCTGATCAAGATCTGGATCCTGAATACCGCTCCAATTGTAGAGGCCCGAACTGCTGTAACTGGGGCGAAGCAAATCGGCGTCCGTGCCAAAGAAATTCAATCCAATCGCATTGTATTCGCCGTTCGATTGCTGTTCCTTGAGCGGGCCAAATGCTGGAGCGGAGATTACTTCAACGCTAGCCCCGAGCATTTCCCAGCTGACATCGATTAATTGAGCGGCCTGCGGATTGGATCCCCATGTCGGCGTCACCAGGACTAATGCGAGTTTGCTCCCACCCTTCTCCCGAATTCCATCTCCATCTAAATCAACCCATCCAGCTTGATCAAGTAATGCACCGGCGCGGTTGGGATCATACGCAGTCAACCGATTCGGGAGCAGTGGACCGAAAAGGACGTCTGAAAGTGGCCCTGAAGCGGTGGGCGAGGTCGCACCGAAAATCGTGTCAACAATTCTTTCACGGTCGACCGCCAGGATCAACGCTTCTCGGACCAGGGGATCATCCGTCGGGGACACTCTGGTATTAAAGTAAAACTGCATTGGCTGGCCAGGTATCGGGGTCGGAAAGAGACTGAAACGTGAGTCATCTGATAGGCGTTCTGCTTCTCTAAATGGCACTTCGCCAATGATGTCGATCTGACCACTCTCCAGGGCCAGAGACCGGGTAGCTTCAAACTCGTAGAAACGAAATTCGATTTGGTGAATTGCAGCATTCTGCCGGTGATAGATCGAGGGACCCCAGGCGTAGTCTGGATTTCGTTCGAGGAGAATGTGATCATTCGGTATGTACTCGATAAAGCGATAAGGCCCGGTACCTATCTGATGGAATTGGTATTCGGCTGGTCCCCATTCCTCGAGAGCGGAAGGAGAGGCTATTCCCAGGTAGACCTGGGAAAGCGAATCGAGAAGGGGCGCAAAAGGTTCACTCAGCTGGAAAGAGACACGATATTCGCTGAGCACGACAACCTCCACCAACGGTCCAAGCATACTGACAGCTTTTTGCGAATGATTTTGCGGGTCGACGATGTAATCGATATTCGCCCGGACTGCATTGGCGTTAAAAGGGGTCCCATCATGGAAGTGAACATCGTCTCGAAGTTCGAAAGTGTACGTCAATCCGTCAGGGGAGATCTTCCAGCTGTCAGCAAGACCGGGAACGAACTCGCCCGTGTCTGGGTCGCGAAATACAAGCGTGTCATAAACCGAACTAAGTGGAATGCCCAATTCTGCTGAGGCATTCAGATGGGGATCGAGTCCCGAAGGGGATAATGTCAATCCGTAGTTGAGGCTGGATTCCGTCTGTTGAACGGGTGCACAGGCCCCTGCAAGCAAGGTGGTGGACAACAGCAGCAAGCGGAGGTAATTGGCTTTCACACTTAATCCTGCGAGGCAAGCACCAAAGCCCCTACCAGTCCGGCATCATCACCTAATTCTGCAGGCGATATTTTCAACCCATCCAGGTAAGCCGGAATCATCACGTGCTCGCGCATGGATTTGTCGATGGAGTCGAGCAGGAGCGGGCCGATTTGTGAAACGCCTCCACCTAACACGAAAATCTCTGGATTGAATACGTGCGCCAGATCTGCCAGGTAGGCTCCGAGGATCTCACCCGTGTCGAGAACGATCCGGATGGCGAGATCATCACCGGCCAGGGCGGCTTCTCCAACCTGGGCGGCTTGCAGGTTCCCGTCCTCTTCAAGGGCCTCTCTGAGGGTCGACCTTGCTCCGTCCTCGAGAGCAGCAATTGCGCGCCGGGCAATTGCGGGTCCGGCTGCGATTGCTTCAATATGGCCAACCTGGCCACAACCACAGATTGGGCCATGTGGATCGATCGTCAGATGGCCTAACTCGGCTGCCAGACCATGAGCGCCGAGCAGTAGACGGCTATCAACGATGACCCCACCACCGATTCCGGTGCTGATTGTAAGGTAAACGAGGTTCCTGGCGCCACGGCCAGCGCCGAATTTCCATTCACCGAGGGCGGCAAGATTCGCATCATTCCCCAGGAAAACCGGAGTGTCGAATTCGTCTTCGATGATTTGCTGCAGTGGAATTTCGGTCCAGCCTGGAAGGTTTGGAGCACTGAAGACGACTCCCCGGTAGGGATCGAGTGGACCGGGCGCACCGATACCAATACGTAAATCGGATGTGCTCTCCGGGAGTAGTTGAGCGATCGAATCCTTCAACCGTTGTAAAACAGCTTCCGGGCCTTCCTCAGCGATTGTGGGGGTTTTAATCTGAGCCTGTGCAGGCGGCTGCCCGTTATCGAAACGGGCAACGCGAATATTCGTACCGCCGAAGTCGACTGCCAGGATCGACGACATGGGCGGAGTATATCATAGATGCTTGATGTTTCTTCACCCACGACTTAGAATGCAGGCGACATGGCCAAGATAGTTACTCCCATCCGGCAACAGTACCTGGAAATCAAGAAAAAATACCCGGATGCGATCTTGTTTTTCCGCCTGGGCGATTTTTATGAGACCTTCGATGCGGACGCCGAGATCGCAGCCAGGGAGCTGGATATCGTCCTAACCTCGCGCAATGTCGCCAAGGGCGACCGGGTGCCGATGGCTGGTATTCCACACCATGCGGCTGAAAGTTACATTGGCCGTCTGATCGAGCGTGGCTATCACGTTGCCATTTGCGAACAAATCGGAGATGGTCCGGTGCAGGGGTTGTTTCCCCGGGAAGTCGTGCGGGTGATCACTCCCGGGACCATCCTCGAAAGCGAACTTCTACCGGGCGATGCGAATAATTACCTGCTTTCGGCCTACCTCACCGATGGCCGAATCGGGATTTCCTATGCGGATGTCAGCACCGGTGAATTCGCCGCTGGAGAGTTCGCGGCGGGGGACCCCTGGGATATCCTGGCTCACGAATTGGCCCGACTTCAGCCCGCGGAAGTTATCGTTGACGATGCCATAGAACTCAATGGGATATGGTCCGGAAGTGTTTCACGGCTGCCGGAATGGAAATTCGAACTTGAAGGTGCGGATGAAGTCCTCAAAGCCCATTTTGGTACCAGCACTTTAGCGGGTTTTGGTTTAGCAGACCTGCCGCTTGCCAGGCGAGCAGCAGGTGCGATGATCGCCTATCTTAAGCAAACGCAGGCGCCGGCACTGGATTTGCTGAAGGGACTCTCGACCTACGGCCTGCACGATTTCATGGTGCTCGATGCAGCCACGCGCCGGAATCTAGAATTGAGCGAGACAATTCGCTCAGGTGAGGTCAGGGGTTCGCTGCTTGGAGTGCTCGATCGGAGCGTGACCCCACTCGGTCGCAGAATGCTTCGCCAGTGGCTGGGACGACCTCTTTTGGATCAATCCCGGATCGAGGCCAGGCTGGATCAAGTGCAGGCAGGTTTCGATCAGGGTATCTGGCGCGCTGAGATACGGTCTTCGCTCAAGTCGATCGGTGATATGGAGCGAGTTATCAACCGAATCGTTGCGGGTTTAGCCAGGCCGCCCGATCTGGTTGCTCTTCGGGATATGCTTGAAGCACTGCCTGAACTCCTTGCGAAAGCGTCTGGGGCAAAGGCACAGGCCATAGATGATCTCGTAGCGCAGGCTGATCAATGCGTGGAGGTGCTGGGACTGCTTCAGGCGGCCATATCGGATGAGCCGCCAGCTACCTTAGCAAACATCGGGGTCATCCGTCCTGGTTATTCTAAGGAGCTTGATAATATTCAGCGCAGTTCACGTGAGGCGCGCGATTGGATCGCCAATCTGGAGGGATCCGAGCGTGAACGGACCGGGATCAAGAGCCTGAAAGTCGGTTACAACAAGGTCTTCGGATACTACATCGAAGTGACAAAATCAAATACCGATCGTGTCCCGCAGACCTATATTCGGAAGCAGACTCTTGTCAATGCCGAGCGTTATATAACACCAGAAATGAAAGAGTATGAATCGCTGGTGCTGTCCGCTGAAGAACAAGTGCGCGAGATCGAGAATCGGCTGTTCCGCTCGGTTTGTGTTGAGTTAGCTCAGAACGCAGATCGCATGCTGCAGACAGCTCATGCAATCGGCCGGCTTGATGTGGTGACAACACTGGCTGAGGTTGCCGCACTCCAGGCTTATGTCCGGCCGACCTTTACCGACGATGATGTGCTCGACATCGAAGAGGGCCGACACCCTGTTGTGGAACAACTGCTGGTTGGTCAGCGGTTTGTGCCCAATGATGTGATTTTCGAACAGGGCGAGTGTGTTCGTGTCATAACCGGACCCAATATGAGCGGCAAGTCTACCTACCTGCGCCAGGTCGCGCTTCTGGTCTTAATGGCACAGATGGGCAGTTTCGTCCCCGCCAGATCAGCCCGGTTGGGGATTACGGATCGCATCTTCACCCGCATCGGTGCACAGGACGAAATTCATGCTGGCCAATCAACCTTTATGGTTGAGATGATCGAGACCGCGAACATCCTGCACAACGCTACGCATCGCAGCCTGCTTGTCCTGGATGAAATCGGGCGTGGCACCAGCACCTACGACGGGGTTGCTATCGCCTGGGCTGTCGTCGAGTACATCCACAACCACCCGGATCTGCGGGCCCGCACCTTGTTCGCCACACACTACCACGAACTGACCAGCCTGGCCGACCGGCTCCCGGGTGTTCGGAACTACAACGTGGCGGTCTCGGAAGAGGGTGGGCAGGTCGTATTTTTACATAAGATCATGCCCGGTGGAGCGGACAAGTCTTATGGCATCCATGTTGCCGAGCTGGCAGGGCTGCCGCGCCCGGTTGTGCAGCGAGCCGGCGAGATCCTTTCTCAATTTGAAGCGAATGCTTCCCGGCCGGGCAGTCCAAGGCTCCCGGCCAACCAACTGCGGCTCTTCCCCGAAACGGATCCACTGCTGGATGAATTAAAATCGCTCGACGTGAACAGCCTGTCACCATTAGAGGCTCTGAACCGGCTCTTTGCGTGGCAGAAGCAATACCTGGTAGAAGACGATCAAGCGGACGAAGAAAGCTGATCTTAATAAAACGTAAAACGTTCGACTGCTCCCGGCGCCATCAACTAGAACTGACTACATCCGGGTATTCCTGGATGACAGGCTCGGCATTTTCCACTCCAAGCATATTGAGAATGTCGGTTGTTAATTGGGCCTTGTGCTCAGCGTCTTTGCGTGACCAGGTCCTGCTTTTAATTTCCAGGTAAAAGCCTTCCCGCTCGGGTTTCAGAAGTTGATCGAGGTTGATAAAGAATTCCAGGTTCTCATACCGCACCAGCCAGCGCAGGCGGTCTTTTTGTATCTCGAGTTCACTCGATGGCTTGAAGTACTCGCGGTAAAAGCGGACGCTGTGCGTTGCCGGAGCGATGAAGCGGGAGCGTGAAAGCAGGACGGAGTTCTCGAACTCTAGCTCAGCAGCTGGTCCGGTCAGCGTCAGCCGGGAGCGAACGTTGTAGACATCCCCCTCTTCGTTAATGAATTCATCCTCCCGATAACGCAGGCGGACCGGCTCTGGTTCGGGGAAGTTGAAGTAAGTATCATATTCGCGGTAGTGTGCAGTGCGCACCACCTCGAACGTGCCCTTCGAGAGTTTCTCGAGCACGGGCTTCGAATCGGGGATTTCGAGTTTGATCTGGATTTCGTAGCTTTCCTCTTGTTCGGCGCCACCAATGGCGATGAGTTTCGAAAGCACCGAACCCTCACGGTCAACTAGGAAAGCATCGATTCTGTCCGCGTAGCTTGCCGCCTGACGGCGTAGGTCGACCTCGTCCAGCGTTGTTAATTCCTTCTCCCGCATAAGCCAGCGTCCGTTTACCATAACGTCCACTACATCGGAGGCTTTGGTAGCGTAGACAATCCGGGAGTAGATTGCGCCTGGCTCACGGTTGTAATGAGGCCAGTTGTGAGAGGTTGACATATCGATGCTGATGATGTCGGCGCGCTTCCCGATTTCGAGAGATCCGGTTAACTCACCCAGGTGAATCGCGCGGGCCCCAATTCGGGTAGCCATTTCCACAACCTTCTGGGCCGGGAGGGCAGTCGGGTTGTTGGTAATCGTTTTAGCGATGAAGGAGGCCAGTCGTAATTCTTCAAACATATCTAGGTCATTGTTCGAGGCCGGGCCATCTGTCCCGATTCCGACCTGAAGCCCGGTTTCGAGCATCTCTGTCACGGGAGCGAATCCGGAGGCAAGTTTGAGGTTGCTGGATGGATTGTGGGCGATTCCGGTGCGTGAATGTGCCAGGGTATGGATCTCACCTTCGTCGATGTGCACACAGTGGGCAGCGATGACCTTCGGCTCAAGCACGCCAAGTTTCTTGATCCAGGGCACGACGGGCATGTTGTACTTCTCGCGCCACTCATCAACCTCCTGCTGCGTTTCGGAGACATGAATATGCAGCGGGACATCGAATTCAAGCGCAAGCTCGGCGCATGCTTCTAGTATCGCGGGCGTGCACGTATACGGCGCATGAGGCGCAACAGCTGGGGTAATCAGCGAGTGCCCCCTCCAAGTCTCGATGAACTCCCGTGCTGCGGCAAGCGAATCTTCAAATGATTCGGCGTCAGGTGAGGGAAACTTGAGGACCGTTTGCCCGCAAACACCCCGCAGCCCGGCCTCGGCGGTGGCTTCGGCAACAGTCTGCTCAAAATAGTACATATCGGCAAAACTTGTAACCCCGCCGCGAATCATCTCTGCGCAGGAGAGTAAAGTTCCCAGCCGGCAGAAGTCGGGATCAACAAATTCACGCTCGACCGGCATGATGTAGCCGAGCAGCCAGACATCGAGCCGCAAGTCGTCGGCCAAACCACGTAAAAGGGACATGGGAACATGGGTGTGGGCGTTGACCAGGCCCGGCATTACAAGCTTGTCGCCCAGATCGATGACTTCGGCCGCGGGGTACTTCTCGGTCAGTTCTTTCAAATCGCCAATATCGCTTATCATTTCTGACTGAATAAGCAGGGCTCCGTTCCGAAGGATGCGGCGTTCGACGTCCATCGTCACGATCGTCTTGCTCGTCAGGATTGTGATTTCTTGGTCCATGGTTCACCTTTTGGCATGATGAATTCCGCTGATTATAGCAGGTGCACTGTGTCCAGATGTGTATAATCACTGTGGAGGGTTAAGAATGCACGCAGTTGACATCATCATCAAGAAGCGCGATGGCTGGCGTTTAAGCACCGAAGAGATTTTCTTTATTATTCGCGGTTTCATGTCTGGGGAGGTGCGTGATTACCAGGTTTCAGCCTGGGCAATGGCCGTGCTCCTGAACGGTATGAACGCACGCGAAACTGCGGATCTCACCCGGGCTCTGGCGGAATCAGGCGATCTACTGGATCTTTCAGATGTCGTGAAGATTTCCGTCGATAAACACTCTACCGGGGGAGTGGGCGATAAAACGACACTCGTCGTCGCTCCTATCGTTGCGGCAAGCGGTGTTCCGGTCGGAAAAATGTCTGGCCGTGGATTGGGTTTCACAGGGGGAACCCTGGACAAGATGGAATCAATCCCTGGATTCTGTGTGGATCTATCGACCGATGAGTTTAAAGAGCAGTTGAAAAAGATAGGGATCGTTCTCTCCGGGCAGTCGGCCGACCTGGCTCCTGCGGACGGAGCATTGTATGCGCTGCGAGATGTCACCGGCACGGTTCCTTCGATCCCTCTGATCGCCTCCTCGGTAATGAGCAAGAAGATTGCCGGGGGTGCAGATGCAGTCGTTCTCGATGTAAAGACCGGGCAAGGCGCTTTCATGCAAAACGTGGAAGAGGCACGTAAACTCGCCCGAATGATGGTTGATATTGGGAAGCATGCAGGCCGTAAGGTAATGGCGTTGATTTCCGACATGAATCAACCGCTCGGATTTGCCGTCGGGAATGCGCTCGAGGTGCGTGAAGCGATCGAGACGTTGAACGGTGCCGGGCCGGCAGATTTTCGCGAGCACTGCCTCGTCGTCGCTGCCCACATGGTGCATCTGGCCGAAGAAGCAGCTTCACTGGAAGAGTCTCGAAACCGCGTAGAAGATGCGCTCGATCATGGGGCCGGGTTGGAGAAGTTCAAGCAGCTGGTCGCCGCACAGCATGGGGATCCCAAGTTCGTTGAAGATCCTGATTTGCTTCCCCGTGCGCCAGTCGTTGAAACGATCGGCGCAAACTCCACTGGCTATTTGGAACGAATCAACGCACGCGAGGTTGGACTTACGGCGATGGAGCTCGGAGCCGGTCGTATGGAAAAGGGCGATGAAGTAGATCATGCCGTTGGTATCGTACTGCACCATAAAGTTGGCGAATCGGTGAAGAAGGATCAAGCACTGTTTACAATTCATGCTCGTACGGAACAAAGCGCCCGCTCAGCCGCCGAGCGTCTATCGGCTGCAACGATGATTTCCACTGAACCAACGCAAGAGTTGCCTCTTTTTTACGAAACCATCACCGAATAATTCGGCTCCTCAACCGGGTTCGGAGCGGTCAATCTCCACCTGATAGAATCCTGCGCATAGCCGGTTCAGATTTTGAATCATATGCTACTGGAGCCCAGAGATGATAAAGGTGCTGGTTGTTGCGGATGATCCGATCACTCGGGCCGGGCTGACCTCTCTGCTCGACGAGCAGGAAGATCTGATGGCCTGCGGGCAAGTTCGCTTCAGCGAACTCGCAACGGATCAAGTCAATCGATTGCATCCAGATCTGATCCTGGTGGAACAGGGCCAGCTCTCGATCCACGAGCTGCTGGCGAATCGAGCAGCGCTGGAAGTCGAGTGGCCGCTACTTCTCATCGGATCGGGTTTTGATACTGTGCGCCGCTGGACATCCTCCGGCCTAAGTGTTATCGGAATGAAAGCTGGTTCCGAACGGGTTTCGACTGCAATCCGGGCTGTATACGAAGGATTGCTGGTGATCGATTCTGACCTGCTTCAAAATGAATCCCGATCTGATTTTCCAGCCGATTTTGTTGAACTTGAACCACTTACCGAGCGTGAACTGCAGGTCCTACGGCACCTGGCGGGCGGGCTTACCAATAGGGCGATCGCACTGCAGCTGGGAATCAGCGAGAACACCGTGAAATATCATGTGAATGCAATTCTGGGCAAGTACGGCGCGCGGAGCAGAACTGAGGCTGTAGTTCGAGCCGTCCAGGCTGGCATTCTCCCCGTTTGATATCCTCCCCTCGGTTGATTGAAACCTACCCATTTTGACGGGGCGGCTCCGGAACTCGAGCGCTAGACTGATCATATGGATCTACATCGAGAAGGAGAGTTGAAGTCATGGCAAAAACCCTGATGGGATTGTCTCAGGAAATAGCTGAAGTTGTAGAGGTTGCGCGACGAGCTGTCGTCCGGGTCGAAGGTCGCCGCAGATTGCCTGCGAGCGGGATCTTGTGGTCGAAAGATGGATGGGTTGTCACCGCCAATCATGTCCTCCGTCGAGATGACGGGTTACGAGTGGGTTTGCCCGAAGGGAATTCGGTCCCAGCAGAGCTTGCCGGACGGGATCCGATGCGAGACCTGGCCTTGTTGAAAATTACCCCGGGCACATCGCACGACGTGCAGCTTCTCGATAGCGGGGAGGTCAGGGTTGGGCATCTCGTCCTCGCCCTTGGCCGTCCCGATAACGACATCATGGCTACCATGGGCGTCGTCAGTGCAATTGGTAGTCAGCGCAATTCGGATGTGGGTGATCGGTCAGATCGAACTCTGCAAACCGATGTCGTCATGTATCCAGGTTTTTCCGGCGGTCCTCTGGTAAGTGCAGCAGGGGCGATCCTGGGCATGAACACCTCTGGCTTATTGCGCGGGGCGAGTCTCGCAATTCCGGTTGAGCGAATCGAACGGAGCGTCTCGGCGATCATCACGCACGGTCACGTCCGCCAGGGGTATCTGGGGGTTAGCTTGCAGCCCGTACAACTTTCTGAGTCGGGCAAGGCAGATCTTACACAGGAAACAGGATTGATGGTTGTCGCGGTGGAAGCCGATGGTCCGGCACAGAAGGCGGGAGTTCTGCAAGGTGACGTCCTGATTCGAATGGGTAAGGCTGAATTACTGAGTCTGGATCAACTGTTCTTTGCACTATCCGATGATCGCATCGATGAACATATACCGCTTCAATTAATGCGAGCAGGGAAATTGATCGAGCTGCAAGTCGTGATAGGAGAGCGAGAGGCATGACTGCAGGCATGGGTCTCGCAGAACAGGCTGGGGTTGAAATCGCCTCGCTTGTTGAGCGAGTGCGCTTGAGTATGGTCCGTGCCGAAACGTCCGGCGTCGGAGGCGGAAGCGGGACAATATGGGATGCATCGGGACTGATTGTTACCAATGCGCACGTTGCCGCTCGTGATCTTCTTCAGGTCACCACGCTGATAGCCAGATGCTGACAGCCAGGCTGATTGGCTTGAGGCGTGAGGTAGATCTCGCACTGCTGAGAGTGAAAACCGGTAACCTGCTGCCCATCGAACATGGCGACCCTCGCAAGGCAAGACCCGGAGAGTTGGTTTTCGATGGGCTATCCATGGGGGAGCCAGGATGGCCTGACAATCGGTGCCTATGTCGGTCCGGAACGAACGTGTTCGGACCGGAGAAATAACTATACCAAGTGGGTGGTTGCAAGCCTGCATTTACGGCCCGGGCATTCCGGCGGCCCCATGTTCGACAGTGGCGGCCGCCTGCTCGGTTTACGCACGGTGATGCAGGGTCCTCATGTCGGGGTGGCTGTGTCAATATGCATCATTGACCACATCGTGCGCGAGTTCTCCTGGTCGTAACGCGGCGGTAATAGGCGGTCCGTCAGATGAGAGTGTGTTCCACTCTGGATCGCAGGCGAGAAGGCTGTGATCCAGGGCTCCAGCCAATGGATTTGGCAGCGTGGGCTAGAGATTGCGGATTTCAAGAGAAGGCGGAGAATTTTCGTCGGCGATGCCAAGCATGCGCTGATAGAACTCAAGCTCAGCTTCGAGCGCCCTGATTATGGCTTCCGGTCTATGGAAGCCGTGGCCCTCGCCCGGGAATGTCAGACAGGCATAGGGAAGCCCTTTCGCCTGTAGGGCAGCACTGATCTCTTCAACCAGTGCTGGAGGAACAACAGCATCATCGAGGCCCTGGAAGAGGATGACAGGCTTCATCAGCTGGTCGATGTGTGCTAGTGGAGACCGTGCGCGGTAAACCGACTGCGCTTGCGGTAGTGGGCCAACAAGCCGATCAAGGTAGTGCGCTTCGAATTTGTGCGTATGATCGGCCAGCGTTTCAAGGTTGCCGATACCGTAGTAACTGGCGCCGGCCTGGAAAGTATCAAAGAATGTCAGTGCAGCCAGCACAAGAAGGCCACCCGCACTTCGGCCGCGTATAAGTAATTTCTGCTCTGCAACCAGACCTTGTTGAACCAGGAAGCGCGCGCCGAAAATGCAATCCTCAACATCAGCCAGACCCCATTGACCGTCCAATGCCCGGCGGTACGCCCGTCCATACCCGCTGCTGCCGGTATAGTCGACATCAAGAACTGCGAAACCCCTTGTCGTCCAGAATTGAATTTCGATATCCAGGTGAGGCCTGGCACAGGACGTCGGTCCCCCGTGAGCGGTGACGATGAGAGGCGGAAGCATGGTCTCGCTGGATGGACAACCAGGATTTCGGGGCGGATAGAAATAGGCATACGCTTGCCGTCCATGAGCGGAGTGAAAAGAAAGATGTCCTGGCGTCGAGATGTAGGAAAGAACAGGGGGGTTGATTCCGATAGGTTGAATGAGCTCGACCGCATCAGTGGAAGGATCGAACTGGACCAGTCCTGGAGACTGGGTGGGATTCCCGGCCAGGAACCAGATTTTCCCTTCCGAGTCAGCCGCAATCGAAGGCAGTTCGAAGGATGTGTAGCCGGTCGGTACTGGTTGAAATTCGTCTGCCGGGATATCAATTAAACCCAGGTTTGCTTTTCCTTCGAGTTTATACACTGCGGCTATATTGTGTTCTGACAAAAAAGCATAGCTTGAAAAGCCGAAGAGCCAGGCCGGGCGCCCGAAATCCGCGTGCATGGGGTACAGCGGGCTGATTTTCCCGCCCTGGAAGCGATACAGGTTCCACCAACCACTTCGATCGGAGACGAAGTGGAGAACTCCATCCAAACTCCAATCCGGCTGGTAGATCGACTCGTCTGGACCGCCGGCGACGTGGGTCTCATTGAAGAGCACCCCTTGGGTAAAATTGGCGGTCTGGAGTTCGGTGCCATCCCAGGGCATATTTGGATGATCCCATTGCAACCAGCATATCGCATCACCCGATGGCTTGAAGCGAGGTGCCGCATAGAAATCATGGCCCTGTGTCAGCTGGATGACTTTCCACTCACCTTTGAGAGGGATTGCGCTCAAATCATTGATGACCTGCCCGTCGGGCAAGTGTCGTTCTCTTACCGCAAGTAGCCAATCGCCTCCCGGCGATACGGTTAAATCGGCATACCGGACTCTATGGTCTACAGCAGGCTGGGTTAGCAAGATGGGCTCAGAGCCTGCATCCTGGGAATAGATTGCCTGGTTGGCATCATTGACGAAAAAGAGCCTCGAGTTGTGGACCGCGTACGCACCCCCTCCGTACTCATGGACGCGGGACCGAACGTTGAAACCAGGTGGTGTGATGCATTCGATTTCGCCAGAGGCTTCCCGCCGCATAATCACGTAGCGGGAATCTTCGCCAGGGTGGAATTCGATCCAGTAGATGTCGTTTCCATCTGCCCGAATCTCACGGGGAAGTGCGGCAGAGCCAGTTCCGGCGGAAGCGACGAGCTCAGGGCTGATGGGTGACGGCCAGGCTCCATGCTGACCGCAATCTGTCCTCTCGGCGCACATCGTCACCTCTCCCCAGGGAGTTGAAGATGCAATCGAGTGACTTCAGGGGCATGCATTCTGTAGATGTCCTTCGTACGTTTCCGCAAAGGCGTGTCTTCCTGAGCCATCGCATAGCGCCCGGAAATAAAGCTCTTGTGTTTCAGCGGGAAAGCCGACAGCTTCCAGGGAGGCATGGCCCGGGTTCGCAATCGGTCCAGGTGGCAGTCCCATGAACAAGTACGTATTGTAGGAGGAATTGAGCTCTAGATCATCGAAGCTGAGGGCAGACTTCCACCAGCTTCCGTCGGGTTGCAAGCCCAGCGCGTACTGAATTGTTGGGTCGGCGTCGAGGGTCATCCCGGCAGACAGCCGGTTTAGATACACAGCTGCGATCCGAGGGCGTTCTTCCGGGACGATAGCTTCCCGTTCAACGATCGAGGCCAGCGTCACGGCTTGGTAGAGCGATAAACCTTGATTCTTGAAGGCTGACCTTAGGTTTTCGTCAAACTGCGCCTCGAAGGCACTCAACATACGGGCGACCAGGCTCGCCGCGTCTCCGTTGGGGTCAACAAGGTAGGTTTCAGGGAAGAGAAAGCCCTCGAGGGTTGAATCCTGCGGGGCACTATCGGAGAAGCTGTAACCTGGAAGGATTTCTCCGCTCGCAGTAAGGAATTCGTTTTCATCGATCCCCGGCACCTGTACCGCAACGTAAGCTGCGATTTGCTCCCTGCGCCATCCCTCCGGGATGGTAATCGTCAACGATTCGGCACTGGCTGATTGGAGCGAGGCAGCCAGATCGCGAATCGACATTCCGCCGTCGAGCCTGTATCGCCCAGCTTCGATCCCCCGGTCCAGGCCACGGTAGCGCAAGTACAGCCGTAAGAGTGTAGCATCGTGCACGATCTCCGCCTCAGCGAGAGCTTCGATGACCTGCATGGCTGACTCTCCGGGCAGAACCTCGAGCTCGATTTCAGTCGATTGGTTTCCAGCGGGAGCATCCAACGCTTGTTGCCGGGCGAGGAGATATAAACCCAGGCCGATTTCCTGGGCGCGGGGCAGATCACTTACCGGCTCTCCAACCTGTTCGCTCAGACTGGGTAGGCCGAATATGTAGATCCCTGCTGCCCAGACGCCAAGGCACAGAATGCTGCCGAGAATCCCCAGAAAGACAAGAACCAGGCAGGTCTTAACCAGTCTTGGCATCAAGGAAGTCCTGCAGGATGACGGCTGCGGCCCTGGCATCAAGATCTTTCGGAGAGTGACTTATCTGCTGTGCCACCCGGGTCGAACCGCTCTCGTCCCAAACGCGAATCACTTCGGTTCCCGCCTGGCGCAATGCCTGTGCCAGGCGCAGGGCTTTGCGAGCCTGCGGACCGGTATTCCCGTCAGGGTCATAGGCGACGCCGACGACGATCTCCCGGGCGGAGTTTTCACGGGCAATCTGCAGAATCGTCTCCGCATCCTGTCCGCGTGATATATGTTCAATCACACGCAGCGGACGTGCAATGATGCCAGTTTCGTCACTGATCGCCAAACCGATACGTGCATCGCCAGGGTCGATTGCGAGTATTCGGCTCATGAAGGCACCTCCCAAGGGAGGCTGACCTGAAATTGAAAGGTGAAGGCCGGGAAAAACGGTAGCCATTTGGGGGTTAGTATGTAGGAGAGCAGGTGAACGGGATCAGGACTGGTCGAGAGCACCTGCTCCAGGTCACGAACGGGTACCAGCCGCAGCGATCGTGCAATGGCCAGCCGGTCCGGCTTAGGATAAACGAGACCCTGATAGCTCACATGCAAAATGGAGGATTGGCTACTATCGAGCGTAAGCGACTCCGCTTCAAAGCTGCCAGGAACCGGGCTCCAAGAAGCGGGAATGCTGTCGGTCAGATTCATGGAAAGCAGGTCGAGGAGGGTTGAATTATCGTAAGAGAGCGCACGGATTTCGAGCGTAAGCTCTACCCCAATGCTGTCGGCAACTTCGCCAGCTTCATGGTCATAGCTTAACTCAATGACCCTGGCGACGGTGAGAGAATCCGGGAGCAGGCTTTCTCCCTGTCCTAGGCTGACTTCGATTTCTTCCTGAGCCTGTTGGAGAAGCTGAGACTCAAGCTGCGCACGAGCTGTTGTGCGATCAGACGTGGATACTGAACTGCGAGATGCCAGCGACCCACCACTGGTCGGTTCTGGATTCAGGGCTTCTAGCGAGAGTCCGGCAGGCCCTTCGATTGCCCATGCCGTTTCGGCCGGGAGATTCCCTGCCGGTCCAGGCTCAACTGCTTGAATCTGAACGGTATTGGATGCCTCGGGCAGCAAGACCACACGCGATAGTGTCTCGAACGCAGGACCAGAATGATCGAGCGGTATCAAGCGCGATCCAGAATCCAGGGTGACGGTTGAGGTTGTAACGTTTGTGACCAGGACCGCCCCGACCGCTGGGTCTTCTGGCTGCGAGCTGGTGCTGGTTGTGGCTGCACGCAGCGATCCGCTCACCTGTGCGGTTACCTGGCGCACGGTGAGTTGGCCTCGCTTTGGTGCGAGGGAGCTATCGGTAATCAATTCAAAAGATGTTTGAACCTGTTTGATCTCTGTTGGGGGAGCGAGAGTAATCGTCGCATTCGGGGTCAAGGCAAGAACGGCTGCAAGGGGGAGGAGGATGCCTGCGATGAAAAATGAATAGCGAACGAAGTTCGGCAGCGGATGACCGGAACGCAACATGGACGGCTGGGGAGCATGCCGCGAGTCCTGCTCTGGACTCGCCGGAGGCCGAAAGGCCGAGGGTTTCTGCGGCCGGACATGCCATCTTCCACCCTCGATTTGGTCCACGTTCTCGAACACCGGCACACCAAGCTCAGCCGCATTATGGATAGTGTCGGGGTCATGGGTGACCAACCCAATCTGTGCTCCCTGGTGTTCTGCCTGGCGTTGGAGCAGTTTCAGGTCAAGCCGACGGCTTAATACCCGGCCACGTCCAGGCCAGACGAAGACGACCCGCTGCGCTTTAGTCCAGCGGAGCTTCTCTCGTGCAGAAATATGGTCATCCTCGGCATCGAGGTAGATGATTTGTACTTTCACATTCAGTCCAGGGAAATCGTTGGAGCGATCACTCCAAACGTTCTCGAAGCCAATCGTCAACCTCGGCAAGTGCTTCGGGCAGACGTTCCGGCAGTTTTCCACCAGCCTGAGCCAGCCCGGGTTTTCCGCCTCCGCCGCCGTCTACAATCTTAGCCACATGCTGGACGAGCGCTCCGGCATGCAGACCACGCTCGGTCAGGTTATCGCTGAGAGCCGCGATAATGAGCGGCTTGTTTTCGACAATGGTCCCCAGAACGACCGCACTATCTGGATGTGCGTTCCTGAAACGGTCAGCAAGCTCGCGGAGCGTCTCTGCATTCGAATCGGGCACAATTCCGGTCAACACCTCGCTTCCACCGACTTGATGCGGTTCGAGGCCTTCGTAGGTTGACAGTGCGGCCTCTTTTCGAAGTGTTGATAGGTCACCGAGAAGCTTCGATCGCTCCTCAAGCAGCTGGCCGATCCGGCTTTCCACTCCCGCAGATGCCACATCTAAAAGCTCGGCCGTCTGTTTCAGGCTGGCAAGCTGCGCATGGATTACGGAATAAGCTCCGCGGCCGGTGACGGCTTCAATGCGGCGGATGCCGGCAGCGACACTGCCTTCACTCAAGATCAGAAAAGATGCGATGATTCCGGTCTCTTCCACATGGGTGCCGCCACAAAGCTCGTAGGAAATTCGATCATCCTCTCCAATGCTGACAGTCCGGACGATCTCACCATAAGTCTCTCCAAAGAGCGCCATCGCACCCTCTGAAACCGCCTCCGCGCGTGGTTTCTCGACGATTGAAAGCGGATAATTTGAAAGGATTGCTTCGTTTACCCATTTTTCGACCGAGGCCAGCTCGTCATCCGTCATTGCATGAGAGTGGGTGAAGTCGAAGCGGAGCCGATCCGGCGCAACCAGCGAGCCAGCCTGCCGTACATGTTGGCCGAGGACCTTCCGCAGAGCGGCATGCAGCAGATGAGTAGCGGTATGGTTGCGCATGATATCGAGACGGCGGTCTGAATTAATGCTCGCCCTGGCGCGGTCGCCAAGCTTTGGATTTCCCGAAACCACAGGCCCGTTGTGAATCACGAGACCAGTGACTGGCTGGCGGGTATCTGTGACGTTGACTTCCCAGCCTTCAGCCCCCGTGGCCTGGATCAGGCCTGTATCGGAGACTTGGCCTCCAGCCTCAACATAGAATGGCGTGGCGGGCAGGACGATCCCAATCTCCTCGCCCGGTCTGGCCGAATCCACGACCTGGCCATCCATCAGGATTGCGAGAACTTCACCTTCTCGGGTCCATTCATCGTAAGGATCGTAATCGACTCCAGAGTCCGGTAATTTGCCGGCCTCTTTTAAGGTTGTCAGCAGATCACGGTACGTTTCGACACCGAACTCGACCAGTTCACCCATTGCATCACCGGCGCCCGAAGCAACCCGGTGCTGTTCCATCGCGGCATGAAAGCCTTCTTCGTCGACCTGCAAGTTATGTTCACGGGCAATATCGCGCGTGATCTCGAGCGGCAAACCAGAGCTTGAATACAGATCGAAGGTTCGATCACCAGGAAGTATGCTGCTCTTGTTCTGAACCACCTCTTGCATCAAATCGTTCAACCGCGCGATGCCGGTGTCGATTGTCCGGTGGAAGCGCTGCTCCTCCTCGGTCAACGTATCCCGAATCGCCTGCGCGTTCCGCAACAATTCCGGGTAGGCTTCGCCATAGGTCTCAAAAACAGACTCGGCCACCTGGGCGAGAAACGGCTCGTCGAGACCAATCATCGATCCAAAGCGGCTAGCCCGGCGGATGATCATCCGTGAGACATAGTTGCGTCCGACGTTCCCTGGCACAACTCCATCTGCAATCAAGAAGGAGGCCGCGCGCGCGTGGTCTGCGATCACCCGGTAGGGCGTGAAGTGCTCTTGGACCTGGTTTTCGTCATGGCCGGCAAGTACCCTAACCTTTTGGATCATGGGCTGGAAGAGATCTGTCAGGTAGTTCGAGTGGACATCCTGGATGACGGACACCATTCGGTCAAAGCCCATCCCGGTATCGACGTGCTTGGCTGGCAGCGGCTGCAGATCCGTCGGGCTGCTGCGGTTGTATTGGATGAAGACCAGGTTCCAGAGTTCAAGGAACCGCTGGCAATCGCCGTTGACACGGCAGACATGCCCCTTGATATCTGACTTCGTGCAGTACTCAGGACCACGATCGAGGTGAATTTCGCTGTCCGGTCCACAAGGGCCGGTATCCGCCATTTCCCAGAAGTTCTCCGTGCGCCCGAAGAAAAGGAGTTGATCGGGGACGAACCCCGATTGTTTAAGCCAGAGTTCGGCCGCTTCGTCATCACGCGGGATCTGGCCCTGTTCGTCTTCAAAGCACGTTGCCCAGAGCCTGTCCTTCGGCAAGCCCCACACCTCGGTCAGAAGTTCCCAAGCCCAGGGAATTGCCTCAGCCTTGTAGTAATCGCCGAAGGACCAATTGCCCAGCATCTCAAAGAAGGTGTGATGGGTATCATCACGTCCAACATCATCAAGGTCATTGTGCTTGCCGGCAACGCGCATGCATTTCTGGGCATCCGCAACGCGTGTATAGGGCCGACTGCCAGTCCCGAGAAATACATCCTTGAACTGAACCATGCCTGAGTTGGTAAAAAGCAGGGTTTGATCGCTGCCCGGGACCAGCGACATCGATGGAACGATGGTGTGCCCGCGCTGCTTGAAGAAGTCAAGAAACGAGCGCCGCAGCACTGCGCTGCCCTGCCACTTGATAGGTTGATTGACCGCCTTATTACCGCTCATTAAACCTCCGTGCTGAAGCAGGATTATACGTCACGAAGTGATGGCCATCAACTGCACGAATATTTAAGGATAAGGCAGCCCGGAAACTTGTTGACCGCTGTCCGCTCACTGTGTTAGACTTCACGAATCCACGGGGGTGTGGTGTAGTGGCCAAACACGCTGCCCTGTCAAGGCAGAGACCGCGGGTTCGAATCCCGTCATCCCCGCCAGCCGCCCTCTTGCGAGAAGGCGGTTTTTTTTCCTAATAGCTGGCAAAACGCCAGGACGACAAGTAGGCTCCACAAGCCTTTTAGCAGAGGGAAAAATCCCGGGAATAAGTGTCGCGTTCACCCCGGACAGGAGCGTGATGTATGGTCGATCGTCGAGTTTGCAACCTGGCTGAGATTCTTGTTGATCATTCTACGGCTGTGAAGCCAGGCGAGCGGGTGGTGATCTTTGGCCGCGAGCCAGCAATTCCACTGATGCTCGAAATATACCGAGTTTGTCTGGAACGGGGCGCTCATCCTTTTACCTTCGTCAGGGATCCATATGGCCGGCCTGGTTTGGCCGATCAGGATTTCATTTTCTACCAGCATGCAAACGATCAGCAAATGGCAGAAGTAGATCCTTTTATGAAGCTCGCCCTCGAGACAGCCGACGCCTGGATCCGGATCGATTCGGATGAGAACACCCGCCATCTAAGCGGGATTGAACCCGAACGCGTTCGAGTACGGCGGCAGGCAAATGCGGAGTTGACGGCAATCTTTCGCGAGCGCAGCCGGACCAATGACCTGCGTTGGGTCTACACGCTCTTCCCGACGGCCGCGTATGCCCAGGATGCTGAGATGAGCCTACGGGAATTTGAGGACTTCGTCTATCGAACCTCTTTTGCCGACCAGGAGGATCCGGTGGCCGCCTGGCGTGAGATGTTCACCCGCCAGGAAAGGCTGATCGAGTGGCTCCGGGGCAAGGAGCACGTCCGCGTGGAAGGCGAGAATATCGAGCTGGATTTATCGATCTCGGGGCGAGCTTTCATTAATTGTGCCGGGGAGTACAACATTCCTGACGGTGAAATCTTTACCGGTCCGGTCGAGGAATCAGTCAATGGCTGGGTCAGGTTTACCTACCCCGCAATTAAAGACGGCCGGGAAGTCAGCGGCGTGGAACTGCATTTTAACGAAGGACGGGTCGAATCGGCGACCGCCCATAAGAATGAGGAGTATTTAAAGTCCCAGCTGGAGGTCGATGCCGGAGCCCGCTATCTCGGTGAGTTCGCGATCGGGACCAATACGATGATCCAACGGTTTACTCGCAACATCTTGTTTGACGAGAAAATCGGGGGGACGATTCACATGGCGCTCGGCTCCGGATATGCCGAAAGCGGTTCGAAGAATGAAAGCCTGATTCACTGGGACATGATCTGCGATATGCACGACGGCGGCAGGATTCTGGTCGATGACGAACTCTTCTACGAGAGCGGCGAATTTAAAGTTTCACCCTGACTACGACGCAGGTAACCACGCGGTAGAATCTTGTGAACGTGGACCGTGGAGGTTGGTATGGAAAAGGTTCAGAAATCAGATGCAGAGTGGCGGGAGGAATTGGACTCCGATGTCTTCCGGGTTGCGCGACAGAAAGGGACCGAAGCGCCTTTCAGTGGGACACTCCTTCAGAATAAGGCCAACGGGATTTACGAGTGTGCCTGCTGTGGCCAGCCCTTATTCAGTTCGGAGACAAAATTTGATTCCGGTTCAGGCTGGCCCAGCTATTGGGAGCCGATTGAGCCCGGTAGTATCCGCACCGAAGTCGATCGCAGTCATGGTATGCGCCGCGTCGAGGTCCTCTGCAACCGGTGTGATGCCCATTTGGGACATGTTTTCGAGGACGGACCACAACCCACAGGCCTGCGCTACTGCATCAACTCCCTTTCGCTCGATTTTGAACCCAAGGAATGACTTCGAGCAATCCTTAACCGTGTATGCGGTGCGACAGGCAGACTCTGATCCGAGTCAGCCTGTTTTCACTTTCGAATGGGATTGATACCGTGAGGCGGTTTTTATAGTTTCTGATCTAGTCCGCTGACGAGGAGGCCGAGCTCAAGCGCTGGTATGGGTCTATTTCCTGCTCGAGCTGACGGCGGAATTGCTCGGTATAAAGCCGGTAATAAGTCCCACGGGCTTTGAGCAGCTCTTTGTGCGATCCCATTTCGATGATGCGGCCGCTTTCAATGACCAGGATGCGATCAGCACGCCTGATTGTTGACAGGCGGTGGGCAATGATGAAACTTGTGCGGTTTGAAGTGAGCGCTTCCATGCCGCGCTGGATCATGGCCTCGGTCAGGGTATCCACAGAGCTCGTGGCTTCGTCCATGATGAAGATCTCGGGGTCGGCCAGAACCGCCCGTGCGAGGCTGATCAGCTGTTTTTGGCCTACCGAAAGCAGCACGCCCCCTTCGCCGACTTCGGTTTGATATTCTTTCTCGAGTTCTTGAATGAAGGAATCTGCCCCAGCGATTTGCGCCGCCGCCTGAACTTCAGCATCGCTCGCGTCAAGCCGTCCGTAGCGGATGTTCTCGAGAATGCTTCCGGAGAAGAGGTGGGGAGTTTGTAGAACCATCCCGACCCGGGATTGAATCGATTCGAGCGTGAAACGGGTATAGTCTTCACCGCCAATCGTAATCTTGCCGGTTGTTGGTTCGTAGAAGCGACATACCAGGTTGACGATGGTGCTCTTTCCGCCGCCGGTTGGACCGACGAGCGCGAGTGTTTCGCCCTGCCGGATTGAGAGGTTGAAATCGTCCAGGACCGGCTTATCGGCTTCGTAGTAGAAACCGACATGATCGAAGATGATTTCACCCGCGAGAGAAGGAGTGTCGTATGCTTGCGGGAAGTTTTTTACTTCGGGCTCGGAATCGACCAGTGAAAAGATGCGTTCAGCGGATGCAATCGCGTGCTGTAGGTCGGCGTAGACTCGGGCTAGGTCCTGGATCGGCCACATGATGAATGTGATATAGGTGAAGAACGCCTGGATCCCACCGATTGTGATGCCAGCAACTTGAGTCTGCAGACCGCCGTACCAGACAACCGCCCCGACCGCGAACGAGCTGATGATCTGAACCGCTGGCAAGAATAAGGCTGAGAGCCAGGCCGCTTTATAACCAGCCCGATACATGTCGCCCGTGAGTTCGCTGAATTCGCCCAGGCTTTCGGCTTCCCGGTTGAGCGCCTTAATCACTCGCACACCGGCGATGTGTTCGTTGTAGGCAGCGGTTATCTTTGAATTGAGCTTCCGCACCAGGCGGAATTGGACAAGGATCCGCTTCTTGAACTCGGTTGCAATCACAAGCATCAGCGGGATCATCAGCAGCACAATCATTGCCAGACGCCAATTGATGATGACCATGAAATAGATCGCGGTGCTGATGTTCAGGATCGCCCAGGTAACATCAAGCAAGCCCCAGGTTACGAGCTGCGCGATACGCTCCGAGTCGGACGTCACACGTGACATGATCCATCCAACCGGTGTACGGTCGAAATAAGAGAGTGAGAGCATTTGTAATTGATTGAAGGTAGATTTGCGCAGATCGTACTGGACCCGTTGACCAAGTACGCCGGCTAGCGAGATAAACGTGAAGACATTGAATATTTGGACTACGACCAGGAGACCATACTGAAGCAGGATGTGCATCAAAGCCTGGCGGTCACCAGGAATGATCCCTTCGTCGATAATGCGCTTGCCCAGGAACATAAAGTAGGCATCGAGGGCAGAAGTCAGGGCAATGGTAAGAAGGAAACCCGCGACCATTGGCCAGTGTGGTTTGGTCAGGCTGAGAATTCGCAGCATCGTCCGGCCGTTGAACTGCGCCTCGAATTCCTCTTCTCTAAACTCAGCGGCGGGCATCGGTAAGTTCCTCTTCCAGAGCTGTTTCGATGAAAGTCTGCATCGCGTGGATCTCGCGGTAGATGCCTTCCTGCCGGATCAAATCAGAGTGGGAACCACGCTGGACAATTCTTCCGCTCTCCATGACAACGATCTGATCCGCATTCATCACGCTTTGAATTCGATGCGCGATGATGAAGGAAGTCCGCCCGATCATCAATTGTTCCAGGGCAGAACGAATTTCGAATTCTGTGAGTGTATCCACGGAGGATGTCGAGTCATCCAGGATCAATATGCGCGGATCCTTGAGAATCGTTCGCGCAATCGCAACGCGTTGTTTCTGGCCGCCAGAAAGCGTCACGCCGCGCTCTCCAACGAGCGTGTCGTAAGCCTGGGGAAAAGAGAGAATCGTTTCGTGGATCGCGGCTGCCTGTGCAGCTTCGATTACTTCTTCATCGCTTACATCTCGCCCGACGCCGAGTGTGATGTTTTCTCGAATCGTGCGTGAGAACAGGAAAGGTTCCTGCTCAACGATGCCGATGCTGCGGCGCAGGAAACGCTTGGAGTATTCCTTCAGCTCGACGCCGTCCAGCGTCAAGCTGCCGGAGGTGTAATCGTAGAATCGCGGCAGGAGATTAACCAGGGAGGTTTTTCCTGATCCGGTTGTACCGAGAAGGGCAATTGATTGGCCAGGCTCACAGACGAGATCGATTTCATGCAGGATTTCGGCGCCGTCACCATACGCAAAGCCCACGTTTTCGAAACGAATTGCGCCACGCAGATTGTTCAGCGCTGGCTCGATCCCCACGCTCATCTCTTCCCGTTCGGCCTTGATCACGTCCTTCACGCGTCCGAACGAGACGATGCCGCTTGACATCTGAACGATGAGCCGACCTAAATTTCGCATCGGCCAGATGATCCATAGGATCATACCGGCATAAGCCACATACGAGCCGAGCGTAAGTTCGGTATTGATCGTCATCAAGGCAGCCATGCCCAGGCCGATGATCATCTGGAAGCTTGAAAGCAAATCCGAGGATGGCCAGAAGAGTGCATGCATCAGGATTAATTTACGGCCCCGCAGGAACTTCTCCCAATTTTCTCGTTCGAACTTATCAATTTCATAATCCTGGCGAGCGAAAGCTTTGACCACCCGTACTCCAGAGAGGTTTTCCTGCAGTGTCGTTGAAAGTATTGCTTCCTGTTCCTGATAGGCTTCGTAGACATCGGAGATACGGCGGAAGAAGAAAAACGAGATGCCCACCAGCACCGGGACAATCAGGACCGATCGCAGTGCTAAAACTGGACTGATGCTGATGATTGCACTGATATTGACTGCAAATAGAACGACGATTTGCCCCGCGTTGATAACCTGATCTGCAAAAAATGTACGCAGCGCATCGACGTCCGAGGTGCAGCGCTCAATCAGCTCTCCGGTTGGGGTGGCGTCATGGTACTGGAAAGGCAGGTGCTGGATGTGATCGAAGAGGTTATTCCGCAGCCGGCGCGCCAAGCCTTCCGCCGTCCTGGCGGCCAGGCTGCCGCTCATAAATGTGAATCCGCCGGTTACGACAGCAAGTGCGATGAACGAAAGGCCATACAGAATGAGGATTTTTGAGGTAGGCTGATTGGGGAGGACGTCGTCAATTAAACGCTGCAGGAGCAGGTAAGTGCCGGTTCGTGAAAGCGCGCTGATGCCGAGCCCGAAGCTGGCACCCAGGTACACAAGCCTGTAGCCACGCATCAGCCGCCACAGTCCACGCAGTCGATTTGGGACGAGAATATCGTTCAGTTCGTTGGGTTTCATAACGCATATTCATCTCTTTGGAGATGATTGAGACACGGTCGGCAGACTGCAGCAAAGTAGAGCTCCCGACAGATTGGGTTAGCCGTCAAATCGTGCACGAAAAGCATGTACGGAAACCGGTGAGGCCGAATTGTACCATTATTCATCCGATGCTTTCCAGCTTTCCAGATCAGAAGGAAAGCGCTTGACACCCGTAAAAACGCTATGGTATTCTCAGCCGGCTTCCACCCGACGGAGCTGGGTGAACAGGAGGGGGATATGCAGGACGACCTTCGATACTGGGTGGGGTTCCATCGCATACAGGGAATCGGTGCAGTCAGGCTGCGCAACTTATTAGATGCATTCGGCGATCTCGAGAAAGCCTGGAATGCCACGCCAGCTCAACTGCGAAGGGCAGGTTTGAACCTCGAGCTGGCAGAGTCCGTGGAGCAAATGCGTAATACGCTGGATCTGGATGCTGCGCTCGAACAAATCAGGTCTTCCGGGTACCATGTCGTCAAGCTGAGTGATCCGGAATACCCGGAGCGCTTGAAACAAGTAGCGAGCCCGCCGATACTGCTTTTTCTTTGGGGCGAGTTTGACCCGGCCGATCAACTCGCGGTTGCGCTGGTCGGGACACGGCGTCCAACAGAATACGGGCTGGCCGTGGTGCAGGAGATTGCCCAATACCTTGCGTCGGTCGGAGTAACCATCGTATCTGGCCTGGCGCGTGGGATTGATGGAGCCGCACACCTGGCAGCGCTTGACGCAGGTGGCCGAACGATTGCAGTTCTTGGATCAGGTCTGGACAGGATCTATCCACCGGAGCACGAGCATCTTGCGGAGCGAATAGCAGAATCGGGATGCATACTGTCGGAGTATCCATTGGGCACTAGCCCGGAAGGGCGCAACTTTCCAGCCCGTAATAGGATTATCAGCGGGATATCGTTAGGAGTTGTTGTGATCGAGGCCGGTGAGCGGAGTGGGGCGCTGATTACTGCCGATTTCGCTGCCGATCAAGGGCGGGATGTGTTTGCAGTACCGGGAACGATTTACCGGCCCGCGAGCAAAGGAACGAACCGGCTGATCCAGGCTGGAGCTTATCCGCTCTTGAGGCCGGAAGAGATTCTCGAGACGTTGAACCTGGGCTTGGTAATCGAGCAGCTCTCTTTTGACCAGGTGCTGCCTCAGGACACTGACGAGCGAGCCGTGCTTGAACAGCTTGGCAAGGACCCGCTTCATGTTGATGAAATTGGGGCGCGTTCTGGCCTGCATGCACAGAAGGTTAACGCCGTGCTGACCATGCTGGAGTTGAAAGGACGAGTACGCCGGACCGGGGGGATGCATTTCGTCCGTATCGCTGAGCCGCAGGTGAGGTACAGGGTTAATTGATGGCTGATAGAGAACATTATTACGCTGCAATCATGGCCGGGGGCGGTGGAACCCGGCTCTGGCCGTTATCAAGGCATAATCGGCCAAAGCAGCTTCTCGAACTCGTTGAGAAGCGCACCTTATACCGCATGGCTGTTGAGCGGATAGAGCCTTTGATCCCGGCTGAGAACATCCTTGTTCTCACCATCGCCGAGCTGGTTCCGGGTTTGCAGCAGGAAACTCCGGCATTGCCAGCGGAAAATTACTACATTGAACCAGCGCCCCGTGGAAATGCTGCGGCGATCGGTCTTGCGGCATTAAAACTCCATCAGCGGGATGAAGATGCAATCATGGCTTGTTTGACTGCGGATCACGTCATTCGGAATCATGATCGTTTTCTTGGATTGCTGGCAGCTGCGTATAAGGCTTCACATCAAGGCGGCCTGGTTACGCTCGGCATCGAACCGGAGGGTCCCGATCCAACCTATGGATATATTCATCTCGGGGCACCTGCGGGTGTATTTGCCGGGATGCAGGCATTCCGGGTGGCTGAATTTGTGGAAAAGCCCTCGCTCGATCTGGCACAGAAGTATCTTGCCAGTGGGGAGTATGCTTGGAACTCAGGCATGTTCGTTTGGAGGGTGGCTGCCGTGTTGGATGAGATCAAGCGTCAGATGCCTCAGCTTGCTGCAGCGCTGGGCGAGATCGAACCCGCCCTGGGAACTGAAGCTGAAAGACAAGTCGTGGAGCGGGTATGGCCGGGTTTGGATAAGATTTCCATTGATTATGGAGTCATGGAAGGTGCGCGCAGCGTTCTTGTGATACCCGCTCGGGATCTCGGCTGGTATGACGTTGGAGATTGGAGCCGGCTGCTGCAGCTGCTCGAAGGTGATGAGCAGGGGAACGTTGTTCAGAGCGGAAATGTGCTGCTGCGCGAGAGCAATGGCTCATTAATATTAAGCGCGGCAGATTTAGATAGCGAGAAACTTATAGTTCTGATAGGACTTGATAACGTCATTCTAATTGATACAGGCGATGTTCTGTTAGTGTGTGATCGGAGCCATGCCGCCGATGTAAAAGCGGTTGTCGATGAGCTCGCGAAACGGGGCATGGATCGATATCTGTAGGGAGAACTTTGTGGAAGCATATTGTGTCAAATGCAAGCAAAAAAGAGAGATTTCTGAACCGGCACCAACATTCACATCAAATGGTACGCCTGCAACAAAGGGTGTCTGTCCTGTTTGCGGGACTGGGCTATATCGAATGGGCCGTACGCCTGCGCATGCGGGCCTTGAACCTCCGGAAATAAAACGAACTGCGCGAAAAGCGAAGGAGAAACCCCGCCAGGGACGATTGGTGATTGTCGAGTCACCGGCGAAAGCGCGCACGGTTGGACGAATTCTCGGCAAGGGCTACACCGTCAAGGCCTCTCTGGGACACGTACGGGATCTGCTTCGTTCGCAGCTGTCTGTCGACGTTGAGAACAACTTCGTGCCAAAATATCGGGTGCCAAATGAGAAGCGCGAGGTGGTCAAGAGCTTGAAAGCCGACGCTGCCAAAGCGGCTGAAGTCTACCTGGCCACCGATCCTGACCGGGAAGGGGAGGCGATCGCCTGGCACCTGCTGGAGGCAGCCGAGATCGACCCCGAGCTAGCTCGGCGGGTGGTGTTTCACGAAATCACCGCTCCAGCGGTGGAGGCGGCCTTCGAACACCCGCGCGGGATTGACCAGAACCTGGTCGATGCACAGCAGGCGCGCCGGATTTTGGACCGTCTGGTTGGCTACAACTTAAGCCCGCTGCTCTGGGAGAAGGTGCGTGGTCGCCTTTCGGCCGGCCGGGTTCAATCCGTTGCCTTGCGTATAGTCGTCGATCGCGAGCGTGAAGTTCGTGAATTTGAACCTCGGGAATACTGGTCAATCGACGGTGAATTCTTCCATCCGGCCAAACCGCCATCATTTCGGGCTCTATTGATGAATATCGACGGCGAAAAACCAGTTCTAAATTCGGAGACAGACGTTGACTTGTTAGAAAGCGATTTGAGAAAGGCAGATTACCAGGTATCCGAAGTCAAGCGGGGAACTCGCAGCCGAAAACCTTACGCTCCATTCACCACAAGCACAATGCAGCAGGCCGCCTCGTCCGCCTTCGGTTTTACAGCACGCCGGACGATGGCCCTGGCTCAGCAGCTCTACGAGGGCATAGATCTACCGGGCGATGAGGCGGTGGGTCTGATTACCTATATGCGTACTGACTCGGTCCAGGTCTCTGAAGGGGCGCTGCAGGAAGTGCGCGACCTGATTGGCCGACGTTACGGAGCTGAGTATTTACCGGATTCCCCTACACGCTATTTAAGCAAGACCCGTGGGGCACAGGAAGCACATGAAGCGATTCGGCCAACTTCCGCCAACCGGACGCCGGAGATGCTTAAATCCCATCTCAGCCGCGATCAATTCAAGCTATACGATCTCATCTGGCGACGGTTCATTGCCTCCCAGATGCAGCCAGCTCTTTACGACACACTGCGCATGGAGGTAGTCGGAACCGATGGCGATAAGCACTATCTCTTCCGGGTTTCGGCTTCAGCACTGAGGTTCTCAGGATTTCTCGAAGTCTACACTGTCCAGGAAAACAATGGAAAGGCAAATGGCACAAGCGAGGAGGGGCACAGTTCAACGATGAACCAGCTCCCCGGTCTGACCGTCGGCGATGCGGTTGAACTGGTCGAGATTTACCCTGAACAGCATTTCACACAGCCTCCGCCGAGGTTTTCCGACGCGACCCTCATTCGTCAATTAGAGGAATACGGGATTGGCCGGCCATCAACCTATGCCCCGATCATATCGACATTACGCCAGCGAGGTTATGTCGTACGTGAGCAGCGCCGCCTGGTTCCAACGGAAATTGGAGAAACGGTAAACGACTTGCTGGTCAACCACTTCCCTGACATCGTCGATGTAAACTTTACCGCTTCGATGGAATCTGAGCTCGATGACGTCGCTTCAGGGACAAAGGATTGGGTCGAAATTGTCCGTGATTTTTACGGACCATTCGAAAAAGAACTAGCTGAAGCGCAGGAAGCGATGCCTGAGATGAAGGTAGAGCCCGAGTTGCTCGACCGGCTCTGTCCGGAATCCGGCCACCCCCTCATGGTGCGACACGGACGCTATGGAAAGTTCATTGGCTGTTCTGATTTTCCCAACTGCCGGTATACAGAACCCTGGCTCGAAAAAATCGGCGTGAACTGCCCGTTAGATGGTGGTGAGCTGGTTGAGCGTCGAACAAAGCGCGGCAGAGTTTTCTATGGTTGTGCGAACTACCCACAATGTGAGTTCACGTCGTGGAAGCGTCCTTTGAAACCAGCCTGCCCGAACTGCGGTGGCCTCTTGGTCGCCGAGAACCGGCAGCATGCCGTCTGCACGAAATGTGAGACGAAATACGATTTATCGAAACTTGAGCAGCCGGAAGGGGAAGTGGCATAGATCCTGCACCCCTATGATTGCCTATCCGAGAACTACGGCCTAAAATCACGATGGTCGTAGCAAGGCACCAGGCGTACGCGTAGATAGATCAAACTCGATTGTGCGCCAAGGAGTGAGGTCTTATGGATGCAATCAAGCAGTTCACTTCCAGGATTCCACTTGTGGCTGTAGCCGCACTGATCCTGGGCATCGTTCTCGGCGTACTTTACGCCTGGGTAATTAGCCCGGTGGAGTGGGTTAATGGTACGCCAGCGGATTTGCGGGAGGACCTGCGCGTCGATTACCTGCGTATGACGATCGATTCGTATGCTGCAAATCAAGATCCAGAGTTGGCTTTAGAGCGATTCAATAGCCTGGGGGATTATAAAGATGCGACGCTGGATCTCGTAGGGAGCGATCCCGTCGAGGTCAGCCCCAGTGCGTTGCAAAAATTCCAGGCACTTGTGGCGGTCGAGTCGGAGATCGCGCCTTCAACCGAGACCGGTTCAGGGGCTGAGGCGACCGCCGAGCCGAGTACTGAGCCTGCTGCCCAGCCGGCTAGCGAGGAAGAACAACCTGCACGCAGTTCGGCAGCGCGTTTGATCTTGCCGGTTTGCGGCGGAACCGTATTACTCGGTGCTCTCCTTGGCCTGGCGCTTTTCCTGCGCCGTCGGCTTGAAACACGCGAAGGTGATGTCGAGCAAGAGGAATACGATTTAGGTGAATCCGCGGAACCTCCAATGTCTTTTGAGAGTCCCGCAGCGGTGGGAATGCCAGAAGCCCAGCCTTTGGCTACATTCCGGACTACCTATAGCTTGGGTGACGATCTCTATGATGATTCGTTCAGTATCGAGAGTCCGGCCACCGGTGATTTTCTCGGCGAGTGTGGCGTTGGCATTGCGGAGGTCATGAGCGTCGGCGAGCCGAAGAAAGTATCTGGGTTCGAGATTTGGCTCTTTGATAAAAACGATATTCAAACCGTGACGAAGATTGTCCTGAGCAACTATGCTTTCAATGACGATGAAACGCGCAGCCGCCTTTCAGCAAAAGGTGATCCCATTCTCGCGGAGAGTGGTGGGGTGGTTGAATTGGAAACTGCCTCGTTGCGGATCGAAGCCCGAGTGGTTGATATCAGCTACGGAGAGGGTGCTCTGCCGAATGAGAGCTTCTTCGACAGAATGACGATCGAGTTGAAAGCCTTAGGGAAAAGCTGAACTGCCTCTGGTAAATCGAGCGATCAAGAACGAGCAGCGATGGTTAGCTGCTCGTTCTTGATTCATTTGCTGAATCAGGCGCGAATTTCCACGACTTCCAGTTTCATCTCCCCGGCTGGTGTCCGTGCAATCGCGATCTCTCCCGCCCGCTTTCCGAGCAGTGCTTTACCGATCGGTGATTCATTTGAGATCTTGCCATTGCGCGGGTCTGCTTCTTTGATACCGACCAGATGGTAAGTCTCAGGTTCACGTCCGTCTTCCTTTACAACGACGGTTGATCCAATCTCAACCTTATCTCCCCCGCCGCCATTCTCGACAATTGTTGCCGATCGCAAAACAGCCTCGATCTCCTGAATCTTGCCTTCGAGAAACCCCTGCTGTTCTTTTGCGGCGATATAATCGGCATTCTCGCTCAAATCACCCATTGAGATGGCGTGCCTTAGACGCTGGGCTAGTTCTGTCCGGCGCGGTCCGGTAAGCTCGGCCAGTTCATGGCGCAATTTCTCCGCACCTTCAGGCGTTAGGAATATTTCACGTTTATCCATCACATCCTCGTAAATTCAACTTTGACCTTAGTCCGCGTGCAATGAAGAAAAAAGCATCATTTCTATTCGAAATCACGCCATAGTATCCCGCGGAATTCGTAATGTGGATTCAGCCTTCCGGATAAAACCGCGTAGAATTCGTACTCGTCAAGCCTCACCATGAACGGTATGAAGTGTACTCGACCGCTCGAAAGCCTGTCAATGCCGGCGTTGACAGCTGGCCATGGCAGGCTGGATAATCATGTTTCGAAGGATGCGAGAGGAGGATATATGCCCTATCCCTTCCCGAGCCTAGCCTGGCTCGAAGAACTGTATCGAGTGCTCAATCACGATGAACGCTATGCAATGGTCGCACAGAAATGGGAAGGCGATATGATCGTAAACATTGAGCCAGATCCAGGGGAGCCGAACGATGAACTTCCGGTTGGTCTTTACCTGGATCTCTGGCACGGCGCCTGCCGATCTGTCCAAATGTACCAACACGACCTCGAAAATCTACCCTCAGCTGCCTTTCGTCTGCGGGCACCAATTTCAAACATCACGAAGATTTTTACTGGAGAGCTGGATCCTGTTCAGGCCATGCTGACCAGGCGGCTAAATGTCCAGGGAAACATGGCCTATATTCTCAGGAACATCCCAGTTGTGCTGGATTTTGTGCGCTGCTGCCGGCTGGTTGAGATCGAGGGTTTGAATCCGCCTCAATAGAAAGGAGCATTTGGCATGCCGCACTATCTTCTGGTCCACAAAGTAGAGCAATTTCCTGCATCACAGGATGAATGGATTGAATTGTGGCGAGGTATCCGCCGGCGATGCTCTACGGATGCGACCTGGCTCCACTCCTTCATGGATACCCAAACGAATAAGCTTTACTGCGAATGGAATGCCATCGATCTCGATGCGATCATTAAGTGCTTCGATGAAGAGGCATTAACCATGGCGCCGCTCGAATACCACAGCGAGATCGTTTATTTTGACACGGAGTGGCTGGACGAGGGGTAGAATGCGGTCGTTGGATGAGCGCCTCAAGCTACCCTTTACGGTTCGTCATTAAACCATTTTGAGGATTGGAGAGTTGATGAACTCGGAGTTCCAGGACACCCAGGAATATGATTTCGTAATTGTCGGGTCCGGTTTCGGGGGTAGTGTGTCGGCCATGCGCCTGGCTGAAAAAGGTTACCGCGTTCTGGTATTAGAACGTGGGCGCCGCTATCGAGATCAGGACTTTCCGCGTTCAAACTGGGATCTACGCAACTATCTCTGGATGCCAGCGCTGCGCTTTTTTGGGTTTCTTCAAATGACCTTGTTTCCTGATGTGCTTGTCATGCACTGGAGCGGGGTGGGCGGCGGAAGCCTTGGGTATGCGAATGTGCTCGTCGAACCGGATAAAGCCGCGTTCGAGGCGACCGCCTGGAAGGAGCTTGGCGATTGGAAGACAATTCTTGAACCACACTACGAGACGGCGAAGCGGATGCTCGGCAGAACACAAGCTGTAAAACTCGCCGAGGCGGATGAGGTCCTGCGGTCCGTGTCAAAAGACATTGACCGTGAAGAGACATTTGAGCCGGTACACGTCGGGGTGTTTTTCGGACCGGAAGGCGAAGAAGTGCCCGACCCGTATTTCGACGGAGCAGGGCCGGCTAGAAGCGGCTGCAAATTTTGCTGCGGTTGCATGATTGGCTGCCGCTACAATGCTAAAAACACGCTGCCCAAGAACTATTTATTCTTCGCCGAGAAGTATGGTGCTCAAATTCAGGCTGAATCCGAAGTGACCTACATGCAACCCATTGCACTTTCCGACTCCACGGGCGGTCGTTATGAGATCCATTATCGTTCATCAACCGCGTGGGTACGGTCGAAGAGCCGTAAGGTTCTGGCACAGAATGTGATTATTTCAGCCGGGGTGCTGGGGACGCTGCGTTTGTTATTCCACTGCCGTGATGGAGTTAAGACTCTTCCTGGAATCTCAGAGACGCTCGGGAGCAACGTGCGTACCAATAGTGAAGCCCTGCTTGGCGTGACAGATTCACGCAGGGACGCCAACCATACCAAGGGTGTGGCGATCGCTTCGGTCGTCCAGGCTGATGAGGTCACGCATATCGAACCTTTCTTTTTTCCGGAAGGGTCATCGTTTTTGTACCGTTTGCTGGGAGCGCCTCTGATCGAGGCCAGCGGAGAAGGAACTATTCGCAGGTTTTTCCATCTCGTTTGGGAGACGGTGCGCCATCCGGTTCGTTTTTTTCAAGCTCACTTCGTCCCAAGCTGGGGCAGGAAAACATTCGGGGTGCTGGTCATGCAAACCGAGGATACCTGGTTGCGGATCTCGCCGGGACGTGGTCTGGGAACCGGGTTCAAGCATGGATTGACTTCGGATCGGCAGGTCGATTCCCCGGTTCAGGCAGAAATCCCTATCGGGCATGACGTAACTCGCCGGATGGCGGAAAAACTACCCGGCTACCCAATGGGCAATATCGTGGAGGGAGCGGCGAATATCCCTATGACAGCCCACATACTGGGAGGTGTGCCGATGGGAAATTCGGCGGAGACTGCAGCCATCAGCACGGACTTTGAGCTCTTTGGCGCGCCAGGGATCTATGTTGTTGATGGGTCGGTCCTCCCGGCAAATCCCGGCTTAAATCCAAGCCTGACGATTACCGCGATGGCCGAGTATGCCATGAGCAAGATTCCGCCAGCCCCGGCTCGATCCAATCGAGGCCAGGCAGAATTTACGACACCTAATGGCTCAGACCCAGCATGATGGAGGGTTTCGGTCGAATTCTTGAGGTGGATCTAGGTTCAGGAGGGGCAACGAGCCGGGCGATCCCATCATCTGATCTACGAAAATATATCGGTGGCTCGACACTCGGAGCCTACCTGCTGTATGACCAGCTTGATGCGGAGCTTGACCCGCTGAGCCCTAGTGCGCCACTGGCTTTCGTCAGCGGCCCACTTACCGGAACCAGAGGGCCTGCAGTTGGGCGGTCGGTTGTGTGCGCCAAGTCACCGGCGACAAACGCCTGGGGAGAATCCAACATCGGAGGGCATCTTGGCCCGCAGCTAAGGGCGGCAGGAATCGACGCCCTGATCATCAGGGGGCGAGCCCATGAACCCGTTTATTTATGGATTACAAACGATGTCGTTGAAATCATGCCGGCCGGACAACTCTGGGGGGAGAGCGATGCTTATCAGACTCAGGATCGAATCCGCGCCAAACTAAACCGCCCTGCTGCACACGTCGCCTGTATCGGGCGAGCCGGAGAAGTCCAGATCCCGTATGCGCTCATCCTCTGTGATCACGGACGAGTAGCGGGCAGGACCGGAATGGGAGCTGTGATGGGCTCCAAGAACTTGAAAGCAATTGCAGTTCATGGGCTGGGGGAGATCCCAATTGTAGAAAGGGATTCATTTAATGAATTAAGGAGCAGCACAAATCGCTCGCTCAGGACCGATGTCGTCAGTACCGGAATGCGCGATTTCGGTACGGCCAGTGCCAGTGATATGTTTGATTACTTCGGGATGATGCCGAAACAGTATTTCACGCGCGGCGAATTGACGAATATCGAGCGCATCTCTGGCCCAAGTATGAACGAGACCATTCTTAGCGGGGTAAGCACTTGCCATGGCTGCGTGATCGCCTGCGGCCGGAAGGTGCGCTTGGCGGACGGTGTGGAGCGAAAAGGGCCTGAATACGAGACATTGATCGGACTTGGGCCTAACCTGGGTTCGACCGATATGGACGCTATCACGAGAATTGGCGAACTTTGCGACCGTTACGGGATGGATACGATCAGCCTGGCGAATACCATCGGGCTCGCGTTCCTGATGTATGAGCAGGGCTACCTGGATGACGCTGCCTGCGGCGGACCGCTTCGCTGGGGAGATCTGGAGGCCGTCGAGCGGCTGGTTCACCAAACTGTCAGACGGGAAGGGCTCGGAGCGTTGCTTGCAGATGGGGCGTTGGCGCTGGCCAGGACCTACGGCGATTGGGAACTGGCTGTCCAGGTAAAAGGCCTTGAAGCACCATACCACGATCCGCGCGGTGCGACGGGCGTTGCCCTATCCTATGCGACCTCTCCCCGTGGTGCGTGCCATAATCAGAGTCATTACTACATGGTTGAGATCGGGCAAACCATGGAGGAAATCGGGGTCGAGCTTTTTGAACGTCGTGCCGGCGCAGAAAAAGCTGGGAACGTTGCACGCCATCAAGACTGGCTCACGATACAGAATTCACTGGTATTGTGCATTTTTGCTAACGTGGAGCATGAGACGATTCGGCGTCTGCTCAACCATGCTACCGGTTGGGATTATTCGCTCCAGGAACTGCTGGAAAGCGGTGAGCGTGGCTGGAATTTAAAGCGGCTGATCAATACCCGCCTGGGCTTTACGGCAGAGCACGATAGTCTGCCGGCCTCATTTCTACAGCCGCTTGAAGACGGACCAAGCGCGGGGTTTGAAATCCCATTTGATGAGATGATCCAGACGTATTATGCTGCCCGGGGCTGGGACCCAGCGACCGGCGTGCCTGAACGTGCCACCCTGAAGCGGCTTGGGCTGGATGAACTAGGACTTTAACAGCAAATAAGAATGAACTTTGAAGGAGTCTGCGGTGTCCAAAGTTGTAACCGTTGAGCAAATGCGGAGCATTGAACAGGCTGCAAACGCGGCCGGCCTGACGTATGACCAGATGATGGAGAATGCTGGCCGAGCGATAGCTTCTGTAATTATGGAGCGCTGGCCTGAAGTGGGATCCTGGAAGGTGGTCATACTCGTCGGTCCGGGGAACAATGGTGGCGATGGTTTGGTTGTGGGACACTACCTGGCGGAAGCAGGGGCACAGCTCTCGCTTTACTTGACGCGGGAACGAGAGGAAGATGATACCAACTTAGTACGGATCAAGAAGCATGAGCCGCTCGTCGCGATCGCCGAGCAGGATCAGCGCTGGCGTGTCTTAAGTAATCTGATGGCAAGCTCAGATATGGTGATTGACGCGGTTTTCGGCACTGGCTTCAAGCTTCCCTTGAAAGGAACGCCTAAGGAAGTGCTTGAGCGAGCGCAGGGTGAGCTCGGAAAACGCAAGCGGCTACCCGTCATCGTCGCCGTGGATTGTCCTTCCGGCCTAGATTGCGATACCGGCGAGATCGCTCCTGAGGCGCTTTCCGCCGACCTGACCGTGACGCTGGCTGCGGCTAAAGCAGGCCAGTTCGTGTTTCCCGGGGCAGCACACGTCGGCGACCTGGTTGTTGGAGATATTAGCCTCGATCCGGACCAGGATGAACTGAGCGCAGTTAAGCTTGATTTAGCCGACGCTGCATTCGTTGCACCCCTGGTGCCAGCGCGGCCGCGAAATTCCCATAAAGGTACTTTCGGGCAGGTAGTTGTAGCGGCTGGGTCGGTCAATTTCCCGGGCGCAGTAGCATTGGCAGGGACTGCCGCCTACCGCGTCGGCGCTGGCTTGGTGACTCTGGCAAGTATAAAGGAAATATACTCTGGTCTGATCGGCGCTCTCCCCGAAGCAACTTGGCTGATTTTGCCCGAAGAAACGGGTGTTATTGCGGAGAGCGCAGCAGAGGTGCTGCGAGCTGGTCTCGAGAAGAAAACTGCCTTGCTGATAGGGCCGGGTTTCGGCACCGAGCCTACGACGGGGGCATTTCTCGATCGGCTGCTGGCCAGTAAAAATTATGGGCGAGCTGGAATAGGATTCATTCCGGCAAATGAGCCACATGCGCAAACCAAGCTTCCGCCATGCGTTGTCGATGCTGATGGATTGAAATTACTGGTCGAACTGGATGGATGGCAAGAGCGCCTGCCGCATCATTCCATCCTAACCCCTCATCCAGGGGAGATGGCTGTACTCACGGGTCTGGAGGTCGAGGCGATACAGGCGGACCGGCTGCAGGTCGCTGCCAAATATGCACTGGAATGGGGACATATCGTTATATTGAAAGGGGCATACACCATCGTCGCGGCACCCGATGACCGAATGGCGCTGATTCCGTTCGCCACCTCAGCCCTGGCGCATGCTGGTACGGGGGACGTATTGGCCGGGGCTGTTGCCGGATTGCTTGGGCAGGGGGTCGAACCCTTTTTCGCGGCGGTTCTGGGGGCATATTTACACGGTAGGGCCGGCGAAATGGCAGGAGAATGGCACCAGACCACGGCCGGGGTCATGGCGGGCGATGTTGCTGATTTCTTACCGCTTGCACTGGCTGAACTCAATTCCTGATCTTTGTACATTAAGCTTGGTAGTTAACAGCAGAATGCGCTCGCAATCGAGCGCATTCTTTTTCATAATCGACGGTTTAAATTGAGTAAATTCAGCTATCGCTGATCTCGTCCCGCTTGCGCTTGGCAGCTTTCTTCCCAGTTTCGACTGCCTTTTCAATCCGTGTCTTCTGTTCTTCAAGAATAACCTGACCGCGCTTCTGAAGATCTTCTGCTTTCATTCGGGCTTCCTTCGCCATTTCCTCAGCCTTTGCCCGAGTTTCCTGCGAAGCTTGATCGACTTTATCCTTGAGTTCGATTCCTTTGTCGCGAATCAGGGTGCGGGTATCTTCGCCGGATTGGGGTGCCATAAGCAGAGCGACCGCTGCCCCGACCAAGCCACCGATAACGAAGCCTGAGATAAAAGCACCGAAATCACCATTTCGATCTGACATCTCGTACTCTCCTTGTTGTAAAGGGTTGTTAATTTCGATTGCGTCTGAAACCAAGCAGTTCAACGATTCGTCGGACTGCGGCGAGAGAACTATTGGCCTTGATAACCGGTTTGACCATATTCTCGCTCAGGAAACGGGAGGTACCTCTTAGATTCCCCAGTGTATCGTTCGTCGATTCGAGAATCGGTCCAATTTCATTTCGAAGCAGATCGGTCAGGCGGGCAATTTGGATCACAAGCACAATCAACGCCAGGCCTATGAGCAATGCTTCGACAGCGACGAAGATAATTACGATATCGCGAATCGTTTCGGTTTGCTGTGGATTGCGGACCATCGCTGTTACCGCGAAGACGATCCCGACCACCAATACGAGCAGCAGGATCGCGGCAAGCACAAACCAGATCGTCGAGCGGCCTGCTTTGGGCTTTTCTTCCTGGCCTGGTTTTGGCGGTTCGTGATGGTTCGCGGAATCAGATTCGCTCATCGTGCTGCAATTATAGCATAGTGGTTACTTGCGAGGTCTGCGGCGTTGCGTACCTCGTTTCAATCCCGAGGAGGAGCGTTCAGGACCAGCGAGTACGATCGTCAGAAGCAGCGCCAGCAGTTCGGCGAAGAGGGCGGGGAAGAGGTTGATCACTCCAATTCGAAGCAGGTGCCAGTTGAGCCACTGGCCGAGGAAATGACCACTGAAGAATCCAATCCAACCGGACGCTATCAGGAGCAATAAACGATTCAGGCTGCCACCACGCAGCAGATGCAGTGTGGCGGGCAGGATAACCGCGATGAGCAGTCCAAAAGCTGCTCCCTGGATGGTCATGGCAGGATCATACCCCCGCCAAGACATAGCTCGCCACTGTAGAAGACGGCTTGTTGGCCTGGAGTGATGTCTGGGAGCGTCTGGCCGAGCTTAACATGCACTCGTTCACCCGGCAGCCTTTTAAGCTCAGCCGGAACTTCGCAGGCCCTGTAGCGCACTCTGACCACCAGGTCATGGCTCTTGGGAATCGTACCAGAGATCCAGTTTGTATTGGTGATTGTGAATTCTGCACTTCCCAGTTGATCACGAATCCCCACGACAAGGGCGTTATCGGCCAGGCTCTTTTCAATCACATAAAGTGGCTCGCTGGAAGAAATTCCAATGCCCTTCCGCTGCCCGATGGTGTACCTGGCAAGTCCCTGATGGCTTCCGAGAGTCTGGCCTTCGGTATTTAGGATCGGTCCGGGAGTGAGCCCTCCAGCTCCCTGTTCTTCGAGGAAGGTGCGATAATCCTGTTCACCCAGGAAACACAGGTCCTGGCTTTCGGGTCTATCAGCGGTCAGCAAGCCCAGCTCGCCCGCGATTCTTCTCACATCAGTCTTTGTGAGCTCGCCGAGCGGGAAGACGGCGTGCATCAATTGTTCTTGGTTCAAGATACTTAAAACATAGGATTGATCTTTCGAGTGATCAGCTCCACGCAGCAAGCGAGTCGAGCCATCTAGGTGTTGTACGCGCGCATAGTGACCCGTTGCGAGCTGGCTGGCTCCCAATGCCAGGGCATGGTCGAGCAGGAGCCGCCAGCGGATGGAGCGGTTGCAGGCTATGCAGGGATTCGGCGTCACCCCATTCGCATAGCCATCAATAAATGGATCAACAACAACGTTTTTGAATTGCGCTTTGACATCCAGAACATAAAACGGGAGCTCGAGCTGGGCAGCTACTTTCCGAGCACGTTCCACATCGGCTGGCGTGCAGCAGCGATTGGAGTGGGCTGGTCCAGCGCTCCACAGGCGCAGCATCACGCCAAAGGCAGCTTCACCACTACGTGCAAGCAGAGCTGCAGCGACCGAGCTGTCGACGCCACCACTCATCGCAATGGCGACACTCTTTTCTCTGCTATTCACGGAGTTTGCCAGCCAACGGCTGTGCGAAGACGATTGACGATGCCCGGCAGCACTTGACAGAAGCGATCGACTTGCTGCTCGTTCGTCGCCCGTCCGAGGGAGATGCGCAACGATCCCAATGACCATTCACGATCAAAGCCCATCGCGGTCAACACCCGCGATGGTTCTGGATCGCCGACCTTACAGGCTGATCCTGCTGAACAGGCAAAGCCCTGTATATCGAGGGCAGCCAGGAGAGCGTTGCTCTCGAGGCCTTTGAAGGCAAAGGATGCGTGATTTGGGAGCCTCTTACTCGGATGGCCAGTCAGGGTAGATGCCGGGATCTTCTCGGCAACAGTTGATACGATCTTGGCGCACAATCCCCTGAGCTTCTCGGCGGTTTCATCACGTTCCTCGAAAGCTATGTTCAACGCTTCAGCCATGCCAACGATAAGCGGAGTGTTTTCCGTGCCCGGGCGTATGCCGTGCTCCTGGCTTCCACCGTGGAGCAGGTGTTCCAGGACCATTCCGGGGCGAACATAAAGCAGTCCAATCCCCTTTGGTCCATAGAATTTGTGAGCCCCGAGGGATAGCAGGTCAACATGCAGATCCGGGATCCGCATCGGAAGATAGCAGGTCGCCTGTGTCGCGTCGGTGTGGAAGGGAACTCCGGCCTGCTGGCAGATTGTCCCGAGTTCTGCTATCGGGTTGATGGATCCAACTTCGTTGTTCGCATAAATGATTGTAGCCAGCGCGGTGCGCTTTGTAAGTACTGCTTCGAGCGCGGCAGGATCAACCAGCCCAGCGGAATCCACCGGAAGCAAAACAACTTCAAATCCATGTTCGCGTTCCAACCAGTGTAAGGTATTCAACACCGATGGATGTTCAACTGCCGTGCTGACAATCTGATTCGAACCGCTACTGTGCCGCTGTGCAAGAGCCACTCCAACCAAGGCCAGGTTATTGCTCTCCGATGCTCCAGAGGTGAAGCTCAGTGCATTTCCTTCACAATCTAGCACGCTTGCGATTCGTTCTCGCGAGGAAGATATCGCCGCTTCGGCTTCCTGCCCCCAGCGATGGACAGAAGAAGGATTGCCATAGTCGTGGGTGAAATAAGGCAGCATCGATTCGAGCACTCGTTCGTCAAGCGGTGTCGTTGCGGAGTGGTCGAAATACGCAGGAGATTCAGACATGATCACGATTTTATCACGCAGCCCGATGACGTCTCTTCACTACCGAACGGATAATGAAAGCCAGGGGACAAAACCCGATGGGTTTATAATTGCAGGACGTGTATCTGACAAAGGAGTTCAACGAGCATGGACACTATCATCGAAGCCATCCATTCACGGGAAGTTCTGGATTCGCGCGGAAACCCAACCGTCGAAGTCGAGATTGTTCTCTTTGACGGAAGCTGGGGGCGAGCCATTGTCCCATCTGGCGCGTCGACCGGAATCCATGAAGCACTTGAGCTGCGGGATGGAGATCAGGATCGCTATTCAGGCAAGGGTGTTCGTAATGCGGTGAGGAATGTGAACGAAGAGATTTCCGAGTTGCTCTTGGGCTGGGATGCGGTTGAGCAGCGGGCGATCGACTTGGCGTTGATCGAGCTTGACGGCACCGAGAATAAATCCCGGCTTGGGGCGAACGCTATTCTCGGGGTCAGTCTGGCAGCAGCCAAAGCGGCGGCTAATTCGTTGGGTCTGCCGCTCTACAGCTATCTGGGTGGTGTGAACAGCCACTTACTGCCTGTGCCTATGATGAACATTCTGAATGGTGGTGCGCATACCGGTTGGCAGTCCACCGACGCTCAGGAGTTTATGATCATGCCGCTCGGTGCGCCGAGTTTTGCCGAAGGCTTGCGCTGGGGAGCAGAAATTTATCACACGCTGAAGACAGTCCTGCGCGAGAAAGGCTACACTGCCCTGGTCGGGGATGAAGGCGGTTATGCGCCAGCGTTGAAGGCAAATGCCGAGGCTGTCGAAGTCATTTTAGAAGCGATTACTAAGGCTGGCTTTAAGGCTGGAGAGCAGGTCGCGCTCGCCCTGGATCCTGCTGCTTCCGAATTCTACGACGCGAAAAAAGGGCTCTACAATCTGCGACGCGAGGGCAAGGAGCTTGATAGTTCAGGAATGGTCGAATTTTGGAGCAGTTGGGTCGACCAATATCCGATCGTATCGGTTGAAGATGGGCTAGCCCAGGATGACTGGGATGGCTGGCAGTTGATGACCGAAAAGCTTGGTGGGAGGGTCCAGATTGTCGGGGACGACCTGTTGGTAACGAATCCCGAGCGTGTCCGCAAAGGCATTGAGCTTAAGGCCTGCAACGCGCTTTTAGTTAAATTGAACCAGATCGGTACGATCACAGAAACGATGGAGGCCGTACAACTCTGCCGTGACGCTGGCTGGCGGGCAGTGGTTTCCCACCGCTCGGGAGAGACCGAGGACGCGACCATCGCTGATCTGGCGGTCGCCATCGGTATGGGACAGATCAAGACCGGTGCCCCGGCTCGCTCGGATCGGGTGGCCAAGTACAACCAACTGCTGCGGATTGAAGATGAGCTCGGAGCGAGTGCAGCATATGCTGGTTGGGCTGCATTAAGCAGAGGTGGAATAGGGTAGAACCACCGGCAAATGCGAGAGCCCCGGATCATTGCCGAGGCTCTTTTCTTTTTATTTCACATTTTAGCAGCGGTAGAAATTAATACTCCGCGGGGACCGCTTCCACGCCGCCTTGCACCGGCGTAGAGCAGAACGGGCAGATCTGCCAGGACAGTTCCAACAGCTCGCCACAGTGTGCGCACTGCTTCCTCAAGCGGGTATGGCAGTGAGCACAGACTTGCCACTCAGGCTCGATGACCGCGCTGCACCCCGGGCACCTTGAGTGGCCTTCAACCTCTGCCAATAGAGCTTCTTCTTCCAGGGTGGCTTGATACTGTTCATCAAGCGTCATTGGCGGCCGCAGGATCCAATAGATTATCAACCCCGGCAGATTAAGAACAGCAACGACGACTGCTGCCAGGATTTGAACGAGACGGTCGGGAGAGCGAGATCGAATATCGCGCCATGTCCAGACGACCAGACTGACCCAGAGCGCGGCCAGGAAAGCTCCGATGAAAGCCGTCAGGATCGTAAAAAGCTTGCCGAGCGATGTTAGGCCGAGCGCGTTCGCCATAGGATTCTCCTCATGCGCGGCATTATAGCATGTGCATGATTAGCGAATGCAATTTCCGGACCACTGCGTTGACAGCGCTCCTTTGCTGCTGTAGAGTCCCCGCAACTGCGCTCAAGGGGAGGTGCAGCATGGGGGAATTACAGGCAGGATACCGGATCAAAGATCTCGATGCAGGAGATCGTCCGCGTGAGAGACTGGCGGCGCTCGGAGCGAAAGCGCTTTCCAATGCCGAACTTCTGGCGATACTCATTCGCACTGGTTTGGCCGGCTTGAACGCCGTTCAAGTTAGCCAGAAGCTGATCGCGCAGTCAGGAGGTCTCCCAGGATTGCACAGGATGAGTTATGCCATACTGAAATCTCAACGCGGGATAGGTCCGGCCAAAGCGGCTCAAATTAAAGCGGCGATTGAGCTTGGTCGGCGGCTTTCAGCGGCAGTCCCCGAAGAGAAGATAAAGATCCAGTCTCCGGAAGATGCTGCGGCATTACTGCTCTATGAGATGAGTGCATTGGAGAGGGAGCATCTTCGTGTTTTACTGCTCGATACACGAAATCAGCTTATACGCACCGTTGAGGTTTACCGCGGCTCGCTCAACAGCTCTTTTATTCGAGTGGGCGAGATCTTTCGGGAGGCTGTACGAGAACAGGCCGCCGCGATCATCCTGGCTCATAACCACCCCAGCGGGGATCCAACTCCCAGTCCGGAGGATGTAGCCGTGACGCGGACTATCATTGAGGCCGGGAAAATATTGGATATTGAAGTACTGGATCACATTGTCATCGGGCAGGGCCGATTCGTTTCACTTAAAGCCCGACGTCTGGGATTTTCATAGCGGAGAGCTCATCTTATGGAATATCAAATCATCCTGCTTCCACGTGAAGATTACTGGTCCTGGGTACGGGCTTGCCGGGATTATGTGATGCAGTATGGGGTCAACCTCACCAAAGATCCTGGGACGGCCGGCAGATATATGTTTCCGGCCCAGGTTGTGACCCTGCCGCGGGCTCCCGAAGCGTATCCACTTGAAGGGGACATTGAAGAATGGCTGCAGGCTCAATTTCCGGGTGTCCGGCTTGACATCATTGAGGCTTCAGAACCGAAACAGCTGGAGAAAGAACTGCGGCAGCGGGTTGACGAACAAGACCGATATGGCCAAAAGCGCAAACCCTTCTACCTGCTTTGGCCGACAGATTTTCCCGTGATTACCCAGCCCTTTGGCGCAAATCCACAAATTTACAGCCGCTTTGGAGTGCCGGCTCACGAAGGCCTGGATATTCGAGCGTTCTCGAAATCCAATATCTACTGCTGTGCGGATGGTGAAGTATTCGAGGTACATACGAACCCAAGGGATCACCCTTACGGGATTCATGTGCGTATTCGTCACAAAGATAGTTATAAAACGGTCTACGCCCACCTGGCACAGCCTCTTGTTCATGTCGGCGAGGCAGTTAAAGCCGGCCAGGTGATTGGTCTTGCAGATTCAACCGGCGCATCAACCGGCTCTCATCTTCATCTAACGCTCAAACGTGATGGCGCCACAGAACGGAAAGAGACGAACTTCCCGAAGGACATTCTCGATCCAACACCCTACATGGTCTGGCCGGAGGGGAGCTACCGCAAATCGATCGAAGCCCTCTCGTGGGCAGCCGGGCGTTGTTTGATTGGAGCCCACGGACGCGTCGATGGGCCGCTAACCGATGAAGATCTGGAGATCGTCAAGCTGGCAAAGTTAGAGGCGGTAAAGCTCGGCCTGATGGATTCGGATGAGACAGTACTGGCGTTGCGCGAAATCCGGCCGGGTATGCTGATTATGGTGCGGGCCAGCGCAGATTTCAGCCGTGAGCCACTGCAGGCAGAGCAATTTGTCGCACAAATCGAAACAGATTTAGGTCGTTTTTACGAGCTGGGTGTGCGAGAGGTGGAACTGCATGCAAATCCCAATCTTCAATTTGCGGGGTGGAATAGGACCTGGCAGGATGGACACGAGTTTGCAGAGTGGTTTGTTAAAGTCCTGGGGTCACTTAAAAAACGCTTTCCAGAATTTCGCTTTGGTTTTCCTGGACTGGCACCCGGTCCGGGTATTCCTGGTTGGCAGGAAGATGCGAATCTATTCCTGGAGCAGGCTGGGCAGGCTGTCTTTGATGCGGATTGGATCGGGGTTCACTGCCAGTGGCGGGATACCTTCGGGTTGAACGCTCTTGATGGCGGTCGAACGTACGAAGCCTACCGTCACCGCTATCCAGGTAAGATGTTTTTCATCACCGAGTTTTACAACCCAGTCTCCACGGTTCCGCCTGAATCCAAAGCACAGCAATATCTTGCTTACTACAACCAGCTCAGGCACGAGCCAGGAATTGGAGCGGCATTCGCCCTGGCCCTTTCCGCCGAACATGGGTTCGAACCTATGGTTTGGCGCAAAGAAGGCAGCCCGGAATCCGCTATCGCAGTAATGATTGGAGAGCGGGAGGACTGACCCGGCTATTTCCAGGCTACCGGGGCTTTCCGCTGGCCTCCGCGCCGGTCGAAGTAGCGCACGTATCCGTTTTCCCGGCCGAAATCCCATACACGATGGGTGACGAGCACATCTTGCTCGCAGTATTTGATGACCTTTTCGATCTCGCCAGATTTGTACCAACGAACGGATTGAACCCCGTCAGCCGTCTTATGCTCACCAAGCGTCGCTTCAGCGACACTATCCAAGCCAAGCCTGAAGCCAAGCGATAATTCTATATCTCGCAGCATGTCTGTTGTCTTTGCGAGCATTGCGCGATCGATCTGTAAACCGTAAGGTCGAAGTACCTCAAAGTCGAAGCGCAGCACGTTATATCCGACAACACGCGTGGCAGCATGTAGATCATCGATCAAGGCCGGCAAATCCTGCTCGAGAAACACGCGCAGGTTCCCCGTCTCGACCTCAAGGGTTACCCCGGCTGCAAATCCCATCGCGGCGATGTTCGACCAGCCACCAACCTCATCGGCCAGACGCTGGCTTTCAAGGTCAAATACGAGTGTTCCTGGTTTCGTTGTCATGATTCTATTCCCGAGTGAGGGAGGCTGACTTATTCCTCCGGCTTCTTCGAAAGATCAAGAACCCTGCTGACAGGCAAACCACAGCCAGAAGTACGAACAACAGCCAGGAAGATCTAAAAGGTGTTACACCGATAGAGGTTTGCCATTCCGCTTCAAGCTGAGATATCGGGCGCTGATACACACGGGCGAGGCCCCCTTCGCAGGTTGTGCCTTCACGGTAGGCATCGAGAAGTAGCGTCAGGCCACCCTGGCCGTAGATGTCCAGTAGATAGCGCACGAAGGAAGCGCTTTCAGCGTAGGCTAATGTAGCCTGCTGCTCCGAAGCCGGAAATGCAGCACAAAGATCGAGGAGCGGGATGAGGGATCTCTCATCTGCGGCAGCGATCAACGCCTCGCGCCGGGCAGGAGAAGGAGCGCCCTCCACAAGCGTTGCCATACCCTCAGCCAGCCAGGTCGGAGTCCAAAGAACGCCATTGTCTGAGCGCTGACCTATCAGCAAGTGCACCATTTCATGGGGTATCAGCCGTTCCAGTTCAATCAGTCCCTCCGGCCCAGACGGGGCAGAGACGAGCATGATGCCTGTTTCAGGACGTGATGTCCCGCCAACCCAGGCAGCACCTTCAAGCTCAAGTGCGGATTGCAGCTCGCGGCTGTTGTTGTACAGAACAACTGTTATCGTTCGGGAGGGGAACAGCGCATAAGATTGCGCAATCGTCTCCAGAGAAGTATGTGCCGTATCGAGTGCGTCTTGAGCGTCCTGAAGATCACGGTTATGCCAAAGGACCTTGATCGAATCGGCTTCAAGCCGCTCCCAGTTGAAGCGATCATCTTTATAATCAAGTTGGAGTTCCTCACTTTGAAGCACCAGCCCTGATTCCAGGTCAATTTGCCAGTGATAGTAGAGCGTTTCAAATGCCGATAACCCGATTGACGCAGGATTGAGCGAAATTGTAGCCGTTGCAGGATCCTGCTCTGTGGGTTCGGCGTACTCGACACGAGTTGATCCCGAAGCATCCGTCCGCAGAAAGATGGCTGCGCGCAAGATCGGAGTGCCCGAGGTCGTGGATACTGCCAGCTGAATCGAGCTGCCAAAACGAATTGTGGCAGCGGTGTGGATCTGATCATCTTGAGCGGTTGCCTCGCTCGGTAGACTGAACACGATCGCCAGGAGCAGGGTCAAACCGAAGGTACGTCGTTTGCTCATCCAACTCCCAACAACACGAGAATCGGTGTGATTGTGATGGGAGAAAGAAGGGTCGTCAGGACAACTGACGAAGTCACCAGCTCGGGTTCAACATCGAACTCGAGGGCAATAATCATCGCGAGGACTGCCGTTGGCATGGCTGCCTCTATCACTGCGACCTCTGCTCCCGGAGAGGGTAGCCGGAGAGCTTGCGAAAGTCCCCAGGCGATGAATGGAGCAACGATGAGTTGTAATACCGACACAATTGCCAGGAAATTCCAGCGATTGGGAAGTCCAGCCTTGCCGATCTGCATTCCAAGCACAAGCAGCATCACGGGAACGGTCGCATTCGAAAGAAGTCCGATAGGTTCGAGGATAAAAGCAGGAAGCTGAATCTGGAATAATCGAAAGCTAAAGGCAAGTATAACGGCGTAGACAGCGGGTACACGGACCAGCCCTTTTACTGCGTTGAAAGCAGGCATCCGACCTGCTTGGGCGGCGATAACACCTAGCGAGTTTGTCCAGAGAGAGTTGGTGATGTAGTAAATGCTGGCCCAGGCCAGGCCAACTGACCCGAGTGCAATCTGGTTAAGAGACAAACCATAATTCCCGGCATTCAGGAACGAAGCACTGAGAATCAAGGCCGCAATCGTTCGTGTTTCGAGCCGGAGCACCCGGCCAAGAGTCCAGCTGAGGAGAACCAAACTCAGGACAACGAGGGTAGCCAATAGCGCTAGGCGGAGTGCCCCGTCAGCAGGTATCGTGCTCTCGACCAGTAAATTAAAAACCAGAGCTGGAGTGAGGACGTTGAAAACGGTGATTGAAAGCGGGCGTGGATCGATCTTGAACAATCGCTGGAGGGCGAATCCAGCACCGGCGACGAGGACGATCGGTACAATGTTGTCCACAAATACTTGAAGGAGATGGATCAACCGACCGCATCCTCATCGTCAGGGTCAATATCCAGGAGAAGTAAGTCAGGTGTGCCGTCCAGAAAGTCGATATGGTCCAGAGCGTCTTGCAGGATTTCACTGATCGGATCATCAACCAACGTTGTTGCTTGCAGTTCTGAGAGAGCAGTTCGCGCATGGTCTCCGCCAATCAATCCCAGGGACCATGTCGCACTGCTGCGAACTTCATCATTGGCGTCTTCCAGCAAGTCGATCAATAAACCCACGGCTTCCTTTATTTCCAACTCGCCTGCTGCTCGTGCAGCCTCATTTCGAAGGATCGGTGAGGGGCTGATCAATTCATCCATCACGATGGGATTCCACTGCTCGCTATACGAGCGTCCCATCGCGATGAGTGCCGATCCTTGAAGAGATTCATCGCCTTCGTCGTATGCCGTGGAAATAATCTCGGTTGCCTCCGGGCGAGACGAGTATCCCAGAGCCTCAACGCACGCCTGGAAGAGGTCCGTCGGGCAGTTAGAGGCGGTAGCTGCTAGAAGCGCATCCTCAGTTTCGGCCAAGTACTCAGGGGCAATCTTTGCAATTTCACCTAACAGTACGAAGCGGCCGAGAGCCTCAGCCGCGGCGATTCGCACACCTGGCCCAGGATCGTTCGCCAGTGCTCCAAGGTAGATAGGAATTAAATTGGCGTCCTCGCATTCCCACAGGTTATTAATGGCAATACGACGAACATCGGCATCGGGATTGGAAAGAGCAGCACGATTGATTGCCTCAAAGGACAATTCAATTTTCTCGTCAGCCTGCTGCCCGAGTGTCGAAAGCAATAATCGTTGTCGCTCAACCGAGAGATCTAGCCAAGTCTTGGAGAATCGATCCAGCCGTTCACGGCTAAGATCGGAGAGTGCGATTAAATCTGCCAGGGGCAGGGGCAGCTGCTCGTCGCTCAGTGCTTCAAGCAGGATTTCAAAATCATCTGCCATAATTACGCTTCACCTGTTATGGAAGTTGGATTGGATTTACGAAATCCTGCAAGTTGATGTAAATCATGAGAATGATGAGAATCGCAAATCCAATTGCATGGGCATACCCCTCCAGCTGGGGAGAGATCTTCCTTCGAAAGATCAGTTCGAAGAGGACGAACATCAGACGACCCCCATCCAGCGCCGGGAAGGGCAGCAGGTTCGCCAGTGCCAATCCAACACTGATTACTCCCACCAGGTTCATCGTGATGAATGGCAGCTCAGATGTGCGGTCTATAGAGCTGGCCCAGCCAAGCATGTCGTAGATGCCCTTCAAGCCACTCACGCGTGCTTCTTCCGGGGCCGCATTTCCGCTGAGCAAACGGCCTGGTAGGCGCAGGATCGCTACGACCTGCGAGATAATTGAATTGATGCTGAGTTTGATCGATTCGCCCCAGGAGGTTTGGGCGGTCGGGTAGCTGAGCGTTACCCCGATCGGCCCCTGGCCTTCAGGGTAGTCCGTGCGCGGGATAAGCGAAACGGTCAGCAGCTCTCCTGCCCGTTCAAGTGTCAATTCCATCGGCTGTCCCAGGTGATCACGAGTGATATCCTGCATGTCCTGGAAACCAGCGATGGATGTCCCTTCGATCGACTGAACGATGTCACCGACCTCGATGCCCGCTGTAAGCGCCGGAGAGCTAGGTGACACCTCACCGATACGAACGCGATTGAAGTCGGGGGCAGCGAACTTAAAGGCAACAATGAAGACAACAAAGGCGATGGCGACATTCGCCGCGGGTCCAGCCAACAGGACGATTGAGCGTGTGAGCTTGCTCGCAGCAGAAAGTCCGTCCGGGGCGTCTGGATCATCCTCACCTGTAAGGCGGACGAAACCTCCAAAGGGGATCCAGTTCAGAGTATAGCGAGTCTCACCGATGACGAACAAGGTTGCCAGGCGAGGCGGATAGCCGATCCCAAATTCTTCTATCTTGATGCCTCGCCAGCGCGCAGCGAGAAAATGTCCGAATTCATGGCCCAGGAGCAGCGTTCCAAGAACGACGAAGAAAAGCAGAAGATCAGACACGAATACCTCAGATGCGATTTGAAATGATTCGCGAGGATTATATCACCCGCCTGCAAGCAGGTTAGTTCGACAGCAGCCGTGCGCCTTCACCCATCGGTGCCTGGAATATTTGCTCAATTGCAGCGTCTTCGGAGAGTCTGGCCTCGAGCACCCCAGCAAATTCAGGGACTGTGATGCAGTGGACGTTCGGCCCGGCGTCGATGGTATAAAAGACCGGGTCACCGGCTGCACGCCATCTTTGAATACGGTGCATGAGACCGATACTGCCGGGGGACCAGTAGAGCAGTGGGGGAGCCGATGTCATCATCACGGCATGCATCATGTTCGAATCGAGCTCGCAGATGGTCCCCAGTGCTTCAATATCTCGAGCCGCTATCGCCTGGCGAGTTCGATCAAGACGGCGTGGAGTATCCCGAATTCTGGCATCCTGCAACGGGCTGGAGTTTGCTAGCTGGTGGCCGCTCGTAGACCCGACGGATTTCGAATCAGATTCAACGACGGCTATCAAGTCGATCAGCGGCCAGTGGGACACTGGAAAAAGCTGTTCGGCGAAGCTGGATTGATGATCCTCTCCGGCGTGGAGTAGTGCGAAGCCTGAATAAATCGACCGGGCTGCTGAGCCAGATCCAAGCCGCGCCAGGCATGATAACTCGCGCGCCTGTAGATCTAAGCCGGCCGCGGTACTGGCGGCGAGCGCTAAGGCCGCGAATGCAGCCGCCGAAGAGGCCAGACCTGCAGCGGTGGGAAAATTTGTCTCACTTTCGATCTGCGCAAAGGATCTGCACCCCGAAAGCTCTCTGACATGCTTAAGAAGCGAGGACGCACGGGCACGCGATAACTCCTCGGCTTCCGAGCCATTAATGATCAAACGGTCATCAGCGAGATCGTCCGAGAAAACCACCTGGGTACGAGTTTCCAATCTTGACAGGGTGAATGAGAGCGAATCGTTGGCCGGGATGCGCAGCGCATCATCTCGGTTCCCCCAGTACTTGATCAAGGCGATATTTGGGCTGGCAGCAGCGGTCGCGGTAGCAGACGTCATGGGCGTATTGTAGCGTGAAACTTGAGTTGATTCAGCTTTCGATGATGCGAATATGTGTTCCACCCGGCATCGAGATCGTTATATCTCCGGGATCTGAAGCTACATGTGGCATTGTCCAGCGGAATATCCACTGCGCATCGGCCGGTTTTGCGTTCACGCAACCATGCGACATGGGAACGCCGAAATTGTTGTGCCAGAAAGTTGAATGAATCGCTACTCCGTTACCGCTGAAGAGGGTCGTCCATCCGATTCCAGGCAAATCATACCCTCCCCCGGTCGTACCACCGCTCATATGCAGGGAAATAACCTTCCGCCAGATCGGATGTTCCCCCAGGGGGGTAGCCCATTCGTCAACGGCTTCTCCGGAGGAGTTAAATTTAGCCCCAGTGGATACCCGGCAGTAGTAGACCTCCCTTTCATCCTCGTAGCAAGACATCGATTGGCGGGTGACGTCGACATCGACCCGCTTCTGCTCGACCTGTGGAGCGAGAGGTTCCAGATCGGACGGGGTAAGCGGCCGGAACGCCCTGGCATCAGCGAGGAATATATCGCCATAGCCGAACTTTTCTGTCAGGCGATAGAGGGTCAGGCCGGTATTCGAAGATACTCTCACTTCGTCCGCCCAGAGAATCTGGCTGTAGTAAAGTCGTGGAGCCGGATTTTCTTTGAGGGACGGTGATCTGGCTGGCGGGTTTTCAAGGAAGATGTCGACCCAAGGCAAAGTCACCTCAACCCACATTCCCTTTCCGAGGCTGCTCTCCGGGAGAGAATCAACGGGTTGATTTGGCCTGTTTTCAACCGGCTGCAGTCCCCCGGACCAGATATAGCCCTCCGGAGTCTCGACCCAACGTTGATTGACGCGGTAAGGGTGATATCCGACGACCTCCCGGTACCAGGGGAGGACAGCGTCTTCATAAAGGCGGCTGATTGCAGAGGTGGTCGCGTCGGGTCTTTGGCAAACATCTACGCTTGCCAATGCAACACGGCCAAGTCTTTCATCCTCCGGGAAGCCAGAGTCCTGCTCGATTCGGGCAAGTCTCGGTGCTGAGAGAGCACCGAACCCGACTGCGCCCAGCTTCAGCGCATCTCGTCGGCTTAGGGCGGTACGCTGTTTGTTCGTCATAGAGATAAATCGTATCACGTGCGAGAACAGTTGTGGGAATTTGTATGTTGGATTGTCCCTTGGGCAGGGGAATCAGCACGAATTTATTGGGTAAGTCCAACTTCAGTGTAGAATGTCAGCTATGCGATCACCGTGTTCCACATCGTTACCACCGAGCAAAGCAGGCTGGCGGGCAGTGTTGCCACTCGTACTTGCCGCGCTTGTTCTGGCTGCGTGCCGCGGTAGTGGCAGCCAGGACTTGGTGACCCCAACGGACATGGAAACACTGGCCTATGCCACGGTGACGCCTAGTCCTGCGCCAGAGCCGCAGCAGGTGCTCTTAGTGCTTCCGCCGGGGAGCGAGGACGACTTTTCACGGCGCCTGGAAGCAGCAATTCAGCAGCTTGGTGAGCGTGACAGCTTGGTCGTTCAAAAGGTGAGCGATCTGCCCGCTAAATTCGATGAATCTCAGCGAACTATCATCATGATATATCCTGATGAAAGTTTCCTGGCAGTTGTACGACGATACCCAGACCGCACATTTATCGCAGTTGCTGCAGAAAGCTTGCCTGCTGAGCCCAATATGTGGATTCTTGGAAACTCGGGTTCAGGAATGGACCAGGCTGCATTTCTTTCGGGATACATCGCGGCGATGCTAACCCCTGATTGGCGCATCGGAGCTCTTCAGAGCTTCGAAACTCGAGGCGGCCGCCAATTGGACCGAGCTTTTATTAACGGGGGAGTCTTCTTCTGCGGATTATGCCGGCCAGCATTCCCGCCGTACTTTTCGTATCCGGCTTATGTTGCATTGAATGAACTCAGTGACCGTTCGGCCCGAGCCGCACTTGTAACTGCAGAAGAAATGGGTTTGCAGGTGGTATGGGTAGCGCCTGAACTTCGGCCACTTCTGGATGCATTGCAACTTCCGGCCGGATTTTCGTTCCTTGGCACATCAGAACCTTCGAGTAATTTAGCAGGCAGCTGGATCGCGACAGTTCGCCCGGCTCCAGAACAGCGCCTAGAGGAGCTGTGGGAAGCGATCCTGGCAGGCGCCCCGGCCGAGCTGGTGCCCATTCCCATTGTGATCGAGAATGTAAACAGCTCTGTCCTGACCCCGGGACGACTTGGACAGGCTGACCAAATTCGTTTGGAATTAGAAAAAGGGTACATCGGCACGGGAGCTATTGAAGAATAAAAAACGCCCGCCCGGGCGTTTTATGGGGTGCCTGACGGGTTTCGAACCCGCAGCCTCCTCATCCACAGTGAGGCGCTCTGCCATTGAGCTACAGGCACCATGTTGGAGGTAATTCTAACATGAAGCCGATTCCCAGGCCAAGCTGCAGTCGATCACGTATGGAGGTTGTCTAAAACCTTTCGGGCTGCGGCAACCAGCTCAGCCCGAGGGATGCTTGTCTGCTGACCGCTGATTAGATCCTTCATCGCGACTTCGCCCCGCTGCAGTTCTTCTGGTCCGAGGATGACGGCGACTGGAATTCCCTGTCGATCCGCATACTTCAGCTGGCGCGGAAGCCGGACGGCTTCCGGATACCATTCGACCGAGAGGCCGGCCCGCCGTAATTCAGCGGCCAGTTCAAGGGAGGCAGAGATCATATCCTCGTTGAACGTTGTGACGAAGATCTGAGCCGGATTTATTGCAAGATCCGGGAATACGTCATTCTCTTCGAGAACAAGGCTGAAAACGACGTCGCCCATTGCAAAACCAGTCCCAGGAAGCGGTTCTCCACCGACATCGGCGACGAGATTGTCGTACCGTCCTCCGCCGAGAATTGACCGGTGGTTGCCTTTCACGTCACGCGCTTCGTAGACCGTACCTGTGTAATAATCGAGGCCCCGGATGACAGATGGATCGTATTCTACATATTCTTTAATCCCGAGCGACGAACATGCTTCAAAGCACTGCCGCAGGTCGGGCGAATTTTCCCATGCCATCAAGTCGGAAAGGTAGGATCCCAGGGCATCGAATTGAGCCGAATCCAGGCCGCGCTCAAGTGCATACTCGCGCCAGGCTTTAGCACTCATCTTTTCCTGTCGATCAATCAAATGGAAAGCAAGCTCGCGTTTCTCGGCTTGAATGCCTAGTTTGTTCAACTGCGATTCCGCAAGTTTGCGGTTGTTGACCTTGATACGGATCTGGGCAGGGGATAATCCGACCAGTTTGAAAAATGAAGCAGCGATGGCGATCATTTCCGCATCTGCTTCTGTAGAATCCACGCCTACCAAATCGATGTTCCACTGAAAGAACTCTCGTGACCGACCTTTCTGGGTGCGCTCGTAACGCCAGAAGGGACCGAATGACCACCAGCGAAGGGGCAGCAGGAGTGATTTCCCTCGCTGCGCGACCATCCTGGCTAACGAAAGCGTCAATTCCGGGCGAAGAGCAATCATTTGACCGCTGCGGTCGGCGAAGACGTAGGACTGCTCTTTGACCAGCTCATCGCCTGACTTCGCTGCGTACAGTTCAAGCTTCTCCAGGAATGGGCCGTCATATTCACGATACCCGAAACTCTCAGAGACGCTTCGGATATGCCGGTAAAGCCACTGGCGCTGGCTCATATCCTCAGGATAGAAATCACGTGTTCCACGTACTGCTTGAACGGTCGACATGTCAAATGTCCTTTAGTACGGTGTTGGTGATAACCAGAAGCCTAGTCTGGATATATCGTATAAATTTTTGCGATCCCTAGCTTGGTTTTGATTACTCAGGCCTATGAGTTAGACATAGCTCAGGAGCCTCGAACTAAGCGAAATAGAGTATAGCATAGCTGGAATAGGCACTGGACAGATCTGCCGTGACGGTCGCCAAACTGAGCGCACGATGTCTGGATTGCTGGTATTTCGGGATCAGGCAGATAAAGCGTTAGGATGGGGGAGGGGAAATAGAAACCGTATCACCAATTCTTACAGAACCGCCTTTCACGACGGAGGCAAGAATCCCTCGCTGTGACTGAAGCGCGTTCTGCAAGCCAGGCCTGATGTCATCCATCTGTGAACAGGGGGTACATTCACCCTGAACAAGCAAGGTTGATTGTCCGAGGTTTAGCAAACTTCCTGTCAGGACCGAGCGTAAATCAAGCCCCTCTAGAGTGATATTTTCCCGCAGATCCCCGGGTTGGAGGTCAAACTTATTTAGGATAGCCTGGTCTACGATCAAGACCTGGCGACGGCTTCGGCCGAAAGCGTTATCGCCCTCAATGCCTTTCTTGGCAATAAACAAGATGCTCGCAACTGGCCGCATCGGCTGGCCAGAAGCGGGTTTGATGAATAAACCCTGAATCGTTCCCGGCATTTCAGCTCCCTTGCTGGTTAGTATAGCATGCGCCGCCTTCCATGGTATGCTATGCCGCAAACGTGGCTGGGTAGTGGCTGGAGTGAACCTTGACCATTCTGCTTTTGATCATCTTGGTGACTGCCGGTATGGCCACCTGGTTGTTGAGAAACCAGGCCACCCGCACCCAATGGACCGTAAGCGCGGTGTTTGCGGGCTTGGTGTGGATCGTTGGGATGCTGCTCTCACTTCGTATCCCCGAAGTCTTCAAGTTTTCCGTCTGGCAACCGGAAGTCCTCTTCCAATCCCCTTTGCTCCTGAGCATGGACCGAATTAGCTGGGTTTACCTCTATGCGATGGCAACGGTGCTCCTGGCGATGATTTTCACTGCGGCAGCTCGCCCGACGATCGCTCCGGCCGGGGTGCGAGCGTTCTGGTTCTTATACAGCGGGCTGTCGATCGTGGCCATTCTTGCGGCTAATCTCCTGACGCTGGCAATAACCTGGGCATTGATGGATCTTATGACGTTGGTTTTCTACATCCGCCTCGCCGAGAGTCCTGGGGATGTCCAGAGAGCCCTCGTACGATCTGGCGTTGACATGGCGGGCGTCCTGCTGCTTCTCGCCGGCGCTTCGCTCAATCACCTTGCTGGTGGTGACACCCTAATAACGACTCCCTTTCTCTCTACGAGCGCGGCTTTGCTTGTTGTCCTCGCGGCCCTGCTTCGCCTTGGCCTGATGCCACTTCATTTTGGGATATCAGGATTCGAGCCGCTTCGTCGTGGCCTCGGGACATTGCTGCGCCTTTTTCCTCCGGCTGTTTCGCTAGCCTTGCTTACCAGGCTCTTCGACATCGGGCTGCCCGAAGGAACAACATTCTGGCTTCTATTGGCCGGTGTGGTTGGAACCTTTATCGGAGGCATCCGCTGGGTGCTCGAAGCCGATGTGATCCGATCGCGGCCTTTTTTTGTCTTGACGATTTCATCATTGGCCGTGTTGGCCGGGCTCTCACCGAGCGGAGTTGAGGGATCCCGGGCGGCTGGAGTGATTTTGCTATTAATGGGCGCGACGCTTTCATTGATTGAAATTCACTCGCCTGCACATAAGGTTTGGCCGCTGCTGGTTGCGTTGGTGCTGATCGGGCTGCCCTGGACTCCGGGGGGGATTTTGGCTGAATCGTTCGGTGGATCCTTTCTGGCAGGTGGATTATCGCTGAGAATCGTGGCCGGCACTCTTGGATTGTCGACTCTTGGATTGGGTGCTTTACATATCTTTTATGAAGTTGAATCTCCATGGCCAACATCGGAGAGCCTGGTGAGGTTGATGTATGGTCTCGGGCTGGCACTACCTGTCCTGGTGAGTATCGGCTTGGGAATCTGGTTCCATACGCTTCCTGCGCTCGGAGGCTTGATCATATTTGCCACGGCAGGACTATTCATGGCCTTAGGCTTTCTTGGGTTAAGGCGTTTACCTGCAAATCAGGTGCAGCGCTGGCAATCTCTTGCTGGAAAGATCGATCCTCAACCAGTTTATCGGTTATTCTGGATCCCTTTGAGACGCACTGCCCGCTATATGAGATCGGTTGGGATGGCTTTCGAAGGCGACGGGGCCATGATCTGGATGTTCGTCGTTGTACTTTTCCTGGTACTAGCCTTAGGAGTGGGGTAGGTGCCCTGGCTTCAAGATTGGATCCATATCCCAGCCTATGCGCTCGGTGTGATTGGAATTTTGCTGCTTCTTTCTAACGACCGCATCTGGCTATTAATCCTGCTGACAGCTCAATACTTCCTTTCTGCTTGGCTGATGCTGGGTTCGGTTCAGCCGGTGACTTCAGGTGCGATTCTTCTGGCGGGAGTGCTTTCTGCCCTAATGCTGTTTCTGACGGTGCGCTCCGTCCGGATCCAACGTTATGAGCCCTACGAACTGGCGTTCCCCTCGAATGTTCTATTCAGGGTTGCCGTAGGTGTCCTGGGAATACTGGCGAGCATTGGTGCCTTACGGGCTGAAATCGTTCAGCTGGCAGGGCTTGATTCGATGTTCATCCTCGGAGCGCTCTTTGCCCTTTTTTCCGGCTTTATGCAGCTAGGTGTAACCCGCAGCCCGCTGCGAGTTGCCGTCGGATTATTAACGATGCTATCCGGGTTTTCGATTGTCTATGTGGCTATCGAGCCCTCCCTTGCGGTCGTCGCACTGTTGGCGCTCGTCCATCTAGGAATCGCACTGACTTGTTCGTACGTCCTGCTTCAGGTGGCGGGATCTTCGGCTGAGACACTGGAAGACAAGGCATGAACGCACCATTGGGCTTATTCGTGCTCAGTATATTGGTTTCGCTGATAGCGTTTTTCCTTCGTAATCGACCACGCTGGTCGGGGACGATCGCCGCCCTTGGGACTGCGGGTCTCGCATTCGTTGTTCTGTTTATCGGATTCGATGAACCCTTTGGTGTTTTGGGCTTATCGTTGAAACTATCCAGTCGGTGGGTCCTGCTGGGCAGGTCCTTTAATCTAGGCCCTGAGATCCGGCCCATGATTGGATACCTTTATTTAAGTGGTGCGTTTCTGATTGCTCCGTCCTGGTTGATTAAAGCCCCGCGCTATTTTTACGCACTGGGTCCATTGATCCTGGCCGCGGTCGCAGCCTCCCTCATGGTGCAGCCTTTCCTATTTGCGGCTGTCTTTATCGAGTTAGCCGCGATGGGCGCAGTATTAGTCATTGTTGCCCCAGGCTCACGCTCGACAAGTGGAGGGCTTCGACTGCTGACGCTTTATACCCTGGCGATGATCGCGATTCTGATCACCGGATGGCAGCTGGAAACAGGCGCGGTCACTTCCGCGGGGCAAGACCTGGCCAGGCGAATGACGATGATGCTTGGTCTAGGGTTTGGAATTCTATTGGCGATTCCTCCTTTTCACATCTGGCTGCCTGAAGCGGTTCGTCAATCAAATCCGTATGTTGTCGCGTACATCGTTGTCATTCTGCAGGCGGCAGGTCTCCTGTTCCTTTTCCGCTTGCTCGATACATATCCATGGCTACGGGACAGCCGAGGCTTGCTTGAAGCTATTCAATGGGCGGGTGCAGCCGCAGTCCTTCTAGGAGCATTATGGGCTTCCTCCCAAAGGGACGCGCGATTGCTGACCATATACGCCTTACTGGCAGACCTGGGGGTTATGCTTGTTGCGATCGGAAACGGGACCGACGCCGGCTTACGACTTGCGCTCGTAATGTCTGCCTCGCGCGTACTCAGTCTGGGAGTACTCAGTCTCGCTTTGACGCAGCTTTCGATGTTCAACTCTGCAAATTTACGCGGAGCGGGCTATCGCTGGCCGCTGGCCAGTACAACTTTCTTGGTGGGATTGCTCTCGTTAATAGGATTTCCGTTAACCGCCGGCTTTCCCGGCCGCTGGTCGCTTTTAAGCGGCATCGGGGGTATTCCATTACCGATTGCGATCGTCATCTTCGGGTCGATGGCTCTTCTCTCAATCGTGGCGCTCCGATGGGCCTTCCTTCTATTCAGCCCCGATGAAGATATGAAAACTCGCACGTCGCCCACGGGCGAGAGAATTTTTATGATGGGTGGTCTGATCCTGACTGTTCTACTTGGTATTTTTCCCCAAGCGATCTTCCCATGGGTGGTTGAGACTGTCGTTGGTTTGACCCGACTTTTTCCATAAAGACCCCCAGCAGTCCACGCATGCTATAATCCGCGAAACCTCCCGGGAAGGGCCTAATGATGGATTCAAAGCAGATCGAGAACCGCCTGAAGTGGTTTGACGAACAACGGCTGAAGGACTCCGAAATTCTTCATGGCATCAAGGAAGCTTTAGGCGAGTTCGAGAAAACCCTGCAATCACAAGCCAAGCAAATTGCAACTTTGAGCGAGGAGACTTCTCGTGTTGCTGCCCTTGCGAGCAGGATCCATCAAATGGATGAGGCGCTAGAGAAGCATCGAAAAGAAGTATCAAGACAGCTTGAAGCAGCAGCCGCTCGCCGATCCGAGAAGGAGAAACATCAAGCGGCGCTTCACAAGACGGACCAGGAAGCCGTAATCAAGCGAATCGCTAATCTTCGAACAGAACTTGAACGGCTTGATCAAATCGATCAAGCCCTTGAAAACCGACGCGAAGAACAAACTCGCCTAAATAAGGAACAGAATACGATCTCGACGAATCTGGAAAAAGCTCAATCTGAATTGCACGAGATGCAAATCAAAATAAAGAGCATCGAAGACTTGCAGCAAAAAGATCGGAAGAAACTTGGCCAGCAGGAAGGGGAGGTGGCCGAGTTTCGTCGCAAGATTGAGAGCACCCGCCGCGAAATTGAAGCCGTCGGTGATGATGTGCGCAGGATCGATGTGAAGACCACCGAACTTGTTAGCGGCGAAGAAGAGCGCCGAGAAGGCCAGGCGGTATTCTTCGATCGGCAGGAATTAAAATTGGTCGAGTTTGAAAAGCAATGGTCGGAGTGGGAGGGGCGTTTCGAAGAGTTTGAGCTTTCAGCAAATGAAATGAGTGCGAAGCTCACGGCATACGATGAAACGTTTCGTGCCACAAAACAGCTGCGTGAAGCATTGGATGGTTTGATGGAAAGACTCGAAAGGAGAATTACCGAAGTCAGTGAAATGCAGCGTCTGGCTGATGAGCACCTCAAGCAAGAGTGGAACAGCTTTCAAGCGGATGAGAACAAACGCTGGAGCACGTTCAAGTTAACGAATGATGAGCAATGGCGTGATCATGAACGCATACACAGCCGCATATCAGACCAACAAGAGGAAGCGAATCGGCAGATTAATTCTGCCGGGCAGGCTCTGTCTGAACTCCAGGAGATGGACGCCAAGCGTGTGCGTGAGCTTGTTGCTTTAATCAGGGAATGGGCTTCGACACTGGACCAGAAAAAACGCTAACGGTCATGGGGCTGTAGCGCATCGATATTCTATTTTCATTATGGGTAAATCATGAAAGTAATTGGAACTGCGGGTCATGTTGATCATGGCAAATCTGCGTTGGTCAGGGTTTTAACCGGGATAAACCCGGACCGCCTGCGAGAAGAGCAGGAACGCGAGATGACAATTGACCTTGGCTTCGCCTGGATGGAATTGCCTGACGGCGAATCGGTGGGCATTATAGACGTACCTGGACATATCGATTTCATCGACAACATGCTCGCCGGGGTGGGCGGAATCGATGGCGCGCTGCTCGTGATTGCCGCGGACGAAGGTGTGATGCCCCAGACACGTGAGCACTTATCTATTCTCGATTTGCTCGACGTGGATCTGGGGGTGGTGGCTATTACAAAGTCGGATCTTGTACAGGATGTGGATTGGATGGATTTAGTTGTGGAGGAAGTGCGCGAACTAATCCAGAGCACCTCGCTTGCCGGTGCCCCTATCATACCTGTATCGGCGCTGGACGGATCTGGCCTGGACAGTCTAAAGCATGCTCTCCAGCAGGTTCTTGCAGGCAGTCAAGACCGCCTGGATCTTAGCAGACCCCGGCTCCCGATCGATCGATCTTTCTCGATCTCGGGATTCGGCACGGTCGTAACAGGCACCTTAATCGATGGAAGCTTTTCGATTGGTGATGAAATCCATATTCTTCCCGGAGAGCGTACGGCGCGCATTCGCGGATTACAGACACATCAGCAGAAGATCGAGCAGGCCAGGCCCGGCAGCCGGGTAGCAATCAATTTAGCCGGAGTAGAAGCAGCTCAAATTGTACGCGGGCAGGTCGTTGCTTTGCCGGGTCAGTATAAAACGACCCGTAGAATCGATGTCAGTTTCCGGTTGTTGCCTGACGCCGCACAGACGCTGGTCCATAACCAGCAAGTAAAAATGTATCATGGGGCGGCTCAGCGCTCGGCTCGAGTTCGCCTTCTGGGAGTCGATAAACTCGAGCCAGGAGATTCGGGCTGGCTTCAACTCGAACTTGCATCGCCGATTGTAGCTGCCAGAGGGGATAAATTCGTTCTGCGCCGGCCATCACCAGGGGCGACACTGGGTGGCGGACAAATTTTAGAGCCACATCCTACTTACCGATATAAACGTAACGACCAGACTGTTCTAACCAGATTTGAAAGTTCACTGGCAGGAACACCGGCCGAACAGATTGAGGCTGCCCTGCACGGTTCTGGCCCGATCTGGCAGGATGATTTGCAGGTGAAGCTAGCGTTCCCGGAGGCGGAATTCTTGAGCGCGATCGAGGAGTTGGAGAGATCCGGGCGCCTGGTGATGATTGAACCGAAAAGCTCTACCCCAAATCCCGAGGGGCTTCTCGTTGACCGGGGAACCTTTTCACAGCTCCAGGATCAAATCCTTTCGTTGCTCTCTGAGTACCACGACCGGTTTCCTCTTCGGGCGGGCATGCCCATGCAAGAACTGCGCAGTCGGCTGAAAGGAGATACCCGCGTGATGCAGGCTGTCTTGGAACGGCTACTGTCGGAAGAGGTGATACTTCTGCAAGTTGAACGATTTTCGCTACCGGATTTCGAGCCACTACCATCACCCGAACAACAACTTGCTATCAATGATTTATTGGGGCAATTTAGATCCAATCCCTACAACACTCCGTCTGTAAAACAGGTTAAGGAAAGTATTGGCGAGGAACCGCTCAGCTTCCTGCTGCTCACGAAGCAGCTTATCCAGCTCGGACCAGATGTACTTCTGACGACCGACGATTACTCGACAATGGAATCAGAGGTTCGGAACCGGTTACGGCAGCAGGGGACGATGACCATCGCGGATGTGCGCGATCTATTCAACACCTCCCGGAAATACGCTCTGGCTCTGATGGAGCAGCTAGATGCACGCGGTGTAACCATACGGGAAGGTGACACTCGCCGTCTGCTTAATTAAATCCGGGTCATTGTCTATTCAAATGGGACAACCCAATTCCCATTCGACATAACCCCAACAGGTTTCATTTCTAGCCATTCATCAACCGCATCATATGGCTGCACGTCCAGAATGATAAGATCCGCTAGGTACCCGGGCAGAAGCCGTCCCAGAGCCGAACTCCAGCCTGAAACCTGGTGGGGTGCTAGCAGATAGGCGTGAAGTGCTTCCTGAACCGTCAGTCTTTCCTCTGGAACCCAACCGGTTGGTCCGGGTGAACCATCAGGCTTGCGGCGGGTAATCGCGGCGTGAATTCCAAGGAAAGGATTTGGCGATTCGACCGGGGCGTCCGATCCAAAGATAAGCTCAGCTCCAGCACTCAACTGGGATCTCCACGCATAGCTGGTTCGTACTCGGGCTCCCCATTTTTGATTTGCCATTTCCATATCGGAGATGGCGTGGATCGGCTGCATCGAGGCTGCAATACCCAATGCACCTGGCCGACCGAGGTCGTCAGGATGCATCAATTGCAGGTGCTCCATCCGGTGCTGTAGGACCGGCAATCCAGCTGCCTTTCGCTCGCCGATCAGTTTCTCAAGGGCGTTTAAGACTTCCCGGTTCGCACGATCTCCGATGGCATGAACAGCAAGGCCAATTCCACAATCTGCTGCGACTCGGCCGGTTGCAAGAATCTCGGCCTCGTCCTCGGTCAACATGCCGCGTTCATCAACTGTTCCCTCGTAGGGATCCAGCATAGCTGCAGTCTCAGGCCCCAACGCTCCATCAGAAAAGAGTTTTAAGCTGCCTATCGCCAGTTGGTAATCGCCCATACCCGTCGCAAGACCCAGGTTGATCATGGCATCAAGGCTTTCACGGCGGAAATTCTTTACAACGCGTAGTATCAGTTGGCCCGCTTGCCGCAGGCGATTGAGCGCCGCAAAGCAAGTTGGACCATCGAAGTCGTGGACGCTCGTAATTCCCATTTCAAGCAGGTTCCGCTGTGCGACGAGGATGGCTCTTGTCACCTCCTCCGTCGTTGCGGCAGGAATTTGTTCGGAGACCAACCGCATTGCATCTTCAAATAGTATGCCGGAAAGCGATCCATCGGGATTCCTTCCTAGTTTTCCGCGTGGTGGATCCTGCGCTTCGCTGCTCAGTCCGGCAGCTTCGAGTGCCCTCGAGTTGGCCCAGCCAGCATGGAGGGATTTTGCGGTCAGATAGACCGGGTTATTCGGAGCCGCAGAATCCAGATCTTCCCGTGTCCCAAAGCGATCCCAGTCGTTCTGATTCCACCCATGGCCGCGAATCCACGTTCCGGGAGCGCTTGTTATTGAATTTTGCTGAACCCTGGCCAGGCATGCCTCACGGCTTTCGGTTTCGCAGTCAACCTGATCGAGCGTTAGGGCGTACAGTTGGAGATGGATATGTGAATCGGTGAAACCAGGAAGAACGCTAGCTCCATCAAGATCAATGACTTTTATCCCAGGTTGGCGCAAATTGAGGATCTCGCTATTCGAACCTGAGGCGAGGATGCGTTGACCTTCAATCGCAAGTGCTTCGTACTGGGAATACGCCTGATCAAAGGCGTGAATTTTACCGTTGATTAGCAGACAGGTCGGGTTCATTCGTCGATTAAATCCTCGCTGTAATCGTTATTCTGAAGGTGATAGGTAAGGTTGTGCTTTTTTAAAGACCAGCGTGCGAGCATGGAATCATATTCAATGATGCTATAACCTGTGTTCTCAAAGGAAATCCGCACCAGCCTCATTCGGCCAGAAGGTGGGCTGATTCCAAGAATAGAACGAAGAGCGGCAGATAGGATCGCACCATGAGCGACAATCAGATATCGCCCCGGTGGCCGACGGACGAGATCCTGTACTGCTGCGGCTGCCCTGATGAAAAGATCCCACTCAGATTCGCCCTCGGTAAAAAGTGGATCATGGGAGCTGGGCTGCACTCGAATCTTTTGAAGCGTCTCAACTTCATCATAGGCCATTCCCTGTGCGCTGCCGGCAAGACGTTCTTTCCATTCATCGTCAAACTCGATTTGCAGGCCAAGTGCCCCGCCGATGATCTCGGCTGTCTTTTGTGCGCGGTCGAGCGGGCTCGAGATGATGAGGTCGAAACTTACCGAGCGATTAGACCAGTAGGCAGCTAATGCCTCGCTCTGTTCGATTCCCTCTTCGGTGAGAGGGAAATCCATCTGTCCTTGAACGATCCCATTTTTATTTGCGACCGAAAGGCCATGACGTAAAAATGTAAATGAGTGGGACATTTCGCAGATTATTTCTCTTTCTTTCGGGCAGGTTTTATTCCAGGGCGGCCAGTAGATGTAAGCGCGCTTTCGACGGCTTTATATGCGGTAGCAATGTCGATCCCCTGACGGCTTCCTTCATTGGTCCGGTCAGCAGAGGCAATCAGCCCTCCTACAGCGTAGAGATTATCAAGGAAAGGCTTGCGGTCGGCACCCAGTGGCTGCATGAGCGAGTTTACTAAAACTCCAGCAAGAGCATAAGGTTGTTGCTGAAATGGGGAGGCGGATACGCGCTCGTCCCTGCTGGCTTTATGCTGCAGCGGGATTTGAAAGACGGGTTCGTGATATGCATCGTTTTGAAGGGCTTCTAGGCCACCGTGGAGTACTCCGCCGGTCGCGAGGATGACAGCGTTTGCGTCGAGGATGCGCATCGCTCCGGCCGTCTCCAGGACGACGCCGGCCGTACGCCTGCCCCCGCTCGCACCGTCGAATCGCCCAATTGCCCGGGCACCTTCAATCCGCCGAACTCCGAGGTTCTCAAGCGCCCTGTGCAATACCACCTGCTGGCGCAACCCTGGCACAGTCGGGGGAAGCAGCGCGAGCTCATACGTGCTTACGCCAAGTTCGGTTTCAAGCTCGTTCCTAATCTTTGCAGAATTCTGAATACCGAGGCAGGCAGGAAGGATGAGGCGATTGACGCCTGTCAGTTTTGGTTTCCACGCACGAATTGCTTCCTTACGCCATGACGGATTCTCAAAATGCCGTGCGAGATCGAGAGCGTATACCGTGCGGGCGGTGGGTAAGTCAATTAAAGGGAGTTCGATGATCGTGCTGAGCATCAAGCCGGAATTTCGCATATTGTATGCGATCAGCTCCGGATAATAATCTCTCAGTCCTGGAAGCGCAGCGATGGCGATCGGCGAACCTTTCATCTGGTCAATCACCGCGGCGCCAGGTGGGTAAAGGGTAACTTGTCGAGATAACCCCGCTGCACTGAGCAGGTGATGGTGGCTGCTTATACTGCCGTGCAACGATATTCCGGCTTGCTTCATAAGCTCACGCAGTACATCCAATCCGGCTCGTAAAGCAGGGTCGCCGGCCAGGGCATAGGGATGGGGGGGAGAAAGTCGAGCGATTGAGCGGGAAGGAGTGGCCGAACCCCATAGTTCTATGCCGCCGTGTGAAAGCGACAGACCGCCTTGGCCAAAAGCCACCAATGCGACCTCTGCTCCACGCTGTGCAGCAAAGTAAGCGGCTAATAATCCACTGAGCCCGCCTCCAATAACGGCGATACGGGTCATGGTTCTCCGCCTGGTCGAATTGCCAATAGTTCGAGGTATATCCGCCGCATGAAATCAATCTCGCGCAGCGAGTGCCCCCAGCAGACAGGCTTGATCCCTCGCCAACGCTCTTCGAGGAAAGGGACCAGCCCATCCCCACCGCGATTCGCATTGATGGAAAGCCCGGCTGTTCTAAATGCGCAAAATCCACCCTGGCATGGTCCCATTCCTAAACGCAGGTCACGTCGGATGGCGTCAAAATCAATATTGTCGGGATTTTCAAGTGCAGCCCGAATCTCACCGCGCGTGACCAGTTCACATTCACAGATCAGGTCGATCTTCCCGCTCTGTGCGAGGTTGAGCCGCGCTGGAAGCTGGTGATACTGCCGGGTAGTATCGCTGAGCGGCGTGGTGCTTGTTTGGCAGGGACGAGGGTGATCGAGATATTGACAGGCTAAATTGATCGCCTCTTCTGCCATCAGGCGATAGGTTGTGAGCTTCCCACCGATTACGCTGATCAAGCCAGCACAACCGTCGATTTTTTCGTGATCCAGCACTGCGAACGATCGGGGAAGATCACGAGAGTTGTCAGCATGACTTAAAGGGGGTCGATACAGAGGACGAATGCCAGACCAGGCCCGAAGCGGCCGCATGTGGGAAATCCCCGGGATAACCAGTTCGGCCTCTGCCAGTAACAGATCGATCTCCCATGCTTCAATCTCGTGCTGTTCAGGTTCTTGAACAGGGACGTCTGTGGTGCCAAGCACTGCCACAGTACCGATAGGAACGATGATGTCACCATCTGAGGGTGGGGCGCAGCGGTTAATGACGGTATCTACTGGGCGGATCGCCATCGCCAGCATGGTGCCCTTGCCCAGGCTGATGGGTAGCTCAACCTCCGCCAGCTGCCCGACCTTCCCAGCCCACGGGCCAGCAGCATTGATGACAATCTCGCTTCCAATTTCCAATTCTTCACCTGAAACCAGATTGAGTACCCGAGCTCCTGCCACTCGGTCACCATGTCGCAAGAAAGATTCGAAACGATGGTGAAGATGAATTGCACCACCTGCCGAGCGGATGGAATGCAGCAGAAGATGTGAGAGATCAAACGAATCAAGCGCCGCATCATGAACTCGAAAGACTCGCGAGATGCGTGGTGAGAGTGCCGGTTCTCGCGATCGGGCGTTTTCTGGAGGGATCTCATCGGCGTCAATTCCGAGTCGCACACAAGCGGCCAGCCATTGATCTGGAAAATCGGGTGGGTCGGCAGGTGTTGCCACAAAGTACCCACCTGTATCTTCGATTGTTGATGGAGCAAGGCGTCGAAGGATGGTATTTTCGCGCGCACATTCCTGCGCAGTTAGGGGATCGCTAATCACATATCGTCCCCCGGAATGGAGCAAGCCATGATAGCGTCCGGATGTACCCTGGGCGATATCAGCTTGTTCGATAAGGACTACTTTCAGGCCGCGCAGGCAAGCATCCCAGGCGATCCCAAGCCCAGTCGCGCCGCCTCCAATAACGAGCACCTGAGTTGAAATACTGCGTTTCAAGGTGCTTGCTCTGCCATAGAATTGTGTCCCATTTAACCGTTTCCGAGGTCGCGTACGAACTCGATCGATGTGGCGGATTTTTGGTAGCCAAGCGCGGAGTAGAAAGCGTGCGCCGCCGTGCGGGTCACATCGGTATGCAAGATCAGGTTTGCCCGGTCGTCCTGGCGAGCCCAGGTTTCTGCTGCGGCGACCAGTCGCGTGCCAACCCCTTTCCGCCTATGGGCCTTTGCAACAATAATCGAGACTACCTCGGCCGAAGGATCGTGTGCCAATGAATATGTGATGCGAAGATGAGCGAATCCAAGCAGTTTTTCGCCCATTACAGCCAGCAGCAACCGGTCATCCTTTGGGAGCGACTCAATGCGGCGGCTGATCAAGTCCGATTGCGCGGGCAGGAGTTCCTGTTGAATGAGTCCTGTGAGTTGAGAGATGAAGACATCAGGTGGGTGGCGAGTCCGGAGAATTTGTAATTCCATCTTTTTCAGGTCCGATCTGGAGTGATGAATTTCCCGCCGACAAATCCCTTGGCGCCGCGCAGGAATTCATCCCCTTGCATCGCTCGTTTGCCTGCCGGTTGAAGTACGTCCAGCACAAGTGCGCCTACGGAACATCCAATGGCTGGCAGGCCGTCGACCACGCCTGCTCGACCAGGATTGAGTTTGGTCGGTTCAACGGTGTAAGCTGACCGTACCACGATCCGGGTGTCATTCCAGAAGAAGAACGAACTTGGCCAGGGTTCAAAAGCTCGTACTTGTCGAGATAGGTACGCTGCGGGTTGCGAAAAATCCAGCAGGCCATCGGCCTTCTTAATCATCGGAGCGTATGTAGCTCCGCGGTCGTCCTGAGCAACAGGCTTGATTTCGCCGCGCAAAAACGAGGTTAGAGTTGTCTTGAGCAGTTCTGCACCCAGCTCGGCGAGGCGGTCGCTTAATTCGCCGCCAGTCTCGGTCGAGCGGATGGTAACGGCCTCTTTCGCCAGGATCGGGCCCGTATCCAGGCCGGCCTCCATTTGCATAATCGTTACACCGGTTTCTCGATCTCCAGCCAGGATCGCGGCCTGTATCGGGGCAGCGCCACGCCAGCGCGGGAGGAGAGAGGCATGTACATTGATTGATCCGAGCCGAGGGGTATCGAGAACAACCTGGGGCAGTATTTGCCCGAAGGCAGCCACGATAATTAAGTCGGGATCGAGTCGAGCAAGTTGAGCCTGAACCTTCTGATCCTTCAAGCTGGTTGGCTGCAAAACCTCCACGCCCAGTGCCAGACTGCGTTTTTTTACCGCGGATGGAGTCGGTGTTCGGCCTCGGCCGGCAGGTCGATCTGGCTGAGTTACTACCGAAACTATCTGATGCTCGCGCAATACGGCGTCAAGACTTGGAACAGCAAAGCCAGGAGAACCCATGAAGATAATCCGCATGCGCCCATCCTAGCACAGCCCGTATCCTGGCGGAAGGAGTATTCTTCGTAGGATCGGCGGGTAAAAAGGTAGAATGGTGGGAAATGATTCGGCTTAGCGATAATATACCTGCCCTAAGGCTTTAGGATGTTAAAACCAGCCCCTGATTGGATCTTCCCCTTCCATAACGACGCACAGCTCGAGGGCATCTTTCCCAGGTTCACGCACGCAGAACGTCAGATCCTTGCCTCGCTTGGGTTCCAATCTCAGGATCATGCGATTGCGTTCTTGAATGGTGAGCTTGAAACCGATCTCGATCCGTTCTCAATGATGAACCTGGAGCACGCGGTCTCGCATATCCGGGCTGCTTTGAAATCCGAACAGCAGATTGCGATCTTTGCGGATTACGATGCTGATGGAGTGACATCAGCCGCACTGCTCCAACAGGCGTTCCGCGCGCTTGGTACGAAACCCATCGTATATTTCCCGGACCGATTCACAGAGGGGTATGGCCTGAATAGTGAGGCGCTTACAGAACTGGCGTCGATAGGTGCGAAGCTGGTCGTTACCGTGGATTGCGGCATTCGTGCAGTTCATGAGGCGCAGTTCGCGCGAACACTTGGCCTTGATCTGATCATCACCGATCACCACCATCCTCCCGAGAACCTCCCCGATGCAGATGTCATTCTCAATCCAAATCTTGCTGGGAATCCCTACCCAAACAAGGGGCTGTCCGGGGTTGGGGTGGCATACAAGCTTGCCCGGGGATTAACGGCTTCGCTGCCCGAGGCAGAGCAGCCTGATGTCATCGACCTGGTTTCAATCGGCACAGTGGCCGATATGAGCCCGTTAGTCGGGGAAAACCGCCATCTCGTGCGGGCGGGCCTCGACCGTATCAATGAATTCCCCCGGCTTGGAATCAGGGCTTTGATGTCTAAAGCCGGCTATCACGCGGGTCAAGTTGATGCGAGGGCGCTCGGATTTGTGATCGGGCCTCGCCTGAATGCTGCCGGAAGGCTAGAGAACGCTCGTCTGGCGTTTGATCTTCTAGTTTCGGAGGAAGAAGGGGATGCGTTTGAATTGGCCGAACACCTTGACAGAGTTAATCGACGCAGACAAGATCTTACCCATGAAGTTGTCGATGCGGCTGCAGAACAGATAGAAGACTCGGACCGGAGGGTGCTCTTTGCATTCGATGAAACCTTTCACGAAGGAGTGGTTGGCCTGGCCGCCTCGCGCTTAACCGATGAATATTTTCGCCCTTCGCTGGTCGGTAAAATCGGACCGTCATCGATCCGGGCCTCAGCTCGAAGTGTGCCAGGATTTCACCTTGCTCGAGCACTGGATGTCTGTGCTGAGCTCCTGGTCCGATACGGTGGACATGCGAAGGCGGCAGGCTTTACTGTTGAAAATAGTAAATTGGATGAATTCCTCAATCGTTTTGAAGAAGTTGCGCAGGACCAGCTGGACAAAGAGCATCTCATTCCAAAACTAGAGATCCAGGCTGAGCTCAAGCTGGAGGAAATCGACTCACGGCTGATGAAATTTCACGATCGCCTGGAACCAACCGGGCAGGAGAATCCAAGACCCCTGCTGGCTACGCGCGGAGTACGCATAACGCATCGGCGACGGGTAGGAGAGGAGGGGAGGCATCTCAAGCTGCGCCTGGCAGGAGAGCGCGCGGCGATTGATGCAATTGCCTTCCGTCAGGGGAATTTGATGGAGAAGTTGCCGGAAGTTGTGGATGTTGCCTACAACCTGGAGAGGAACGAGTACCGTGGCACGATCGCTCCGCAATTAGTGGTCACAGCCATCCGGGAAGCTGAGCTGTAGATGCACCGAACTGGTATTGAATGAGCCCTCGCACCGGGAGATATTAATCCACAAACCGGTACCTGATTAAAGTCCACACCGCTTCAAATGCATCCCTAATGCCGATCTTCTTCCCCTCGGAGTATTCGCGCGGGTTAAAAGTGATGGGCACTTCGAAGATGCGGATTTTTCGCTTGAGGAGCTTCGCCGTCACTTCGGGCTCGAAGTCGAAGCGACGCGAGCGAAGCGGGATATCCTGAATGATCTCCCTCCTGAACAGCTTGTAGCCAGTCTCCATGTCGGTCAGGATGCTGTTGTAAAGAAGGTTTGTCATCAGCGTAAGGAGTTTATTTGCCACCATGTGCCAGAACATGGCCACCCGGCGTGGAGCACCCAGGAAACGCGAGCCGTAGACGACATCCGCCTTTCCTCGTTCTATCGGATCAAGAAGAAGCTGGTAATCGCGCGGATCGTATTCGAGATCGGCATCCTGGATTAGTATCAGCTCCCCGTTGGCCGATTGAATGCCAGTCCGGACGGCAGCGCCTTTCCCCTGGTTAGTTTCATGCAGGATGATGCGTAAGTGCGGGTAACGCCTTTCGAGGGCCGGGAATAACTCTCGTGTGCCATCTGTGGAACCATCATCGACAAGAATGATCTCGTCTGCGAGGTTGACCGCCTCAACTTGCATTAAAATCGGCTCGAGGGTTGCGACTTCGTTGAACACGGGTATTACGACGCTGAGTTTCATGGGCAAATTTTATCCTGCGCAGGATGTGGGCACAACTTACTATTTGCTTGCACCCCTGGCGCTCGCTATAATCGAGTGACTCCTCAGCAACTTGGTGTCTTGCATAGCTTAACGTTAAGCGCCTGGAGGTATTGATGTCTTTACCACGCAGTCCAGTTCGATCAGTTGGGATCGATGATCGACCGACGACGTCAAATTTGAGATTTGTTCCACCACCGATTAGCCGCATCACCGACACCGGCCTCTCGCAGCTTTGGCTGCAGGACCTCGCACTTAAGATTTTATATTTCAGTGGTTATATGACCGGGTTCAAGGTTGCCGAGGCTATGTCGCTGCCCTTTGCCGGCCTGGTGGACCAAATCCTGGAGGCGTTGAAACGGGAGAAGTACGTCGAGGTAAAAACCCAGGTTGGTTTCGGCGAAGGTTCTTACCAGTACGCGATAACCGGAGCGGGAATCGCACGTGCCAGGGAGGCGCTGGATCGGAGCCAATACGCTGGTCCAGCACCCGTTCCGATTGCGGTCTACAACGATTCCATCAAGCGCCAGAACCGTGGACGCCCTACGGTACATGAACACACAATGCGTGAAGTACTCGATGAGCTCGTGCTTTCTGAGAAGACCTTCAACCAGATTGGGCCGGCAGTGAATTCGGGCACATCGATCTTTCTATATGGCCCTCCCGGCAACGGAAAAACCTCCATCGCTCGTGCGATCGGCAGTATTCTTCTGCAGGAGGATATGTACATTCCCTATGCCATCGATATCGATGGTCAGGTCGTAAAGTTATACGACAGCGTGAACCACGTCCTATCCCCCGACGAAGAGAATTCGACCGATGGCACCGGGACTTTGAAAACGGGATCCAAGCGCGATCCACGCTGGGTCCGTATTCGCCGGCCGTTCGTTATTGTTGGTGGCGAGCTAACGATGCCCGGCCTCGATCTGGTTTTTGACGATGTCAACAAATTCTACGAAGCGCCGTTTCAAGTAAAAGCCAATGGCGGCGTTTTCCTGATCGACGACTTTGGTCGGCAGCAAGTTCGCCCGCGAGACTTGCTAAATCGTTGGATTGTTCCTCTTGAAAACCGCATTGACTATCTAACCCTTCATACGGGGCGTAAAATCGAAGTGCCTTTCGATGTGCTGGTTGTATTCTCAACGAACTTGCCGCCGCGCGATTTGGTCGACGAGGCCTTTCTGCGACGCTTGAGACATAAGATCGAGGTCGAGGATCCCTCCTACGAGGCATACCGCGATATTTTCAAGCGCACGGCGATACAGAAGGGGGTCGAGTATTCGGATAGTGGGCTGGCCTACCTTCTTCAGGAATGGTATATCAAACGCAACCGAAAGCTGCGAGCGTCGCATCCGCGTGATATGTGCGATCAGATTCTCGATATCTCCCGTTATTTAAACGTCGATCCGATCATGACTAAAGAGCTGCTTAATCGCGCGGCTGAGGCCTACTTCGTGGAAATATGAGTTTCCCCGAATCGTTGACCTGGACTTCAAGTGCCCCGCTGGTGATAGCTCACCGCGGGGCTTCCACTTTAGCGCCGGAAAATACGCTTGCCGCATTCACGCGCGCAGCAGATATCGGAGCTCATGCAGTTGAGCTTGATGCCAAACTCACAGCTGATGGTTATATAGTGGTTAATCACGATTTAACACTGGAACGGACCACAGATGGCAAGGGCAAAGTGGCCGAAAGGACACTGTCGGAACTAAAGCAGCTGGATGCGGGTATACACTACGGGACGCAATTTATAAACGAACGCATCCCGACCCTGGCGGAGGTTTTCGAGGCTGTGGGAAACCGATTGCTTATCAATGTTGAATTAACGAACTATGATACCCTCTTCGACCGGCTCGTTCCGGCTGTCATTGAATTGGTGCGCAAGTATGGGTTCGAAGATCGTGTGCTTCTGTCTTCTTTCAGTCCATTCGCGTTGCTGCAGTCCAGACGCCTGGCCGGCGATATTCGCACGGGTTTGCTCGTGCCCTCTGATCTTCCCCGGCTGGGCAGGATCTTGCTGAAGGCTGTTGTCCCGCACGACGATCTCCATCCGCCGGATTCGCTAACCACGATCGACTTACTGCATGCTGAGCATGCAGCCGGGAGGCGTGTGAATGTGTGGACAGTAAACGATCAAGAACGAGTTCAAGAATTGATCGGGCTTGGAGTCGATGGGATCATTACCGATGATCCGGAGATGGTGCTGGGTGAAGTAAATCAGGCCAGGTGAGCGGATGAATGACAAGTGGACAATCGACGAACTGATCAGTGTGTGCATCTCCCGCCAGGTCACGGACGGTGAGGTACTCGCTCAAGGCCTGGCTACACCGTTAGTTGCAGCGGGGTATTTGCTCGCCTGGCATACGCACGCGCCGAACTGCACATTTGCCTCCGCCATTGGTCAGACGATATGTAACGAAGGGGCTCCTTTAGGGCTATCCACGATCGAGGCGTTGTGGCTTGATCGGGCGATGGCATCCTTCGGATTTGTCGCGGCGGCAGCCGATTTACTTCCGAGGATTCAACCAAAGGAGTTCTTTCGACCCGGGCAAGTCGATCCGGCCGGTAACTTTAACAATATTGCTTTTGGTTCTAATTATGAGAGGCCGCGTATGCGCATGCCCGGAACTGGCGGCATACCCGACGTCACGACCTTTATGCCAGCCACATATCTGTACGTTCCGCGCCACTCCCGGGTAACCTTCGTTTCCCGAATCGATTTTCTCTCGGGGCTGGGCCATTCCGAGAACCGGCTGCGGGGGGGCGGCCCTGCTTATCTGATCTCCGATCTGGGCCAATTCGACTTCGAAAGTGGACGGATGCGCCTCGTGAGTTTACATCCCGGCGTGACCTTCGAGCGGGTGCAGGCCAAGACCGGGTTTGAGCTTGAGGTTGACCCACCGCTGGATGTCACCGAGCCTCCGAATGAGGTAGAAATTGAGCTCCTGCGAACTGTGATCGATCCACTTGGCATCCGCAAATTAGAGCTGCTCTCAGGCCCGAATCGCAGGCAGGCGATACGGGAAATCCTCGATATTGAAATTGCGCATAGCCAATAGAGTATTTGAGAGACACATTTCATTCGATCTTGTTCGCACTAGAGGGGGACGGTATACTCAACTCTATGCGTAGGCTTTACATCCTTTTAGTAATCGCTCTGCTTATTCAGCCTTTTGGCAGCGCTGTCTCTGCTGCTGCACCGCCTCAGGATTTAGCCGAACAATTACTTAGCGCAATGACACCCGAGGAAAGGGTAGGGCAGCTTTTCGTTGTCACCTTTAAGGGAGCATCCTTCAATAATGACAGTCCGATCTATGAACTTGTAACTCAATATCATATATCCGGCATTATGCTGGAAAGAAGTAAGGACAATTTTGCTCCAACCCCGGATACCATCTCGAATCTGGCAGAATTAATATCCAGCCTCCAGGATATACGGCATGAAGCTGCATTATCAGGAGCGGTAGATGCTTCGGACGCAAGCCCGGACTCTTCACAGGTTTACATTCCTTTGTTAATCGGTCTTAATCTAAACACAGGGCCGGAGGAAAGTCGAGAAATACTGAACGGCCTCACGCACATCCCGGCAGAAATGGCTATTGGGGCAACCTGGGACGAAGAAACCTCTCACCAGCTTGGCGTAATCCTCGGTGGGGAGTTGGACGCACTTGGGATCAACCTGATTGTTGGGCCATCGCTGGATGTATTGGAGGATCCAGAGGTAACCGGCGTAGGTGATCTTGGGACCCGGTCGTTCGGAGGCGATCCTTACTGGGTAGGTTTACTGGGCGAGGAATTTATTGCCGGGCTGCACGAGGGGTCTGCTAGCAGGTTAGCGGTATTCCCCAAACATTTCCCCGGTCTCGGCAGCAGTGACCGACCAATCAGCGAGGACGTTGCAACAATTAGGAAATCACTGGAGCAGTTGAAACAGCTCGAGCTTGCGCCATTCTTTACGGTGACTTCAGCCACCCCTGGTAGCTCACCGGAAATCGCCGATGGTTTGCTGACAGCACACATTCGATACCAGGGTTTTCAGGGAAACATTCGCGCCACAACTCGTCCCGTGAGTCTTGATCAGCAGGCATTTAATCAACTGATGGCCCTGGAACCTCTCGCGACCTGGCGTAGTTCCGGTGGGGTTGTGATGTCCGATTCGCTCGGTTCACGGGCAATTCGGCGGTTCAGGGACCCTGCTGAGCAGACATTTCAAGCCCACCTGGTAGCCCGTGATGCTTTTCTCGCCGGGAACGACTTGCTATTTATAGAGGATTTTCGCGATAGCAATGACCCAACCGAACTTACAACGATCAAAGATACACTCTCTTTCTTTTCAAATCGATTCAACGAGGACTCTCTATTCGCTCAGCGAGTCAACGAATCGGTTCTTCGTATCCTGCGCATGAAACTCAGGCTGTATGGTGGATCTTTTAATTACCCGAATGTTATTAACACAAATAATCGCCTTGATGAAATCGGCAGCAATAGCAATGCCGTTGTTGAAGTAGCCGCCTCCGCCGCCTCGCTTATCAGTCCCAGCCCAGAGGAAGTCGTCGATCGTCTGGGGGGGCCCCCGATTTTTGGGGATCGTATTGTCTTTTTTACTGATGTGAGAAGCGCAAAACAATGCAGCAATTGTTCCAATGATCCGGTGCTGGAAGCAGATACGCTGGAGCGAGCGGTGCTCCGTTTCTATGGTCCCGGAGCGGCTGGAGAGGTAGGTGGCTGGAATTTACGCTCTTTTACGACTGCTGATCTTGCCAATTATCTGGGCGAACCCCCTCCGTCAACTCCTGGCTCTCCGCTCGCTGCCGTTGAGGAAGTCGAAGCCGCAATCAATACCACCGACTGGTTGGTTTTTGTGGTTCTAGATAGTCGGGATGATAACTTTGGTTCGAACGCGCTCAAACTCCTTCTTGACCAGCGCTCAGACTTAGCCCGATCCAAGAAACTGGTTGTTTTTGCGCTTGATGTGCCCTACATCCTGGATGCTACCGATATCAGTAAAGTCGATGCTTTCTATGCGTTGTATGACAGCAGTGCCCCATTTGTGGACATTGCTGCCAAGTTACTGTTTCTCGAGGCGACCGCTCGTGGCACGTCGCCCGTAAGTATTCAAGGGATCGGCTACGAACTGATCGATGTGACAGCCCCAGACCCGGAACAGATTATTCAACTCCATATTGCATTTGAAGAAGGTGAACAACCGGACCAAGGCTTCACTGTCGGCGATTTGATCACCATCGAAACAAATGTTATTCAAGATGCCAATGGGCATCGAGTGCCTGATCGAACTCCTGTGGATTTTGTCATCAATCAACAGGCAGACGGCAGCCCATCACAAGTTCTGGGCACTGTCACTGTAGATGGAGTGGCTTCGATCCAACTGGCTCTTGAGCACACTGGCTTGATCGAGGTCTCTGCCCAGAGCGGGTCAGCCCGCTTGTCTGAGACGCTGCAATTGAATGTCCAGCTCGGTGTGACTGCCCAGGCCACTGTGATCTCGCCAACGCGTGTCCCGACAGCGACGACCGAAGCGACGAGCACTCCTCTTGCTGCGAGTCCGACGCCTGCCGAGAACGTGCCCGGTAATTCTGGACAAACTTCCTCGTCTCAGAGGATGGGCTGGACGGATCTGATGCTGGGCTTTCTTGGTACAGCACTTGTCGGTTTCGCCGGGTTTTATGTATCAAGTTTGAGCAAATTAAGAAAAGGGATGCAAGTACGCTGTGTCCTGGTTTCGATTATTGCTGCCCTTGGAGGCTACAACTACGTGGCGCTTCAGCTGCCGGGCAGCGCGGGGTTGATCGGCGGAGTCGGCAGTTATGCAGGTCTGATCCTGGCATTGTTCGTGGGCGGCGTGGGGATAGCCTTATCCATGCTGTGGTGCAGCCGGACCATCGCACGGTCCTAAGTAAGTGTTGCGAAGATCGCCAGCAAGGCGAGAAAGATCGCTGCACCAGCAAGCAGTCGATCTACCTCGTTGCGGAAATATGGAAAACTTGGCTCCAATGGACGAGTTGACGATTTAGAATCCACCAAAGCGGATCCCATAAGAGCGGCCCGGAATTTTGCAATATCCTGCGGTCTATCATCCGGATGCAAATTCATCCCCCACATCAAGGCATCAGCGATGGTGTCTGGTATTTGTGGGTTGAGGTCGCGTGGATCGATAAAAGCCTGGGGTGTAAGAAAGCGTTGTTTCGCTTCGGGTGGGGCGGTATTTGTAAGCAGGTGGTAGAGCGTTGCGGCAAAAGCATAAATATCACTGCGGACATCCGTATGACCCTCGTCGCCGCCATACTGTTCGAGCGGTGTGTATAAAGCCGTGCCCCGGCCCTGGATTACCGTGATCGTGAGCTCATCGGGAGCCATCTGCTTGACGAGTCCGAAATCAACCAGTTTGACCATATTCTGAGGCGTCAGCTTGAGATTGCTGGGTTTGATGTCCCTATGAATAACTGGAGGATCCTGGCTGTGAAGGTACTCGAGAGCGTCCGCTAGTTGCTTAGCCCAAGAGAGTACCTCTTCAACCGGGAGCGTTCTACCTTCCTTCCGGGCCTGGTCCATGACTGTTTTGAGGTCATCGCCGGCGATAAAGTCCATCACGAGGTAGTCGCGATCGCCTTCGCTGAAGAAGTCGGAGACCTTCGGCAGGGTAGGGTGATCGAGTCGGGCAAGAACCGAAGCTTCTCGATAAAACTGCTCGCGGCCTTGTTCACGCAGTTCTGTAGGCACCGACTGGTCCTGCTGAACTTCTTTGATTGCGCACTGTCGGCCAACGAGGCGGTTATCATCAGCAAGGTAAATAGACCCCATACCGCCACGGCCTATAATCTGACGGATGATATAGCGGTCTTTAAGGACCTCGTCGGGTTTGAGAGGAATAGGCACCAAGAACCTCTTCTTGTTGCGGGCGTAAACATTTCCGCCGGTTCTCTC
>DAOUEL010000063.1:0-21224 GCA_034430595.1 Anaerolineales bacterium | reverse complement strand
ACTGCCTCTCATCAAGTTGTTATAGTCCAATGAAAATGTCAGGTTTGAATAGTTCAGTGAAAATGTCACCTTATGGACAAAGAGGTGACATTGACAAGCAAGGAACAGAAACGGTTATACGTGCTGAACGAGGTCGAAGCCGGGCGACTCACAAACCTGCAAACCGCGAACATGCTTGGCATCTCGGAGCGGCAGGTCTATCGGCTCAAAGACAGGTACTGGGTGGAGGGAGCCCAGGCACTGGCGCATGGCAATCGCGGCCGGGCCTCGCCGTGACGGTTCCCCACAGGGGTGCGTGAACAGGTGGTGGAACCGGTGAGTCTAACTTAAGAAGTGGATCATGAATTGGGGGCATGTCAAGGTCACGAGGTCGATCTTGCGTATGCCCAGCCCGCCGACAACCCAGAGCGACTCTGCATCGGCATCAAGATGGATCGTCTCGCCGTTTAGCTTGAGGGTATCTGCGACGCTCTTGCTCTCAGGATCAATGCTCCAGACCGCGCCCTCGCTCCCGCTGACGACATATACGCGGCCTCCGGCAACGGTGAGGTCCTTGGGAAAGCGTCCGACATCGATGGTCGCAACGAGTTCGTTGGAATTCGGGTCGATGGCATACACCTGGCCGGCATTGGCGGCGCTCACCCATACCAGGCCGCTGACAAGCTCGGCTGACGGCTCCGCCGTGTAGGTCTGCTCGACCGCCTCCGTTTCGCCTTCATCGCCCAGCCCGATTGTGAAGGATCCATCGCCATCCTCGTCCAGCAGGTAGAAATTCGCCGGCAGCCGTTCGAACACCCGATCGCCCAGGCCGGCTAGCTTCTCTGCTGCAGCGGCCATGTCCCCGCCGATCTGTGTCAGCGAGACGTATTCATTACCCCGCACGAGCAGCAGCGTACCCTGGGCGTAGGCCTGGGTCTGGTAGAGCAGCCACACGCCGCCGCCATCGGGCTGTTCGACGCGCGTCACGCTCACGCCGGTGCCCTGGAACAGGTCGGCCAGGCGATTCACCAATTCAAGCAGCGTGAGATCCGGGACCTCCTGGTTGAGGGTTTCGAATTCTGCCGATAGGTTCGGGTCACCGCTGAAACCCGCCAGGAAGCCAATGCCGAGCAAGGTCAATGTCTTCGCCTCTGCGCCTTGCGCAGCCGTGAGGGCAAGCTGGACCATTCCCGGCATGTCTCCGTCCGCCAGGATATAAGAACAGCCTCCGGTTCCTCCAGCCGGCTGAACGTCCACCGGCCCTCCCAAAATGGACTCCACGTCTTCGGCGCTGAGCAAGGTGCAAGGGTCAAGCTGCACTCGTTCGGCCGGAGCCGTTGGCGCGGCCGGGGTCGATGAGGGAAGAACGGCTCCCGGGGCTGTCGTTTCTGGCTCCTTTGGCGGACCGGTGGGTGCGTTGCATGCCGCCAGCAGGACCAGGCTGCAGAGTAGAATCATAGACGGAATGGAATAGGTTTTCATGGGTGGGTCCTCGCTTCGGTGAAGGCCACCGGGCAATTGCGCCTTAGGCATTGTCAATCAAGCCCCAGTCTACGCTGTGCGGCCAATGGCCGCACGCGGTCTTTCAGGTCGCGGATGACGGGACCACCCTGAGCGGGTGTGATGTTCGATGCCTCTGTGTTTTCCAAGAAATGGCTTGCTAGGGTCATCATACACCACTTAATCAAACGGTCCATGACGTTGGATCCCTCCCGGCGGAATGGAAGCGTGGGATGCTTCGACTTAACCCGGGAAACCGCTTCCTTTAGGATTGTGAGCAGGCCGAAGAGGTGTATCTTATAAATAGAAGCGTGTAGCTTCAAAAGCGGCGAAACCATTACTTCGGTGCGGTTGGTCGACCACCCGGCGGGAGCTGGCTGCGAGGCCATCACGGCCATGAAGATCCTTTCGCTGCTGGGTTACCCGGTTGAAGCTGGAGAGCCAAGGAAAATGACGATGCCCGAGAAACGATTCCGTTCGGCGACCATCATGCGGTGGATCGCTCGTATATGGACCATCCCGGTCCTGGTTTTTGTGAGCCTGCGGATCATCATGCCCGACCCTTATGCGACCGAGCCTGTCCCACTCGATGATCTATTCCTCCTGGGATTATGGCTCGCAGCCGTGCTGGCTTTGCTATCGGCCTGGAAATGGGAGTTGATCGGTGGCGCGGCGGTCATTCTCATCCTGGCAGTGCGGGAAGTGGTATGGGTCGTGTTGAAAGGCCCCTGGCTTGTGAATTTCCTGCTGGTCTGGCTGATCCTGGTTCCGCCGGCCGCGTTGTTTATCGCAGCCGCCACCCTGGAGAAGAGGTCCAAACAACCCGCAGACTTGGGGTAACCGATCCGCCCGATCAGGCTGCAGGAAACAGGCGGGACGCAGATGGCCTGGACGAACCAGGATGCGAAACGCTCCTGGTTGACGAATTCGTTCGGGAGATCGAGGTTGCAGGGAAGGGATCACCGCTTGCATTTTCGATCGTCGGACATTTTCAGGAAGGATAGATGATCATGACGATTCACCTGGACTATGCAAATATCCTCACCCCGGACGAACAGCTCCGAAAAGCCTGCCTCGTCATCGATGATGCGGGGTTGATCGCCTATCTTGGTCCGATGGAAGCCGCACCGGCAGTGGAGGGGCTGCGGCTGGATCTGCGCAACCTGTTCGTTGCACCGGGTTTCATCGATATCCACGTCCACGGCGGACATGGGATCACTTTCGGCCATCCGAATACGCTCGAAAAGGATCTGGCCGAATACTCCAAATGGGTGGTCCAGAATGGTGTAACCGGGTTTCTGCCTTCGATCACCGCGCCCAGCGCCGAGGAATTGGCCGGGCTGATTCGAGCCTATGTTCCTCTCCTTGAGCAGCGCCAGCCCGGAGCGCAGCCGCTCGGGATCCACCTCGAGGGTCCCTTCATGAATCTGGAGCGCAAGGGAGCGCAGAACCCGGCCTGGATCCGGGACCCGGACGTGGACGAGGCCAAGCTCTACCTGGAGGCAGGTAAGGGGTGGATCCGCCAGATGACGATGGCGCCCGAGCTGCCGCACGCCGAGGAAGTCGCCGCGCTCTTCCGCCGGGCCGGAGCGGTGCTGGCGATCGGGCACAGTGCAGCGGATTTCGACACCGCCGTCCGGGCGCTGCGAGGGGATTGGAACCACATCACGCATACCTATAACGCGCAAACCGGACTCCACCACCGTGACCCGGGAATCGTGGGCGCCGTGCTGACCTCGAAGGAGATCACGGCGGAGCTGATCGCCGATACGATCCATGTTCACCCGGGCGCGATGAAGGTGTTGATCCGCTGTGTGGGCGCGGACCGGGTCGTACTTGTCACAGATGCGATGGCCGGGGCAGGCCTTCCGGATGGCGACTACGAACTGCTGGGTTTCAAGATCACCGTGCGCGGAGGCAAGGCGACCCAGGAAGATGGCACCATCGCCGGCAGTGCAGCCGTCCTGAATGAGTGTGTTCGCAACATTCACCAGAAGGTGGAGATTCCGCTGGAGGACGCCGTTAAAATGGCCACGCTGAACCCGGCCCGGGTGCTCGGCGCCTCGAACCGGCTCGGCCGGCTGGCGGTTGGACAGGAAGCCAATATCGTCGTAATCGACGAGCAGGTGAACGTCCGCCTGACGATCGTCCGAGGCGAGATCGTCTACCATCAGCTGTAAATTGTGATAGCGATCGGAGCCGGTTCTGGTCATCGATGGATACACGAGATAACGTTCACGAGATAGATGGTCTCATCGATCAGCGTCGTCGATCGCAGCGATTCGATAGGGTTCGGCGCACCGCTTCCGCAGCGGCAAATCAGCTGGGACGTGCGACCTGACTTTCGGACACGTTGAACTGAGTTCTCCTGCAAGGAGTTTTTCGTGCCTCTGAGGGGCGTGATTTTCGACCTGGACGGAACCCTGATCGACAGCCGGGAGGCGGATCTGGAAGCGCTTGCCCGGGCACTGGAGCAGCTGACCGGTGAGCCGACCCGGCACGATCGGCTTACCCGCTTCTTCGGTGTGTCCAGCCGTGAGGCGGCCGAGGAGCTTGTGGGAGCTGAGGCTCCGGCACTTCTAGAACTCTGGTCGAGCGCGTATCACACCGACCTGGGAGAGAAGGTTCGCATTTTTCCTGGCGTGGCCGATGTGCTGCGCAGCCTGCGGTTGGAAGGATTACGCCTGGGTGTTGTGACGCTTCAGACTCGGGAGGAATTGCGCCAGACCCGGAAAGCCTTGCCGCTGGATGGATGGATCGAAGCCTGGGTTGCCGTGGATGATACGGAGCGGCCCAAGCCATCGCCTGAGCCGCTCCTGCTTGCGCTGCAAAAACTTGAGCTGAAACCCGCACAGGCTGTGATCGTTGGAGATTCGGTCAAGGACATTAAGGCGGGACGAGCCGCCGGCGTCTGGACAGGTGCAGCGCTGTGGGGATCGGTCGAGGTCGAAGCCCTGATCGACCTGAAGCCCGATTACATCTTTCGCCAACCGCATGAATTGAGGTCGTTATGGGATCACAAAACAGAACCATGAAGATCGCCGTCGTAGGCGTCGGCATCATCGCGCAGAAAGCCTATCTCCCGCTTCTGCGCCGCTGGCCGGGTGTCAGCTTGCTGGGCATTCACAGCCGTTCGCAGGATACGGTCGATCAAGTTTGCTCAGACTGGCAGATCGATTTCGGAACGACCAACCTGCAGGCGCTGATCGACCTCGGCCCGCAGGCAGCTTTCGTGCTCACGCCCCGATCCACGCATGCAGCGTTGGCCGCGCAGCTCCTGCAGGCGGGTATCGACGTTTTCGTTGAGAAACCTCCGACCGAATCGAGCGCCGATACGCGCACCCTCGGGGAGCTGGCACGCGAGCGCAATCGCATCCTCATGTTCGGCTTCAACCGCAGGTACTCGCTTCTGTACCGCCAGGCGAAGGCTCTCTTCGAGGGGAAGCGCATCCAGACCTGTCTGATCGAAAAGCACCGTCCCTCGGCATTTCACTCCAGCCTCTTCAACAACTACCTGGAGGATACGATCCACCAGATCGACCTGCTGCGATTTTTCTGCGGCGAGGTGCAGGTGCTGCACACAGCCTTCGAACAGGAAGGGGATCGAATGCTGGGCGCGATCAGCCTCACCCAACTGGCATCCGGAGGGATGGGTATGGTCTCCACCTGCCTGCAAGCCGGTTCCTGGCAGGAGTCGGCCGCGCTGCATGGGAATGCTTTGAGCGTGCAGGTCGATGCCTTTCGGGAGCTGCGAATTTACCATGAGGATCACCTGGAAGTGATCGGACATGATCGCCCGGGGCGCTGGGTTTCTGCGCTGGAGGAGCGCGGCTTTCAGGGAGCGGTGGAGCATTTCTTCGAATGTGTCCGCACACGCCAGCAGCCCGAGACGAACGCCGAGGAAGCCCTTCGGACACAGGAGCTGGTGGAAGCGATGGTAACCTGCGCCGGTGAACCTCTGCAGGTGACACTCAACCCGCGGGAGAGAGGCTGATGAAGCGGTTGATCGATGCGAACCCCAGCGATTTTCAAGCCCTTTCCCCGGCGGATCTAAAAGCCGCGATCCAGGCCTCCGAGGGGCGCGTCGTTGTGGCTGAGGTGATCGCCGCGGCACCGCCACTGATTGACAAAGTATCCAACCTCGAGCTCGCGGCGGCTTTCGGCGCCGACCTGCTGGTTCTCAACCTGTATGACGTCACGCATCCATGCATCGTTGGTTTCCCCGACTGCGGAGCCGGAGATCGAGAGCCACGGTCCGGCTTTGGAGCCTTCCCGCGCGGAGAAGGCTGCACCCTGGAGATGGTCAAGGATTGGATCGGGCGGCCGGTCGGATTGAATCTCGAACCGATAGCCCATCCCGACCTCGAAAAAGTAGGCGGGCGTCTGGCGACGGCGAAGAACGCACAGCTGGCGGTGGAGCAGGGCGCCGATTTCCTGGTGCTGACGGGCAATCCAGCCACCGGCGTGACGCGAGCTGGGATTGCGGCCAGCGTGGGTTCGATCCGCCGGGCGATCGGTGACGCGGCCATGATCCTGGCCGGTAAGGTACACGGAGCGGGGGTGAAAGAACCGGTGCTTACCGAATCCGACCTGGAAGCTTATCTCGAACAGGGCGCGGATGGGGTGATCGTCCCGGCTCCGGGGACCATTCCGGGAATGACGGTTGAGGTCGTGCGCGCATTCGTGGAATTCGCCCATCGTCGGGATGCGGTTGTGCTCTCTGCGATCGGTACATCCCAGGAGGGAGCCAGCCGAAGCACGATCGAGCAAATCGCGTTGATGAGCAAGATGGCCGGGGCCGACATGCATCACATCGGCGATGCGGGCACAATCGGCATTGCGGTGCCGGAAAACATCTACGCCTTTTCCCTGGCGCTACGCGGCCGGCGGCACACCTGGCACCGCATGGCGGCCTCCCTGCGCCGCTGAACTACAGCGGCAGTTCGATTGGCTTGGAGCCTTCCCGCGCGGAGCGGTAGGCAGCTTCCAATACTTCCTGGACGGCCGTGCCGGCGCCGAAATCGATCGCGGAGCGCTGCCCTTCCTTAATGTTGAGCATGAAGTCGTAAATCGAGGCCAGGTGGGCATCGCTCATCAAACCCTGGGAGTACTTCGCATTGGGCCATAAGGCGGCGACCGGGCGCTCGCCGGCCGGTGTGGGCGCATCGATCGCTCCCTCGTTCCAGCGTCCGGCTTGCAGATCATGGTAGCGTACAGCATAGGGATGGCTGATGTGGAACATCAGCGAACCGCGGCGACCGAAAATCTCAAAGCCGGTCTCCTCGGCGGCGCCGGCCGCCATCCGGGTCGCCTCGATGTGCCCCGGCACACCGCTTTTCAGGATCAAACGGCAGTGGGTCCAGTCGTCGACATCGACCTTTTCCTTCGTGGATGAACCTCTGGTGGTCGGGCGATCCGGAATAAAGGTCCGCATCTGTGCCGAAACCTGTGCCACCTCGCCCAGCAGGTAGTGGGTGAGGTCGATGAGATGCGCGCCGAGATCGGCGAACGCGCCGCCGCCTGATTCTGCCTCCCTGAGCCGCCAGGACATTGGTCGATCAGGGTCCAGGTAGCTGCTGTGGAACATGTGGGCCCGGAAATTGAGCACCTCACCCAGCGCGCCGGCCTGGAGCAGGGCTTTCATCTGGCGGATCGCGGGCAGGTAGCGCAGGACGAAGGCTACGTGGGTAAGGACGCCAGCGGCTTCGGCTGCACGCTGCATCCCACGCGCCTCTTCCAGATTCATGGCCAGCGGTTTCTCGCAGTAGATATGGCTGCACCGTTCGAGCGCCGCCAGCGTCTGTTCCCGATGAAGCGCGTTCGGGGTGCAGATATCCACGATGTCATGCGGCTGGGCGAAGAACTCTTCGGGATCGGTCGTACGCAGATCGAAATCGATCTCGTCCATTAGAGCTTGTTCGCTTTTGAGCTGCGATCGCAGCACCGACGACAGTTCTGCCGTGCACTGCGGCTTGCTGTAGCAGAGGGGGATGTTGCGGTAGGCCGTGGCGTGCACCTTCCCGATATAGCCGAGGCCGATCAGGCCCACCTTGAGTTTATCCGGCATGCTCTCACTCTCCCTGCAGATGTGTTGCCTAAGGGCGCCACATGGAAGACCGGCGTCGGTCAAGATTCATGGTAACGATACGGCAGATCGATCCGTGCCATCCGCCCCGTCGAAGCTGGAGGATATTTTGCTGCAATCGGTTGGGTGGATATCAAAGCCGGTTATAAATGATCTGGCCTTTGACCAGCGTAAGGTATATATTCACCTCGTCATCGATTACGGCCAGGTTGGCCTCTTTTCCGGGAGCGATGCTTCCGATCCGATCGGCGAATCCCATCGCACGCGCCGGGTTTAGCGAGGCCATCTTCACAGCCTGGTGCAGCGGAACCCCGACCGTCTGGTGCATATTCCGGACGCAGTGGTTCAAGCGGGCTGAGCTGCCGGCCAGAGTCCCATCCTCGAGCGTCACAACGCCATCCTTGATCGTGACCATGAATTCGACCGATTCATACACTCCATCTGGCAGGCCGGCACCGAGAATGGCGTCCGTGATCAGGACGATGCGATCGTCTCCCAGGCAGCGGTACAGCGTTTTCATCGCGCCGGGATGCACGTGGATGGTATCGGCGATTAATTCGGCCGTGACCTCATCGGAGGTCAATACAGCACCGAAGACTCCCGGCTGGCGGTGATGAAAACCGCGCTGGGCGTTGAAGGTATGGGTTACATGGGTGAAATTGGATCGAAGCGCGCGCTGAGCTGTTTCGTAGTCAGCATTGGTATGCCCAGCGGCAACAACCACTCCTTGCTGGCGGAAGAGCGCAGCCACTTCATCTGCATGGGGCAGTTCCGGCGCCAGCGTCATCTGACGGATCCAGCCGTCGCCGGCTTCGAGGAAGGCACGGGCTTGCTCGAGATCGGGATCACGCAGCCATTCGGGATGGAATGCCCCCTTTTTCTCCCGGCTGAGGAAAGGGCCTTCCAGATGGATGCCCAGCGGTACCGCACCGCCGAAATCCTTCTTGAAAAGCTGGGCATAGGCTGTAATGACGTTGATCAGGGAGGGTGCATCCGGCGTGGCGATGGATGTCAGGAATCCGGTCACGCCGTTCTCGACGACACGTTGGGAGTAGGTCGCCAGGTCGCTCTCGAGCGTATCCGGATTACCGAATCCAACACCGAATCCACCGTGGACGTGAACATCGATCAATCCGGGGATAACCATACGGCCGCGCAGGTCGAGTGTCAGATCTTCGGTGTGGGGCGCTGATTCCATGGGCCCGACATATTCGATGTGACCATCGTCTGAAATGATCACTGCACTATCGGTGAGTATCTCTTCAGGGGTAAAAACGGTCGCGTAATTCATACAGATTGACATGGGGCAGCCTCTTCCAGAAGGGGTGCGTTTTGATTGATGTCGAGATCGCGAGCAGGGGGAGTCATTCCGGATCTCGAATCTCCACGCGATCGGGGGCCACGTTCGATTCCATATTACCCCCTGGCTTTAAGGCATGTCAAGGACATGGCTGATGCCAACCTTCCCGCTGGATGGCGGCCATCGAAGCCGGGGAGGCTTACCAAGAATTCCTGGCGGAAACGAGATGCGGCTGATACCTGCGCCCAGCCTGGCGCCGCAAGCTTGAACTCAAATATGCAGGGCGCTATAATCCGGGCGTTGCTGTGGCTCTCGGCGGACAAAGGGCAAAATCCATATGAACCCTGTGCGCGGTGAAGCGATTTATCAGGAGATTGGCTCCCAGCCGCACGCTTGGCGGGAGCTCCTGCCACAGCTTTCCAGCCAGATCCGGGAGGCACGATCCATTCTCTCCCGCGCCCAGCATCTCGTCTTCAGCGGTTGCGGATCGGGCCTCAACGCGGCTCGTTATGGCGCTCCGCTGGTCAGTATGGTTTGTGGGCGGACCGCGCAGGCGATTCCAGCTGCCGACCTGACGCTCTTTCCCCAGGTCGTTGGCCGCTCGCCGAAGCGCACGGCGATTATCCTGCTTTCACGTTCGGGCCGAACAACCGAGGTCGTGGACGCGGTACATGCCATGCGCTCGGCCGGTTTTCCGGTCTTGGGCATCACCTGCACGGAAGACAGCCCGCTAGCACGCGAATCAGATGCAGCCCTGATTCTGCAATCTGTCCAGGAAGAAGCCGTCACCACGACGCGCTCGTTTACCGGCATGCTGATCGCGCTGCAGTACCTGGCAGCAGCGCTTGCGGAGGATGAAGAATTTTTCAAGGCCATCGATGGCCTGCCGCAGGTGTGCAAATCGCTCCTGCCGCAGGCAGAGACGGTTGGCCGTGAAATAGCTGATACCTCTCCATTGCGCTCATTCGCCTTCGTTGGAAACGGTCCTAACATCGGATTGGCGCATGAAGCGCAGTTGAAGATCAAGGAGACCACCCTGCTGCCGGCTGATGCCTATCCGATGCTTGATTTTCGACATGGACCGCAAACGACGGTGAATCCGGAAATGCTTTTGGTCGCGCTGGTTTCCCGGCGCGGGCTCGAGCATGAAACACGCTTCATCGCCGACATGCATGCTCTGGGTGCCGTAACCTGTGTGCTGTGCGATCAGGCCAGCCCGCAGCTGAAGCAGCAAGCGGACTTCCTGGTAGAATTTCAGGCCGGAGGGGATGATCGAAGCCTGGGACCGCTGTACCTCCCGGCGATCCACTACCTCGCATACTATCGCTCTCTCGCGGAGGGCCTTGACCCCGATCGGCCGGAAAATCTGGCCTACTGGATTGATACATCCGGCGGCGGGAACCATCCTTGAACCATAGACGACACGGTAACGAAGTCAGGTGGGAGCAGCAGGAAAACGAATATGACCCGACATAGATCCGCTCCATCCGCGCTCGACGAGGGCAAGGCACTTGCCCGGGAACTCTTTGATCTGAGCCCGCGTGAATTGGAATCGCTAGGAGGCGAGCGCAGGGACGATCTTCGCACCCGCTATGCTCGACTTTCAGACGCGCAGTTTGAGGATGTGCTTTCCCAGGTTCGGGAATCCAAGCTGATGCTGCATAAGCGGGTTGGATGGCAGGCTATTCCGCATGACATCTCGGTCCTCGTGCTGGTGCTGGCGGCGGCGTTCTTCGATCTGCGGATCGCGATCATCGCCTGCATCGCAGTCCTGGTCCTGCTGGAGGGGATCTTCCAGTTTACCTACAACGAGAGGCTCTACCAGCCGCTGAGCGCGCTCGTCTGGCTGACCTATCCGGCCTACCTCGTATTCGGCTACCTGCTGTACCGGATGGGATATTCGATCGTTTGGATTGCCGTTGGGGTGCTGTTGGCGGCGCTCGGGACGTACGTTCTTGGAGTGCTTTCCAGGCTGCCAGTACGCTTGATCCTCGAGAGCCGGGCGAGGGGACGCCAGGCCGGCCTGGCGAAACGCCAGGAGCGTGAGAAAGAGGCGGATCGCTGATCCTGTGGAGGGATCGGCAGGCAATCCGAACATCCCGGCCGCCGGCCGGTCAGCGCTCCCCGGCCTCCTGCCACTTTACCATTAAGTCGTTCCAATTGTTGAACGGGATCGCCTCAATCTTGTGCTGGCGGCAGTAGTCCGCCAGCCAGCCTTTTACAAACAGCCGGTCGACGGCTTGTAGGATCTCGACGTCGCTCTTTCCGTCTCCCACGTAGACAATGCGCTCGGCTTGCTGGCGGAACTTCTGTACGATGTGCCGCTTGCTCACGCCTCGCAGCGGCACATCCGGGTGGTAGTAGGGAAATTCGAATCGGAATCCATTTCCTTCGAAGGCAATATGGTTCGCGTACACCGGGACGCCATCGATACCGTGTTTCTTCAGCAGGAATTCGATATACCAGTCCAACCCATCGCTGACAATGGCGACCAGGTCGCCGCGTTGCTCTGCGCCGGCAAGGAATACGTTGAATCCTGGATCGAGTTCGATTTCCTCCAGCGCGCGTTCCATCTCCTGCCGGGAAGCGGTGACCGTTGCGAAGGTCGAGCGGATTTCCTCAGCGGTCCCGATCTCGCCCCGTTCCCAGCGCCGGGCGAATTCCATGCCGCAGCTCGCGAAGCGCTGATAAAGGTAATCCATCGTCTGTGCGTGGGCGATCGTACCGTCGAAATCGCATAGGACCGCCAGGCTGCCCGGCTTATGAGAAGGTGTCACGAGGGGCTGAACCTATTTGGATTTCGGGAGCTTGAGTTTGAGGGAACGGGCCCAGGCGTCGACAGCTTCCTTGGTATGGACGTGCTTCTCCCAGTCCGTGTCCTGCTCGACGTCCTTGGCCATCGCATCGCGAATCCGCTTGGGGTAGGCTTCGACCCATCGAACCCACGCGGGCTGAACGAACCTGGGCGGCCGCAGCGACCACCACACGCAGACCAGCGCCAGCAGAAGGATGCCGCCGACAAAGAGGAAGTAGTAGGATCCGAATCGGGCCTGCGCTTGCTCCTGGTAGGTGTATAGGAAGAAGACCACCCCCAGCGGGAGATAGGCATACACGCCTCCGCGTGTGCGCCAATACCAGCCTTTCCAGTATCCCAGTCTCACGAATAGCCAGGCGCCGGCAAATCCAATGCCAAGCAGGCGCAGCAGATCATTGGCGTTGAAATCAAATATGATGGGCCTCCTGCAGATAGGTCAGACTCGTTTCTTCGATCAGCGTGGCAACGTCCTGCCGGAACGGACTGATCAACGCTTCATAGGTTTCATCCCGGAAGGATTCTGCATCGGGGAAGTAACCGATCTCATCGTTGCAATAGCTCACAACGCCAGTATACAAGAAGGGACTGTCTTTTTTGATCCGCAGCACACTCTGGCTGAAGGGTTCGCCGGGAAGGCCCATCAACGCCCCCTCCCCGATGTGGAAAATTTGCAACTCGGTTTGAATCGAGCTTTGCCCGGCCAGTGATTCCCGCATCTTCGATTGCCCGACAGCGCCCTGCCACTGCGTGAAGACACGGCGCAAGTCACCGTGACTGGCGCCCTCGGCTTTCATCGCATCCAGACGATGCTGCAGTTCATCAATCCGGCCCTGGCTTTCTTCCGCCGGTGGAAATTCGCGAAATGGCACCTCCAGGGCGTGGGTGCTGCAGTCCAGGGTCGCAGAGGAACTGGATTCCACCTTCTGCATCGTCCCGAGCACGCCACCCGCCAGGATGGAGCCCATACGCTCCGCCTCGGTAAACGTCTGCTCCCGGCGCGTGAAACGTGTGCTCACGTCTCCGGACGCGCCGTTGGTAAAGAGGAAGACCGTGTCCGGGAAGATTCGCGCCAGGATGGAGCGCGCAGCGCCGGGAAAGTCCGCCGTGAGCAGCAAGTTGTCCTGGCCCAGCACGGTCGGGTGGCATCCGTAGTTCATCAGGACAGCCAATGGCTGGCCTTCCGAATTGTCCACGCGCAGGATCAGCAGCTCGTCGTCCAGCCGATCGGAATCGGGGTCATTGCGGTTGGTGCCGATCCCTCGCACCCGTCCCGATTCCCACCCGAGCTGGACCGGGATGAGCTGTCGGCTGGCTTGAAGCGCGGCGCCGGCGATCTTGCGCTCGACGAAATGCTGGAAATCCGGATCGCTGTAGGTCCGAAGCCCAGGAACCTCCGGCATGAATCCGGCCGGGCCCGAGTGTGTGTGCGAGCAGGCGATCATCACGCCATCTGACGGGCCGATGGCTTGCTCGATGGCGGTGCGCAGATTCCGGGTTACGCCGAGCCGTATGCCGAGCAGATCGGCGGCGACCAGGATCAGACGCCGGGAGGCTCCTTCCAGCATCAGCAGCTGGGCGACCAGCGGATCGTGAACACCCTGGCTGACGCCTTCGCGCGCGCCGTAGCCCTCCATGGGGATCCCCACCGGAGGGGTGATATCGACCTGAACGACGCTGGCCTGAACTTTCGAATCGCTCATGATGCCCTACCAGAGTTTGATGCGGCCCCAGTAGCGGTCGAGCAGCGGCTTGTTGATGCGCTCGTGTCCGTCGAGGTTTCCGCTCATGAAAACCGGTGGTTCGAGTCCGCGGTCGAGTAGATTTTGAACAGCCTGCACGATGATCGCATGCACGATGAACATCCCGGCCACCCCCGAACTGGCGCCCACGGGCTGGGCGAGTCCTTCCAGGGTCAACACGCAGTCTCCCTTCGGGCAGCCGTTATCGATCACGACGTCGGAAAGTTCATAGAGTTTCTTGCCACTTGAATGGCGGGATGTCGTGCCCTTTGAGTGCTTCAGCGAGGTAATAGCAATCACAGGGACTCCCCGCTGCCGGGCGCCTTCCGCCATCTCGATCGGTGCGGCATTTCGCCCGGAGTTGGAGATGATCATCAGAGCGTCTTTCGGGGTCACGCGGTAGTAATCGAGGATGATCTCAGCGATACCCTCGATGCGCTCCATGTACTCGCTTTTCACCACCTGTTGGTTTCCGGTGAGGCTGGGCTCGAGGATCGCATCAACCGGGGCGAGACCTCCGGCCCGGGAACAGATGTCTTCGGCAATAACATGGCTGTGGCCGGTGCCGAAGGTGTACAGGATTCCGTCCTGGGCGACGGCGTCTGCCACAATTCCGGCCGCCTCGAGGATGGCCTCCATCTGGGTTGAGAGAATGCCATCGAGGATGTCCTGAATTCGGGCCGCATAGGCTGTAACCTGGTTTTCCATGATCACCTCCAGGGGTGGGATAGCGGGGGCGAGACTGGTTCGCGCGGTCGACCCAGAGTCCCAGGAGACGGATTTCCTTCAGGATCCACGGTTTCCGGCGCGGTGGACGCGGGTGTCATGCCGGGCCGGGATCACCCCGTGCCTGACTCTGGGTTGATGAGACCGAACCTGCCGTTACCTCGCAATCCCGGATGGAATCAGATTGAAGGTTTCGATCAATTCACCCACTCGGAGAAATTCTTCTCGATCGTGGGCCAGAATTCCTTCTTCGGGTCATCCGGCATCATCCGGCAGGTGATCGTCACGCCCATATCATGCGCTTCTTTGAGGGCCTTGACGCCCTGCTCGGTGAGGAAGACGGTGTTCGAGAGCTTCTTCGATCCGCGGGTATACGCCTGGTTGCCCAGGTTGATTTCATCCATCTTCAGTCCACGTTTGAGTAGTTCGACACCATCCTCAGGGAATTTCGCGATGATGAAAATCGTCTCATTTTCCGCTTCAGGGCCCTTGCAGTAAGCGACAGTGTCATCCAGCGAGAGGACCGACACCTTCGCGCCGATGGGAGCCACGGCCTTCAGCAAGGTCACCTGGATTGGGTCGGCTGCAACCTTATCATTCGTAACGATAATGTGGTCGATCTTGATTGCTGCGTTCCAGGAAACCAGGATCTGTCCGTGGATTAAACGGTTATCCATGCGGATGTGACGGACGGGCATAGGGAACCTCCTCCAGCCGCCTCAGGGTACGTCGTGTATTATTCCGGATTGAGGATCTCCGAGAGGTCCTTGATACCAAACTTGCCGGCTTGCTTGGCAATTTCCACCAGTTCAGGAAGCGTGTGGCTTGGACGCTGGACAAGCAGTTCTGCCAGCATGGGCAGGTTCACACCGCTGATGAGCTTTAAACCTTCCTGCTGCATGGCGAGACGTGCACAGGCGTTGAATGGGCTTGCGCCGGGCAGATCGACCAGGAGCAGGGTGCCTTCGCCGGTGTCATTTTGCCCGATCGACTCTTCGACACGTTCCATCAAGCCTTCGACGGCATCCATCTCGAGCAGATGGACCGGGCTCAGCTGCTCCTGCTTTCCGACGATCATCTCCGCCGCTTGGATCAAGCCGGCGGCCATCTCGCCATGTGTTACAACAATAATCCCAACCACGCGACCTCCTGCCCTCGCTCAGGCCAGGTTTAATTATACATTCACGCAGGTCGATCGGATCTACTGGACCCGGCCCTGAGCGTGAGTTAAAGGGCTGCTAGAAAAAGAATCTCGGCGCCCATGCCATGTGCTTGTAGCGTGCCAGAATCTCTTCGTTATGCTCGTCAGAGCCGTCCAGGTTGGCGCTGATCAGCACTGGTGGAGTGACGCCTTTGTCGAGCAGATACTGAATGGCCTCGACCATGACGGCATTCATGATGGCTGCGCCAAGCACCGTGGAAAGCGCGCCGGCTTTCATCGGCATGCCCTCGAATTCGATCGCCGCATCCCCCATGGGGGTGCCGGTATCGAGTACGATATCCCCGAATTCAAACAGCCGTTTGCCGCTCGAATGGCGTGACTCGACGCTGCGGGAATGTTCCAAGGAAGTCACCACGATCAGCTTCAAACCGTGCGCTTTGACGTACTGTGCTGCTTCGATCGGCTCAGGGTTGCGTCCTGAATTGGAGATGATGAAGATCACTTCCCCGGGCTGAAGCGGGTATTGTTCAAAAAGTGTCTCTCCATATCCCTCGATCCGTTCCATTAATCCCCAGGTGGGATCGGGGAGGTGGAAGACCGGCGCCAAACCGCCGGCGCGTTCGCTGATCTCGCGCGCCAGGAGCTGGGAGTGGCCTGATCCGAATGTGTATATGTTCTTGCCCTCCGCGATCACGTCTCCGATAAGATGGGCCGCGGCCTGGATCGGATCGGCCTGTTCTTCGAGCATCCAATCAAGCCGTTCCCGAGCGATCTTCAGATAAGTTTCGAACATCGTATTCCCTCGGCTTTGCCTGCTGAGATGATAGAAACAGGGTAATTGGGATGCCCCAATTACCCTGTTTGATGTTTGATCCGGTTGCCCATGGACCCCTGTTACCCGAGGATCCCCAACGCACCGCCGATGAAGCCGATTGCCGTCAGCACCAGGATGGTCCGAATCGGGCTCCAGCCGCGTTTGAGCAGCCAGTATGCCAGCCATGTAACAAGGAGCGGAAGCATATATGGCAGAATCGCGTCCAGCTGCTGCTGGATGTTGACGGTTTGCGTCGTCAGTTCACCCCGTACCGTTACGTCCCGGCTCCACTCCAGGGGCGTCGTGACTTTCACGATCGATGGTGCAAATCCGCCGATCACGACCAGGCCGACCAGCGTGGCCAGTTCCGTGATCCGCTCGATCATGCCGCCGCCCAGTTGGCCGATCAGGTTGCTGCCTTGACGGTACGCCCAGAAGAACTGCCAGTAGCGTACGCCCAGGTACGGGAAGAAGACCAGCAAGATCACCAGGATCGGCCCCATTACATTGCCCTGCAGGGCCATCACGGAGCCAATGCTCATGATGATGCTGTTGTAAAGAGCCCAGACGATCGTGTCGCCAACCCCCGCCAGCGGACCCATCAAGCCGACTTTCAAGCCCTCGGTTGTCTCCAGCGAGGCGCCTGACTCCTCCAGGGCTGCATGAGCGCCAAGGATGAGCGGGTAGCCGACCACCGGGTTGGTGTTGAAGAAGTTCAGGTTGGTGATGAAGGCTTCCTTGAAGTCTTCAGGATCGGGGCGGGTCTTGCGCAGGATGGGCAGAATCGCGGCGCAGTAGCCAACAGACTGCATGCGCTCGTAGTTCCATCCCAACTGATTCAGGAACAGGTAGCGCCAGAAAGCCCGCATGAGGTCGCTACGTGTAAGCTTGGTAGAAGCCGTAGTCTCCATCTCAGGCCTCCTGTCCGCGATATTTCAGCTGCTGGTAGACAAGCGCGATGGCCACGCCGGCGATCGCGATGCCCACCAACGGCACTTTGAGATACGCGTAAAGTACGAAACCAAGCAGCAGAAATGCCGGGAAAGTGCTCACCGGCAAGATCTTCAGCAGCATGGCAAAACCAAGTGCTGGCAGAATGCCGCCGGTTACGGAAATGCCCTTATTGAACCATGGGTTCTTATCGAAGAAGTTCGATACCGCCTGAACCGCCTGGTCGCCGAAGGCAACGGCTAGGAACACCGGGATAGCCCGTGAAAGACCCCAGATCAGGTGGCTGGTCCACCACATCATCCGCATGAAGCCCTTCTCGTCCCCGGCCTCAGCAAAAGCGTCGGCGCGGTGGACAAAGACGAAGTTCAAGAAGCGTTGGAGAACATCGACCTGGGTGAGCAGTAGTGCCGCGGGGATCGCCAGTGATATTCCGACCTCAAAGCCGCCCGTCTTTCCAAAGTAGGTGCCGAGAATCGCACCGACCGTGAAATCCGGGATGGTGGCGCCGCCGTACGTGTACACACCAAGCGCCATCAGTTCGAGCGTGCCGCCGATCATCATGCCGGTCTGGATGTCGCCGACGATGATCCCGGCACCGAAGCCGGCGATAAGTGGTCGGAAACCTAGGAAGAACACTGGGCCGAGGATGTCGTAGATGCACAAGTATGCCCAGAGCGCCAACAATATGGCAGTAAGCATTGTGTGCTTCCTCCTCCATTAATGAATATGTCCGGTTTTAAGGCTGTTTCTATTCACGAACTTAGGGTGTTCTCGGAGGCACCACCTCCCTTCATCGATTTTGGGCAACCGGGATCTCGTGAGTCGAAGCACCGAAGGCAGCCGCTGGCTTCCAGGCTGCTCGCTGCCATCAACCGACATCATGGGATACCTTTGCGGAAGAAGTATGAGAAGTAGAAGCGTTCCAAGCCGCACCCATTCTGCTTTCCCATTGGCTGCGGTCTCGAGAGTCGGCCAGATGCATGCTGCCGGAGCCCGGATGGCGCAGCGACGAATACTTCTTAATTCATGGGAAGAGCAGGATCCAAGTGGGTATCGAGCGTCGGGTCGTCCTGCGCTCTTCTACTCTCTTTGCTTCCTTCGCCTCCTGGCCAGCCGTGGATCAGGCTGCACTGCCGCACCTACAACGCGAACCCCCAGAAACGGAAGCAGTACCGTCGCAAATGTAAGGACCAACTCAAATTGCATCAGGTATTACTAGTCTATGTCGCTCTTCCTCCCTTGTCAACTATCATGTTGAATATGTCATGAATTAAAGACATTTTGCCCGGGCAAATGTTCAGCCACGATGTGGCACGATATAATAGGTAGATGCGGCAAACCGAAGAGGCAGAACGCGCTTCCTCAGGCAAAGGCTCCCTTGATCACAGGTACTCTCGGTTCGCCGTCCCTTACCGGTATCTTTTCAGGCGTGCTCGTTGACGATCGGTTTCCCGGAATGGATTGCTTTCCCAGCTCCCGTTCGCACCATCCCGGGGTTTACGGGCTAGGAAGAACCTACCTTTGGGCGACAAACAGAACAGGCTTAGCAAACTCGACTCAACCCCGGTTCAGCTGCTGGCAGTGGATATCGATGGTACCTTGCTCGATTCCCACCACCAGGTCCGTCCGAGGGTACGAAAAGCTCTTCAGAACGTATCCTTTGATGGCCTGATCGTCAGCCTCGTCACGGGCCGGCCGCGTTGTGGAACGCTCCCTTTACTGGAGGATCTCGGGCTGACAGCGCCCGATATCACCTCAGGCGGCGCGTACATTTTTGATTCGGCACAGGATCATGTAGTGGCCTACCAGCCCCTTCTCCCCGAGACCGCGCGCGCCGTGGTGCAGCTCGCCCGCCGTCCTGACGTGGGAATCTATTTCGGCTCGCCAGACAACATCTCCTACGAGATCCCCTACGAAGACTTTCACCGCACGTCGGTGATCGACCCTCGCTATCTGCACCGGGCGTCCGACCTGCTGTTCGAGACCGATCTGCAGCCGGGGAAGATCACGCTGGTGGCGGATTATCCAATTTTGAAAGATCTCGAAGGCCAGATTCGAACGATGCGCATCCCGCTTGAGCTCACGTACTCCGGCGATCGGTTCCTGGAAATCAACCGCGCCGGCGTGGATAAAGGCAGCGCGTTGAAATCGCTGAGTGAATATCTCGGGATTCCGCTGGAGGGAGTTGTCGCCGTAGGGGATTCGCCGAATGATATCAGCATGTTACGCGTCGCGGGAGTATCGGTTGCGATGGGGAATGCGGCATCCGAGGTTCAGCAGGTTGCGGATCTGGTGGCCCCGAGCAACGATGAAGATGGCGTTGCCTGGTTGATGGAGAAAATCGGGTAGAAGGGTTGGCGCCGGGGCGGCATGCCCTGGATCGCTTTTTCTCCAGCCTGGAGAAAGGGGACGGCCTATGAGCGGGGAAATTCTGCATAAGGAAATCTACGAACAGCCCCAGGTGATCGCCGATTTCCTCGAGTCGGAATCGGAAAACGTCCGCAGCATTACCCAAAAGCTAGGAAAGACATTCCAGTACCTGCTGATCGCGGCACGCGGTTCCTCCGACAATGCCGCACGCTATGCCCAGTACGTGTTCGGGTCCTTGAACCGGCTGCCGGTGGCGTTGGCTACCCCTTCGCTTTTCACGCTGTATGACCGGCCGCCCAAGATGCAGGGAGCCTGCGTGGTCGGAATCTCGCAGTCCGGACAGTCGCCGGATATCCTGGCCGTCGTGGAGGAAGGCCGCCGGCAGGGCCAACCTACGCTCGCGATTACCAACGACCCTGACTCGCCGTTGGCCGAGGCTGCCGAATACGTCATCCCCCTTCACGCCGGCCCCGAGAAGGCGGTCGCGGCAACCAAGACCTACACGGCATCACTGGCAGCGCTGGCGCTGATGTCCTGTCATCTGGATGACGATCAGGAGCGGTTGGGGGTTTTGCAGGGCTTGCCTGACCTGATGCGGGAGACCCTCAAGGACAACCAGGCCGTGATTGAGACGGCCGAGCGCTACCGCTTCATGGAGCGCTGTGTAGTCATCGGCCGGGGCTACAATTACGCCACCGCGTTCGAGGTTTCGCTCAAGATCACCGAATTGACCCGCATCATTGCCGAGTCCTATTCTTCGGCGGATTTCATGCACGGTCCGATCGCCATGGTTGACCAGGGGTTCCCGATCCTGCTTATCGCGCCGAGCGGAAACGTCCTTGAAGATCTCAAATCCCTGGTGGACCGGCTCGAGTCGCTGCAAGCCGAAATGCTGATCATCAGCGACGATCGCTCGCTGCTCTCACGTGCGCAGGTCGCGCTCCCGCTGCAGGCTCGGGTACCCGAATGGGTCTCGCCGCTGTTGGCGGTGCTGCCAGGCCAGCTCTACAGCCTCGGCCTGGCCCAGGCGCGCGGCATGGATCCCGATCGACCGCATGGTCTCACGAAGGTGACCGAAACCTGGTAACAACCTTGCCTTGAACATCCGGGAAGCATCAGCCGGATTGGGGGATGGGGCCCTGTGCGGCATGAATACAGCCGACCGGGATGGAACCTGGGTTCTCCATGTTCAGGGTTGTTGAAAGACGCCGGTCGACGGTGGCACGAGTGGAGCGGGGATCTTTGCCGGGGGCGTACTCACAGGTATTGCGTCGGACGGCACGGTTCGAAGGGTGAAATTACCAGCGCCGGGATGCAGGGCAACCCGCTGATAGTTTGATCCGTGACATTGACCTGGGGCGTAGGCCTGTCTGCCGCCGACGAAGCGAAGGCGCTGACCGGAGTGTGCCGGGTGATAACAGCTTGGGCCGGGTTTGGTTGCATGGCAAGAGGGGGCGGCCCTGGGTGAGGATTGCAGGGCATATGCCTTACCCCTCCGAGCCGTGGATCTACCACGACGGCAAGCAACGGCTGTTAGGAGCAATTGAAAAGCGAACTCCTTTTCAACTCAAAGGTGAACCGTAAAATCCTGTATTGGTAGATCGAGTGTGTGCACCAGGTCTTGTTTGTGCCAGATACGGACGTGCATGACTTCCCTGTCAAAATCAGGGATAAGACGTACATCCACTTGCTCCCTAAGTGGGACATTGGCGATCCTGATCTGATGGTTGAAGAGAGAAATTCTCCCATATCCATTGGTGACCCTGGTCTCCTGCAGGCAGAA
>DAOUEL010000062.1:0-29358 GCA_034430595.1 Anaerolineales bacterium | reverse complement strand
ACGACAAGGTTGATTGTCAGGTCAAGGGTTGCTGAATTCAAACCTGTCTGGTTGAGCAGCTTACTCATGCGAGTCCTTGAGCCTTTGCACTTTTTTATGGAGCGAAGAATGCTTGTTGGGATTAAAACCAGGGCCGAATGCTTACAGGCTCAATCAGACTGATCACCATTGAGCCGCCTAACGTCTCGCTGGATGCGACCGGGGATGCAGCGCGATTGCCAATCGGTAGAGCGGGAGTGCGGTGCAGGAATTCCTGGCGAGTGGGGTGGCCCCGGCGCCTCAGCTCGAACGCTGCTCATCCGGCGATAGGGCGAAGGACTAATAGGCTGTGGAAACCGATTGCTGATGAATTGACGTAAGACACGGAGAGAAAGCCCAACCTGAGATCTAGCAACCCGTGCAGATTCATTGATCCGAGCCAGTTCCCGCAGCCGTTTACCAAGTCTTAATTGGATTTCGTTCCTCGTCGCTTTCGTCTCCTCGACCTCGGCATAGTATCTTGCATCACCTTCTGGATCCAATGGCCGTGGTACTTGTCCACGACGAAGCTCGTAAACCATTCGATCCGCTTCATCCTGTTGATGTCGTATCTGAGCCATCTCATCTGATGTTTCAACAAAGCTTTCTTCAATGATGGGCAAGACACTGGAAAGCAACGCCGATTCCATTCGTGTTAAGGTAAGGATCGCCGTAGCCCATCGAACCGCTAACTTCCAGGCCTTCGTTTTATCGGTTTCGGCATTGAGCCGTTCCCAAATGTCGTCTACTTCAATGGCCAGCCCTTCAAACTCATCAAGCAAATCGGGGTGGACAAACGACCGGACTTGCTCCCGTATTCGTTCATTCATCAGCTTCCTCCTTCAAAGGAGCACCGATAGCCTTGCGAATGAAGGTGTTGAAAAATCTGGATCCATCAGATTGATGCTCCACAATCTTCAACGTTGTTGAGATACCCTTCGCTCTCCGCAACTTTGCATTGATCGGTGCATTCTTCTTTGAAGTTACTTGGCGTTCCTTTTCCAGTTCCTTTACTGTCTTCATTCCACATCCTCCTGCACACCCCAGTACCATCCTAGTCTGTGCATAGCAATCATTCGTTCCACCGCCATGGAACGTCAACCGACGGAAATACTTATTAGGGGAATAAAGATAGAAAGTTTATGCGGAATGGTTAAGGGTTAGGGTGAATCAGGGTTGACCTAACGTGGTTTTTATTAGAGCGTGCTCAAAGCCGATTTATAGTGTCCGTAGTTAAAAAAAAATAACCTGCCTCATCGGCAGGTGTAGGAGCGGGCGACCGGATTCGAACCGGCGAATGTCAGCTTGGAAGGCTGATGCCTTACCACTTGGCGACGCCCGCGTATTCGCATTCTACCGTCGCCGCATGGACCGGTCAAGCTGATCCTTGAGCCGGGTGGATATTTGCCCGCCGGGATGAGCTTTAAACAAGAGCAAGTTTCAAATCGTCACCCGAGCCGGCTCCTCCGTCGACCCGCAGGCAGCGTTCCCCGTTTTTACCGGTCAGCTTGACCCTGCCCTCGACTTTATAATTCCCGGGCATCTCAAACTGTTCCCCTACCACGACCTTCTTCCCCTGAGTGACCTGTTCGACCAGTTCCGGTCGATAGAGCAGCTTCAGATCGCTCCAGACGGTCCCACGCCGGACGTAGCCCTGAGCAAAATCAAGCTTGTGGTCCTGCGGCTGATAGCGAGCCGCCACCAGAACAATATCAAGTTTGCGCGAGGCAGGGGAAACGCGTATACCGCGCATCGAAACCTCCAACTGCAAAGGGGTTATAACAGGCAGTCGGGGTGGGCGGATTTGAACCGCCGACCTCCGCGTCCCAAACGCGGCGCGCTGCCAGCTGCGCTACACCCCGGCAACGGAGAGTATACGGCCCGGCACCATGCCGGTCAAGGAGAATTGCGAATGGAACCCGAGATTATCTTCGAGCGCGACGACCGTGGAATTGGAATGCTGCGGTTCAATCGTCCTGAGGTGCGAAATGCCCTCTCCTGGGGGGCGATGGAATGCTTTCGTGACCTAATTGAAAAAACCTATGACGATCATTCGCTGCGGGTGTTGATACTCACCGGAGATCGGAGCTCCTTCTGCGCTGGTGGTGATCTAACGGAACTCCACAGCCATCTGAGCCGGGTGGATGGGGTTCGATTAATGACCCTGATGGGAGAAGCTTTAAACCGCCTGGCCGAACTGCCCTGCCCGACGATTGCTGCGATTGAAGGTGCAGCCATGGGAGGCGGAGCAGAGATCTCGCTCGCCTGTGATATGCGCGTGCTGGCAGAAAACGCCCGCATCGGCCTGATGCACGTCCGGCTTGCCATCAGTCCAGCCTGGGGTGGCGCCCTGAGACTGCTTCGTACCGTCGGGTATGCACGCGCCTTTGAGTGGCTCGTCGCCGGGCGGGTGCTCACCGGTGAGCAGGCTTATCGCTATGGTCTGGCCAATCGCCTCACTCCGCCGGGAGAAGCGTTGATGGAAGCCCGAGAGCTTGCAGGCACGATCGCCGGACATGATGCTGGCGCAGTGCACGCCATCAAACGCATGCTGCGTGCCGGGCGAACGCTCGATCCATCCAGCGCGGCTGCTGCCGAACGGAGGGAATTTCCTGAGCTGTGGGCTGCAGACGGCCACCTTAAGGCTTCGACCGAGTTTGTCGAACGCAAGCGATCGCGGACCGAAGGGGCATGAGCTGGCCTGGTCAATTTGCCCATCTCTTCGATGCCCAGTATCAGGATTTCGATGCCGATCTTCCCTTTTGGCTTGAGCGGGCCGGCCGCTCAGGCAACCCGGTGCTTGAGCTCGGTTGCGGCAGCGGTCGTGTGCTCAAGGCATTGGTCCAGGCTGGCATCCGAGTTGTTGGCGTGGATCACGACCCGGAGATGCTCGAGCTCGCCCGCAGTCGGCTGGCCGGGGTAGATTCGGAATCGGCTAGACTCGTCCAGGCTGGGTTGACGGAGTTTGAGCTGGGCGCACGCTTTAAGCTTGCGCTAGCACCCCTGAACACCCTGGCAACCCTGGGTGACGATGACCTGCTAGCCTGCCTGGAGCGGACCGCTGATCACACCGACCCGGGCGCCGCCTTCATCTGCGATCTGCCCAATCCCGCCACCGCACTCGAACCCGAGTCCGATCCGGATGAGATCCTGGATGCCTTTATCGAACCCATCAGCGGTAGTGCTGTCCAGGTAAAGGCTGCGATCGAGCGACTGGCGAAGAACCGCGCACAGGTCACCTGGGTTTACGAAATACTCAGCCCTCAAGGCCAGATTGAATCTTACCCTTATGAGCAGGTCTTCTACCTGCGCGACGTGGAGCAACTGCAGGCTCTGGGGAAAGCCACCGGGATGGAGCTGGTGGAAGTCCTCGGCGATTATGAAGGGAACGCCTTCTCAACGGACTCGCCGCGCCTGCTCACTGTCTTTCGCCGCAACGCTTGAATCAAACGGCCGACCGGGTGAAACGGTCGGCCGAAAGCTACGGTCTTAGATCTCGGTAGATGCCGAGGGGATTTAATTCAACTGCCGTATAACCAGCATAACTTTGCCTTGAACCTCAAGGTTTTGAGGATTGTCCACATAGATCGGTCCCATGGTGGGGTTAGCGGGTTGCAGCCGCACCCGGCTGCCCTCACGGTAGATGTACTTGAGGGTCGTTTCCTCGGTATCGTTCATCCAGACCGCCACCATATCACCATTGCGCCAATCGATTTCACGTTTCATGACGACGATGTCACCCTCATTCACCATCGCATCGATCATCGAATCGCCCTTGACCTGTAAAGCAAACAAGTCCTCGGTTGAGCTGACCATGTCGCGGGAGATCTCAATCGCCTCGTCCGCACCAAAAATCGGCGAGTCGGTGCTCGGCAGCGGCACGGGCTCGCTGGCAAAAATTCGGCCGACGAGCGGAACGCGAATCACATCGCCCAGGCTATCCGTCGCCCGGATCAGCTTCTCGGTCAGACGGATGCCGCGTGAAACATTCTGGTCACGGTCGAGGTAGCCCTCATCCACCAAACGGTTGAGGTTGTAGTTCACAACCGAAGTCGATGAAATGCCAACCGCCTTTCCGATTTGCCGGATCGAGGGTGGATACCCGTTCTCGACAGTAAATCGCTGGATGTGGTCCAGTATTCGACGCTGACGTTCGGTCAGCTTACGCTTCGCCATGAAAGCCTCCTTACGAACCGGGTCACCTTCAAGTTAACCTGCATCCCAAAGGCGCACACTTGTTCGTATTTTAGCGGAACATACGTTCTATGTCAAGTGAGGAAAGGCTCGGCACCGCGTACTCCAGAGATCAGCTGCCGGATTGATTTCCCTGCCCAAGGCAGGAAAGCGCCTCTTTTCAAATGTTCGATGTTTCGCCTGGATGGCAAGAACTTGCCAGTTATGCCGTTCAACGTACAATCGAGAAACAGCAGGAGGGATGATGGAAAAATTACGCGAGCGAATCCTGGCGGAGGGCAAGAACCTGGGGGATGGCATTCTCAAGGTAGATGGTTTCATCAATCACCAGGTTGACCCGGTCCTGATGGATGAATGCGGCCAAGAGTTCGCACGCCTCTTTCAAGGAGTGGGCGCCACGAAAGTCCTCACAGCGGAAATCTCGGGCATTGCCCCGGCCGTGACGACCGCGCTGCATCTCAATTTACCGGTAGTCTATGCGCGCAAGAGCAAGCCGATCACAATGCCGGACCAGATCTTCCTCACGCTGGCCCCTTCCCATACAAAGGGGCGCACGGTGGAATTGATCGTTTCGCCCGAGTACCTGGGGGCCAGAGAACGGGTCCTGATCATCGACGATTTCCTTGCCTCCGGGCAAACAATCCTGGGCCTGGTGCGCCTGGCGCGGGCGGCGGGCGCCAGCATCGTCGGGATTGGCACTTTAATCGAGAAAACCTTCGAAGGCGGGCGGGAGGCGTTGTCCTTCCTTGATGTCCCGATCGAATCGCTGGCGCGAATTTCGGAGCTGCGTGGCGACGAAATTCTCTTCGCAGATTAGCCGAACGTGGATTCGATCGCCGTTCTCGATTTTGGTTCACAATACGCCCAGTTGATCGCGCGCCGGGTGCGCGAAGCCCAGGTATACTGCGAACTCTTCCCATTTGATGCCCCGGCCGAAGCTGTGCTGAACCTGAACCCGTGCGGCTTTATTCTCTCCGGTGGTCCCGCCTCGGTTTATGATGCAAACGCACCACGCATTCCAGATTACGTGCTCCAGAGCGAGCTGCCGATACTCGGGATCTGCTACGGGATGCAGGCACTAACGGCTGCGCTGGGCGGGAGGGTGGCCGCAGCATCCGAACGGGAGTACGGACAGGCTTATATCCACGTCTTAGGTTCGAATCCGCTGCTCCCGCCCGGGGAACACAGTGTCTGGATGTCACATGGAGATCGCATCGAGCAACCACCACCCGGATTCGAAATCTTGGCCGAATCTGCAAATTCGCCGATCGCCGGGATAGGCGATGCCGGGAAACGCCGCTATGGATTGCAGTTTCATCCAGAGGTTCAGCACACCCCGGCTGGCGCAGCGATCCTGCAGGCATTCGTCGAAGGAATTTGCGGGGCAGCCCGCGAGTGGCGGCCAGAATCCATGATCGATCTCGCGCTCCAGCAGATACACAACCAGGTAGGTGAAGAGCGAGTCCTGGCCGGTGTCAGCGGCGGGGTGGATTCGACCGTCGCCGCAGCGCTCGTCCATAGGGCGATCGGCGACCGTTTGGAATGCATCTTCGTTAACAACGGTTTGATGCGTTCGGGCGAACCCCAGACGGTGGTAGAAGCCTTCCGGAACGCACTGGGTGCCAGGCTGCACCCGGTCGATGCCAGCGAAGGCTTCCTCGATGCCCTGAGCGGTGTCACGGATCCGGAACAGAAACGGCGGATCGTAGGCGAACAGTTTATCCGAGTCTTTGAGCGTGAAGCCGAGCGCATCGGCCCAGCCCGTTTCCTGCTCCAGGGGACGATCTATCCCGATGTTGTCGAATCGAGTGGGCCCGACCGCAGGAAGGCTCAGCGGATCAAGACGCACCACAACGTGGGCGGGCTGCCGGCAGACATGGCGTTCGAGCTCGTCGAACCACTTCGCTACCTTTTTAAGGATGAGGTGCGCGCCGTCGGCCGAGAACTGGGATTGCCGGCGGCTCTCATCGATCGGCAGCCATTTCCGGGTCCGGGATTGGCTGTGCGCTGCCTGGGCGAGGTTACCTTCGAGCGCCTCAGTCGTCTGCGTCAAGCGGACGAAATCCTGCAGTTCGAATTAAGAGAGGCCGGTGTGTTCGTTGAAAGGCCGGGCGGGCCGGATCATGCTGCAGGCACCTCCGTCGCCCAGGCTTTCGCAGTCCTGCTGCCAGTGCGCTCAGTTGGCGTAATGGGTGATCAACGGACCTACGCCGAGGTCGTGGCCATCCGGGCAGTGACGACGGAGGACTTCATGACGGCTGACTGGGCTCGTCTTCCAGCGGACCTGCTGGGGCGCATCAGCAGCCGCATCGTGAACGAGGTAGCGGGTGTCAATCGGGTAGTCTACGATGTGACCAGCAAACCACCCGGCACGATCGAATGGGAATGATCGTCAATGAAAGGAAAAGCCCCCTCGATCGAAGGGGGCGAGTATCGAATCCGAAAGGCGGGAGCACGCACGCGTCAGCGCGACGGGTGATGCAAGATCTGTGTGCTACTCAGCGCGGGATGAGCAGCGTCTGGATGAGCAGCCATCCTTCAACCGTCAAGACTCCCAGGAAGCCTGCTATCAAGACGATTCGAATTGCCCGCTCGATCATATTGGTATGCCCGACCATCTGAACCGCCTTTTATCTGAACCCCGTTACTGCTGGCTTGATCCAACAATTCCAACACCGATTGATGCTCAGCGTTTCTTCCTAACTTGATGATACATTGGTACCAATCCGCGCGGGGAAGTTTGTAAGCAGCATGTAAAGTGCTGACGGCCTAATCGAATCCCGCCGTGCTACAATGGCCGCATGAGCTGGCTGCGGCTCAAGAGTTCAAGCTCCATATGCCTCGGTGCGCTTCTCCTCCTTGTGTCAATTGGCGTGGTTCATGCGCAGGGAGAACTCCGGATTCAGCTGTCCGATCCACTCATCGAGAACTTCCCGAATGTATCTCTTTATATGCAGGTGATTGACGAGACTGGCTCCCGGGAAGAGGGGCTTCAATCGTCCAATTTCCAGTTATCCGAGGATGGCGTTCCTCTTTCAAGTTTCAACCTGCATGAAGCCCTGGTCGGGACACGCCTGATCTTCGCACTCAACACCGACGTCAGCCTGCGTGTTCGAGACACGCTCGGCCGCTCGCGCTTCGACCTGGCCCGCCAGGCTCTCCTGAATTGGTGGCATCGTCCGGATACTTCTCAGCTTGGGCTGGACGATCTTACTCTGATGGATGCAGAGCGGGTGCTCGCAGCCCATAGCGACAGTGCCGCTGAACTGGCCAGTATTCTGGACCAGGCGACGCCAACCTTCAGCGAAGCCGATACTGGCTACGAGCTTCTCTTTCGAGCGCTGGATTTCGTCGGCAGCCCCGAAGATCGACCGGGAATGCCAAGCAGCGTCATCTTTATCACCTCGCTGCTGCGCCAGCCGCGCGACATCCCGCTTACAAACATCATCACCCGCGCCCGCGGTTCCAGCACAGCGATTTACCCGGTGCTGGTCGGACCGACAGAAGCCTCCGATCAACCCGAATTGGATATCTTGCGGCGGCTGGCGCAGGAGACCGGAGGGCGGCTGATCCTTTTTAATGAGGCCGAAGGGCTCTCCAGTCTGGCGGACTTGATCTTGGCCGGTCGCACCCAGTATGAGCTCAACTACCTATCCGCTGCTTCTGAGTCTGGACCGCATGAGATTCGTATTCAGCTCGCAGACGAAAACGGCGCAGGGCCAGGTGCTGCAAGCTCATATGTGCTTGAGATCCAGCCAGCGGAGGTCACACTACTTGGCATGCCAACCGCGATCGAGCGCAAAACGGACGATCCTGCTGTACCTCCCGCTTCCATTCCACCGACCTCACTCGTCGTTCAATACGCGATCCGCTTCCCGGATGGCTATGCCCGGCCGATCCAACTCAGCCAGCTGATAGTTGACGGAGTCGTTGCCTCGCAACAGACTGAACCGCCCTTCGATTCCCTTAAGTGGGATCTGAGCGAACTGGTCGAGACAAGTACGCATTCCATCCAGATCGCTGTTGTCGATTCGCTTGGATTGAAGGGAACCTCACTCCCTGCCACGATCTCGCTCGAGGTTCAGCGTCCGCCAGCTGGCCTGACCGCGATCCGTCCAGCCCTTGGGTCGCTTCTGGCCGCGCTGGTGGTGCTGGTGGTCGGCATCGCATTAGCCTCCTACCTGATCAGCGGCCGGCGGCTCCTGCTGATCCGTCAGGACCGAGCGGAACAGGTTCCCCGCCCAAGCGTCCTGCGGCGGGCTGCCTTGCAAAGGGAGTTGCCGGAAGAACCAGCCGAGGCGGTGCTCATTCCGATGACTTCCGGACCAGATTCACCCGAGTTCATACCCCTGGTTGGCATGGATACTATTCTTGGAAGAGATCCTTCCCTGGCTGCAATTCCAATCGAGGATCCATCCGTCGATCGCATGCACGCCCGCCTGATCCGACAAGCGGATGGGGAGTATATGATTCGAGATCAGGGCTCGATCGCCGGGACCTGGGTAAATTATCGTGAGATTCCAGAATCTGGAGTACGCTTGAAGCATGGTGACCTCGTCCATCTGGGCGAGGTTCTATTCCGGTTCCAATACGTGGATCCGCCGGCACCACGCCAGATCCACGTCGAACCAGAGCCTAATCGTTCCAGCCCGAACGCAGACGAGGTGGAGCAGGTATCGTGATCGCTTCGGACCAGCCGCACCTGATCATCGCCGCTCGCAGCCATCCCGGAATGCAGCGACAGAACAACGAGGATCGCTTCGCGGTCCGCAGCTACCGGCTCGAAGGTTCCGGCTTGCCCATCGTTTTAGCTATCGTCTCGGACGGCATCGGCGGGCACCAAGCCGGTGAAGTCGCGGCTCAGATAACCGTCGAGACTATGCTGGCCGAGTTGAACTCCTATGAGGGGGGGGATCCAACCCTGCTGATCAAACGGGCAGTCGTCGAGGCGAACCGTGCCGTCTCTGAGGCAGCGGCTGAATCCCAGGACCGAGCTGGAATGGGCGCCACGCTGGCTCTCGCACTGATCGTCGGCACAGGGCTTTACACCGCCACGGTAGGCGACAGCCGCCTCTACCTTCTGCGCCAGGGCCGCCTGCGGCAGATCAGCATCGATCATACCTGGGTCCAGGAAGCGATCGAGTATGAGATTATCTCGCCCGAGGAGGCGCGCGATCACCCGCAATCGCACATTTTGCGTCGCCACATCGGCGGAGAGCAGCCTCCGGAGCCCGATTTTCGAATGCGGCTGCAAGATGGTGAGAGCGAATCCAGGGCGCTGGCAAACCAGGGGGTCGAGCTTGAGTACGGCGACCAGGTGCTGATTTGTTCCGACGGGTTGACCGACATGGTTGAAGATCAAGAAATCTACAACGCGCTCCATACACGACCAGCCGAACTTGCGGTGGAAACGCTGCTCGACCTGGCTCTACAACGTGGTGGGCGTGACAATATCACGCTGGTCATCATAGGAATGCCAGAATCGATCGAGGACTACCTGGTTCAACCAAGTCAAGGCCAGTTCCCGAGAATCCTTCCAGCGGCCTTATTGGTGGTTCTTCTCTCTCTGATCGGGATGGGTGTGCTCTGGTGGACCGGGCTTTGGCCTTGGTGAACACTCCTCAGCGACTGAGCACCATCCGTGTGACCCAGCGGTCAATTCCACCCAGGCGGTACTTATACTCTTCATCACCCCGCAGGAAATCGACTTCGCGTATCTGATGGTCGATCGCCCACTGGATCAGGTGTCCCATCAGCACCCAGCCTGGTGAGAGGCTGGCGTGATCCGGATCGAAACCCGAGTTGTAGACCCATAGCTTTCCATCGTAGTCAAAATTGAAATAACCAAAGGCCGGCTGTCCACTGACCTCAAGCATGGCCAGCTGCAGCCATCCCCCGTCAGCAGCAGCCTGTGCCAGGCCATGGAAATGGGCGCGCATGCTTTCGGTCAGGAAACTCCTCTTTTCCGGGTCGAGGGCCATCAGGTCAAGAAAGGCATCCACTTCGGCGTGCAGGTTTCCGTCAGCTTGCGACAGATGCCATTCGACGCTGGCCGGGTAGCTATCCGCTCGGCGCATCTTGCGCTTCAATTCACGCCGCTGCTTGCTATCTATATTGTCCAGGTAAGCGTCCCAGCTGGTGCTGAGTGCCACATAGGGCGAGGGCTGCAGCCGCTGCTCTTTGATCGTCCAGCCGCGATTTTCAGCCGCTGTCCGCATCAGCTCCCGCGTGAAAGATCCCTCCGGCAAGTTGTACAGATCGAGGCTTGCCCGGCGTTCCGGCAAGCCTTGCTCGAGGTTTTCCAGCAACATCGGAATAAACTGCTCGAGGGCATCTCGAGAACCAATCAGGTCGAGCACATCGGCGATTTCGATGCTTCCAAGCAGCATCAGGATTGGCCGTTCAGCGCGATCCTCTGTCAGGAATAACGGAGCGATGGCAGCCAGCTCGCCATCCGGCTCGTGGCCGAGTGCAAGCATCAACTCTGCCTGCGGCCATTCGCCGCCGCCGCGCGTCATCCACCAGTTTAATTGGAAGGCATGCAGCAGGAAAGGGGCTCGAGTTACGCTTTTCTCGAGCAGCCGGTCCCAAGGAGCCGCCAGCTGTTGAAAATACTGTTCGTCACGTTCAAAGGAAATTTGCATCGCATCTTTCTTCCAGCATCTGCGTGAATTCTACCAGTCACGGCAAGTAACTTGCATCATAGATTGCGAGGCAGAATCCGTTTCTGTACAATACTCATCATGTCCCAGATCTTAGAAGCAGATGTCGCGTTACTCCATATCGTCGGCGGAGGTGCACGGCTCACCTCACCGCCTGGAACCCTCGCGCAAACCGCCCCCCGGCGATCAGCACGTGGTCGAGATCAGGATTACTTCTTCATCAATCTCAACCTGCGGGGAGCGAGCCCGGCCTCACCCAGTCACCTGGATCATCTCGCCAGCCTGGCCTCCGCCGCATATTACACGACACCGGGATCGGTCACGGCTGCGATGCGAGAAGCGATCGCCGCCTTGAACGACCAGGTGATCGATTCCAATCAAACCAATGACCAGCCGGCAGCATTTCAGGGATATGTGCTCTGTGCCGTGCTGCGAGGGATGGACCTCTATATCGGGCAATCCGGCCTGGGGCAGGCGGTTCTGGTTCGTCCGGGGACCGTGACCCGGATGACCTCCGAAGAAGCCGAAGCGCGGCCGTTGGGCATCAGCCTCACCCCGCATATTCGCTACTATCATCTGGAGGTCAAGCCCTCCGACCTGTTGATCCTGACCACCTCATCGTCAGAAATTTGGTCGGATGCAACACTCTCCGGACTGAGCACGCTGGAACTTGACCAGGCGGTAGACCGCCTGGTGGCCGCCAGCGATCAAGATCTGACCGGCATCCTAGCCCGCATCGTTCCACAGGGTGCGGCCGGAATGCAGCCCGTATTCTCGGGTTCTGATGCCCCGCCGGCCCCGCCGGCAGAACCAGTCAACCGGGTTCGGAGCAGCACCGTCGGCATGCGCCAGCCGCGCACCTCGGTCGGCCTTAAACCATACCTAGAACGGCTCCAGCGCAGTCTGGCCTCGTTCTATCTGCGTGGCTTGACGCTGCTCTCCAGTTTGATCAGCCGGATCGCCCCAGGGTTGAGCGAGCCGCTCGAACCCGATGCGCTTTCGCGCCGTATTCTGATCGGTACCTCGGTCGTCGTCCCATTGATCATCGTTGCCATCGCGGCTCTGATCTACTATGGGCGCGGCCGCGGGGCACAATTCGATACCTACCTCGATCAAGCCATCCAGGCTGCCGCATTGGCCCAGACACGTCCTTCGCAGCAGGAAGCCCGCGCCGATTGGGAGCAGGCAATGCGCATGCTCGAACTGGCTGCGAATTACGGCGAGAGCCCTGCAGCCGACGAACTACACTTGCAGGTGCAAGGGCAGCTCGATCAACTTAATCTTGTCAAACGGCTCAATTTTCTACCCGTGGTGCGCGGTGGCTTCGGAACCGATGCCGACATTACGGCAGTCGCCGCCTCGGACACCGATCTATTTGTCCTGGACTCCGCGCAGCGCATCATCCGCCATGCCTGGGGCGCACCGGAACGCGGATTTGAGATCGACTCGACCTTCGACTGCCTGGGACCATCCAACCCCTTCCCGGAGCTTGGTCAGCCAATTGATATCGTGCTCCAGCCTGCCCCCGGGGCCCTGGGAGCCGAGGGCATCGTCGCGATCGATGGAGATGGAACCCTGCTCTACTGCGCACCCGACCGCCAACCTGCACTGGCGCAGCTGACCACCCCTGACCTCGGCTGGGGACGGATCCAGGCAATCGATGTCTACGGAGAATCGCTGTACGTCCTCGACCCGGTCTTGAACGCGGTATGGATTTACGAGGCCACCGGCGGCCTTTTCAGCGGCAACCCCGAGCTGTACTTCGTCGAAGAGGTGCGGGACCTGAAAGGTGCGGTCGACCTGGCCCTGGCGCAGGATGAATTGGTGATCCTGTATGCTGATGGCAGACTCGACCGATGCCGTCGAACCGTGGGCGCCCGCCAGGAGGATGGCAGTCGAAGGCTGCGAGTGGAGTGCGACGCAGAACCCTATTTCCAGGACGAACGACTCGGGTTTGAAGCGACAGCCCAGATTCCAGGTGCAGTCCCGGTTGAGATGTCGTATTCGGCGCCTCCGGAACCGGCGCTATATTTCCTCGATCTGCTCAGCAACAGCGTATTCCACTACAGCATGCGGCTCGTGTACCAGGGACAGCTGCTGCCGTTGCAACCGTTCGAGGGGGAAATCAGCGCCATGACGCTTGGACCGCCGAATGACCTTTACCTGGCCGTGGGTTCGCAGATCTATCACGCGAGGCCGGAATGATGACCAACGCTTTGACATCGCATCCCGGCGCGGCTAAAATCAAAAGGCTTCACAGGGAGAGTCGCACTTGAGCCGCTGGCCGGGCAAATATGTAATCGGACTTACAGGCAACATCGCTACCGGTAAGAGCGTCATCCGTAAGATGCTCGAACACCTCGGCGCGTACGGCATCGACGCCGATGCGCTTGCTCACCGCGCCATGGCAAAAGGCGCTCCCGGCTACCCACTTGTGCTCAAGACTTTCGGTGAATGGATCCTGGACGAAGAAGGCCAGATCGACCGCACCAAGCTGTCCAAGATCGCGTTTTCCGACCCCACAGCTCTGGTGAAGCTTGAAGCAATCGTCCATCCGCTCGTTGCACACGCCGTCGACCTGCTCATTCGGCGGGCGAAACAGAGCATCGTCACCATCGAGGCCATCAAGCTGCTCGAATCCGATCTGGTTGCCGGCTGCGACACGATCTGGGTCGTGGATGCGCCGGCCGAACTGCAGATCGCGCGCCTGATGCACAAGCGGCGCATGTCTGAAGCCGCTGCACGTCAGCGCATCGCTTCACAGTCACCCCAGGCGCTGAAGCTGCGCGCGGCGAAAGTGGTGATTCGCAATAACGGCTCGTTCGACAGCACCTGGGAGCAGGTCCAGGAAGCCTGGAACAAACTGCCCAAGCCGGAAGAGCCGCTGCTGCCAGAACCGCCGGTTGTCCGTCCCGGCGACTTGATCGTGCGGCGCGGCCGCCCGCAGGATGCCGACGATATCGCCCGCTTCATCACCCAGGTAACCCACGGCAAGAAGCGTATGACCCGCCAGGATGTCATGGCCGCCTTCGGGGAAAAAGCCTATCTCTTGATCATACGCAACAATGTAATTGCCGGGCTGGCTGGTTGGCAGGTTGAGAACCTGGTGACGCGCATCGACGAGCTGTATTTCGAATCTGGCTTGCCGCTGGATGAGGCGATTCCGGCCTTGATGGACGAAGTTGAGACTGCCTCCAACGAGCTGCAGAGTGAGGCCTCGCTGCTATTCCTGCCGCCCTACCTGGCGCAGCACGTCGGCGCCTGGCGCGCAGTCGGCTACCGGCCCCAGACCGTGCAGGCGCTCGGAGTACGGGCCTGGCAGGAGGCTGCCCTCGAATCGATGCCGCGCGGCGCCTCACTCTGGTTCAAACAGCTGCGCGTTGATCGGGTCCTGCGGCCGCTGTAATTCCCGCGCCCGGGCGTTTTTTGCTCGACTCCCACACATTCCACATACGAATCCCGCCTCCGTAATTTACCGCTCCGACCAGAATGCCTCATCGATTCGTCCTGTACCGGGCGAAGTTCGCGACACAGGTGAACTGATCTTGGTCCGCTGATAGGCCGCGGCTTCGTATTCGAGTCACCGGTCATCGCGCGTCGCACCACCCCTCGGGATGACATCAACGGATAACGTCAATCCGAACGCGCTGGGAGAGGGATACTCGCGCGAGGGACGAATCCTTCACGACGGAAGAATGAACAGACTCATGGTATTGGATATTGGAACGCTCAGGTAGCCCTCACACTATTCTGTAAAAGCCCTTATTCCCCCCACAGCTCGCGAATTCTCGCTTGATACGTTCGGGCCGTTGCGGCCGGATCGGAGGTTTCCCGAATTGCGCGGCCAATGATAAAGACCGCAATTGGCAGCCCGGCGAAGAAATCCAGGGTTTCCAGGTCGAGGCCGCCGGCCACGGAGAGCTTGAAACCCAGCCTGGCCAGCGCTTCGAGGGTCTCCCTGTCAGCCGGTTCCCACCTGCGGGAGGTATTACCCTCATCCCAACCGCGGTGATAGACCATGCGCTCGACCCCCATCTCGCGCCAGGTCCGTGCCTGTGCCATGATGTCGCGAATACCGGTCAACTCGACCAATACCTCATGTCCCGGCCGGCTGGCTGCCTCATCCATCGCCAGCCGCAGAGTGTCGGCCGGTGCGGCTCCGAGCACTGTCATCCAGTTCGCCCCGGCATCGAAGGCGATTTTCGCCTCCAGACCGCCCACATCCGGCGTCTTCACATCGGCCATGATGATGTGTTCCGGGCAGGCTGCACGAACCGCACGTACAGCATGCATGCCTTCCGCTTTACAGAGTGGCGTGCCGATCTCGATCGCCTCTACGACCGGAGCGACGATCCTGGCCATCTCAAGCGCTTCACCCGTATCGACGTAATCCATCGCTACTTGAATCAGGGGTTTTATCGCCATGCTTTGCTCCTATTCTCTGGCCGGCTCTCGCGGCCGGGATGATCAGTCCACGCTCTTTTCCGGATTACCACTGGATGATCAGCATCTGAATTGCTTCCTGCTGATGTCCATGCCTTGCTTCCGAGAGGAAAACCCCCGACACGAGGGGGACGCGCCGGGGGCTTTCATCGGCGATGGCTACAACCAATCGCCAAGGTCAATTTTGGCACTTCACATCCGTCTTTACAAGGCACATTTGTGAAGAAATCGGGTTCCTGGCGGGTGAAAGGCCACTTGCTTTTACGAGGCGCGATGTGCTGTGGAATGCACCGGGTATCCCTCGTCGCAGGCTCCTCGGGATGACATGACGAGGTGCCTTCCCGAGTGATCTTGTGCCGAGGGATCCCGGTGATATTCAAAAGCGTCCCGTGTTCGAACCAGGAACCGTGTCCCCTCGCACAACGACTCTGGGACCCTGAGGCTGCGCTCGGGGAGGCACAGGCGAAAAATGTCATTCCGAACCCGAAGGGTGATGAATACCCTTAACATACGCCGGGGGACGTTCATCCGGCCACGAGCTGCCATTCCATTCGCCGCGCCTCAGGAATCCCTCGCCGCAGGCTCCTCGGGATGACAGCGTGATGTGCCTTCCTGAGGCGTCTTGTGCCGAGGGATGACATCCTAGAACTACATCAGGAACTTGTACATTACATGGGCGTCGACATATCCGAGCTCGGGGTGTTTGAATCCACCAGGCAGCGTGCCGACAATCGTAAAGCCATGCTTCTGCCACAATCTGACCGCGCCGGCGTTCGTCGCCACGACCAGGTTGTACTGCATGGCGCGAAAGCCCAGTTCGCTGGCGACACGTTGAGAGTGCTCGCACATCGCCGAGGCGATCCCCTGTCCTCGCGCCTCCTGCGCTACGACATAACCGCAGTTGCAGACATGCGATCCCTGCCCGGGCTGATTGGGTTTGATGTAGTAGGTGCCGTGAACCTGCCCGGCTTCATTCACGGCAACAAAGGTTGCAGATGGAAGTTCAACCCAATAGTGGTAAGCCTGCTCCTCCCGGATACCCGGGTCGAAGGCATAGGTGGTACCTTCACGAAAGGTCGGCTCGAGCACCAGCCAAATCGCAGGCCAGTCACCCTCGCCGAACGCCCGAATCTTTATCATTCCAGACCTCCCCCGATTATCAAACCCGTATGATCACAAAACCGGTCGGTGTGGAACGGCTCAAAGAAAAAGCCGGGCTCTGTCAATCCCGGCTGGCAAGCTTAGTCCAGAAATGCGCAGTTTCGAATTACCACCAGATGCGGAAGGAATCGCGCGTCGTGGTCAGCACCGTGCCGGAGGAGACGAAGTATTCCAGATCGACCTCGGTGCCCGGATTTTGATTCTCGAAGGCGACATCGAGCGTGCTCACTCCGTGTTCGTCGGTCGGCGGCAGGAGCATCGTTCGAGTCTCGCCCTTGAAGTGCGCCACGAGGGTCACCGCTGCGGATTCCACTGGCAGCAGGTTCTGGTCGCGCACGACCACGAACACCGTCTGCACACCATCTGCACCCAACACCGGGTGTGCGACGGCCGCCTGCGGGCGCAGGTCGACGACCTCATAGAGCATGGCGTTGCTGGGGGTCTTCGGTCGCAATAAATCCCGATCGTAGCCCATTAAATCGAAATGGACGCGTCCGAGCGGCGCGACCTGCACCTGATCTCCAGCCGGGTTCTCAGGGTACCAGTCCAATCGGAAGCCCTGGAAGTACTGCACCAGGCGGTCATTCTCGATCGTGAATTCGGAGACCGGGTAGCCAAAGAGCTGCGGACCGCCGTGAGAGCGGTAGAAATCGAGGAACATGTAACACACGCTGTGGCCGCTGATGGCGAAGTATTCGCAGTTTGCGCTTGACCCACTCGCCAGGGGATCGGCCAGGATCAACGCCCGATCACCGACAAAGACAACGCCCAGTTCTTTTAGGGCGACTTCCATGCTCTCCGAGCCCGGGTCGGCGAAGAGCTCGAGCCGGCTGTTTTGGGTGTACTGGACCACCAGCCCGGTCCAGTAATCTACGAATGCATCGGTAATCGGGAAGCCGAGGATTGAGAGCCCACCGTGCGCATCAAAGTAATCGGTAAACTGAGGATCGAGGGTATGACCTGTCTCGGAGAAATAGCGGCCAACTCCACCCTGGGCGACGACCGGTACGGTCAACCCAAGCAGGAGCAATGTGGCGAGCACGTAGGGCAGGACGCGGCGAATCCTGATCGAGGAACCCCTTTCACGGCTATACGAAAAGCCGCTCCAAGCATAGTTTCGATTGGATAACCAGGCAACAGGACCAGGGTACTATCACTCTTCTTCTCCGGCACGCATCCGCAGGTAGGAATCGTAGCGCTCCGGTGCGATACGACCGGCTTTAACGCCTGCAATCACTGCGCAGCCCGGCTCATGCATATGTGTGCAGTCGGAAAAATCGCACTCCGACACCAGGTCACGCATTTCCGGAAAATAGGCATCGAGCTCTTCGGGCTCGATATCCCAGAGAGCTAGCGCTTTCAAGCCCGGGGTATCGGCCACGTATCCACCGAAGTCGAGTGGAACCAGTTTCGGGGCGACCGTTGTGTGCCGGCCGCGTCCGGTCGCCTGGCTCATCTCGCGTGTCCGCAATCCAAGCCCTGGCTGTACTTTATTGAGCAGGCTGGTCTTGCCTACGCCGGATGGCCCGGCGAAGACCGAGATCCGATCCTTCAACTGCTTGCGGAGCTGGCGAAGCCCTTTCCCGCTCTCGGCGGAGGTGTAGAGCACCGGATAGCCCAGCTCTTCGTAGAGACTGAATTCATCCTTCGCGCTGCGGGTTACGACGAGGTCGATCTTATTGGCGACGACCACCGCCGGTATATCCTCACGCTCGGCTAGGACCAGGAAGCGGTCAAGCATGCGGAAATTCGGGTCGGGGTCGGCACAGGCGAAGACGAACAATGCCTGGTCGGGATTGGCGACCAGCACCTGCTCCTGATCCTGCCGGCCGGGAGCCTGGCGGGAGAGCACGCGCTCGCGCTCGAAGATTTCATCGATCATGCCGCTTCCGTCTTCCAGGCGCTGGACACGCACCCGGTCGCCGATCGCTGCGGCGTCACCTTGTCTCCGGCCCTGCATTAACCTGCCGCGCAACCGGGCGGTGATCAGCCCGACCGGCGTCTCAACGTCAAACAGGCCCGATTGGGCTTTGACGATCAGGCCATCGTAGCTGTCGCTCTCGCTCATACTCAGGGGGTGGGAGTCCCGTCGCCCTCTTCCGGCTCGGGCGTACGCTCGACCCACAGGCGCGATTCCCACGGGAAGGGCTGGATCGGCCGGCCCTTGAAGTAGGTCTCCATCAGCCGGCGAAAAATGGGCGCGGCCCAATCTGAACCATCGCCGATGTTCTCGACGATCACGGCGATTGCAATGTCGGGCAGATCCTCGCGATTCTCGAAGGAGTAGCCTGCGAACCAGCCATGCGGTTCTGCCAGGCCGGTGGTGGTGGCCGTTCCGGTTTTGCCGGCGATGTTCAGGTTGAGACCCAGCATGCGGCGGTAGGCGGTGCCGCGCGGGTTCTCGACCACCATCACCAGCGCTTCCTGGATCGCCGTCAGAGTTTCCTGGCTGACGGGCAGCTTCCCCTGTTCGATCGGTGCGAACTGCTGCAGCACCTCACCTTCGGCGTTCTGCACCCGCTGCACCAGCTGTGGCTGGTAGAGTGTGCCACCGTTTCCAACCGCCGCCATGTAACGCGCCATTTGAAGCGGCGTGACCTCGAGGAAGTTCTGTCCGATGGCCAGCTGTACCGGGTCACGGAAATCCCATTCTTCGCCCAACCGCTCGAGCTTGGTCTCCGGGCTGGGGACTGTTCCCGCTTCGTCGCCGATCTCGATCCCGGTTGACTGGCCCAGGCCAAAGCCCACCGCCATATCGGAAATCGCCTCCCCCATGCCGTTCTGGAAGAGTGTGTAGCCAATGTGGTAGAACCACGGGTTACAGGAGCGCATCAAGCCTTCCTGCAACGTGAGATCACCAGATGCTGGTTGTTCATGATCGAGGGTCCAATCGTCAAGGGTGTAGCCGGGGACCTCGGTCCATTGATGTGGGCAATTGTAGACCGTATCCGGCTCGAACAGGCCGCTCTCGAGAGCGGCCGCCATCGTGATAATTTTAAAGGTCGAGCCTGCCGGATACAGGCCCTGCACGGCGCGGTTCACGAACGGCTGGTTCGACTCATTCAGCATCTGGAATGTTGCATTGTCCAAGTTCGGGTTCTGTGGGTTGAACAGGTTCGGGTCGAAGCCGGGTGAGGAGGCCATCGCCAGCACGGCGCCGGTATCGCGTTCGAGCACGACGACCGCCCCTGAAAAACCCTCCAGCGAGCGCTGGGCGACCTCCTGCAGGTCACGATCGAGAGTGGTGTAGACGGCGTACGGCGGCTCGGATTCACGCGATTCGAGCACCTGCAGCGTGTTTCCATCGGGGTCGAGCAGGTAGAGCGTGCCTCCTGGCTGCCCGCGCAGCTGCTGCTCGTAGACCTGCTCGATCCCGATCCGCCCGATATACTCGTCGCCGCTGTAGCCTTCTGTTAACTTCTGCTCGTACTCCTCGGGTTGAATCTGGCCCACATAACCCACCGCATGCGGCGCGACGCCGCCGGCGAAGGGTGTCAGCCCGCTGCCGTAGTAGTAGCGGGCAGCGTATGTCTGCGGGAACGCACCACCCACCGATGCAAGCAGACCGCCGACGGCCTGATAATCCTCAAAAGGTACTTCGCCCAGCGGCACGAACCAATCCGTATCGCGAATGTTGTCGTAGCGTTGGAGGATGGGATCGGTCGAGGCCAGGTTAAACAAGCGCCGCAGCGTGGAGAGCATGCTCTCTTCGGCCGCCTCATCGCCGATACGGTTCGGGACCAGCCACAAACCAGCGACGTTATCCTGGCCAGCGATTGGTTCAACCGCAAAGGCTTGATCGTTGCGGTCGTAGATATTGGCGCGGGTCGGGTTGACGATATTCAGCGAGAGCTGGTTACCGCCCTCCAGTTCGGGCAGGATTGTGGCGCGCGTCCAGACGATGCGCCAGCCCTCACCCGCAGCGCGTTCCAGGTCCATGCGCGTCTCACGTGAGAACGGTCCAAGCACCGCACTTTGGAGGGTGATACGAAAACGCACTTCAGCTTTCGTCGGACTACCCACCAAGGACGAAACGAGCTCATAGTCGACCTGATTGGCGGCGAGCGTATCTTCAACCTCGATATAAGTCTGGGAAAAATCATCCAGCGAGATCGCCGCCTGAGCGTCTGGACTGAGCATGGAATACATGCGCTCGTAATCACCCACCACCCAGGCATCGAGAAACGAACGGGCAGCGCTGTTTGGATCGGGTGCCGACTCCGTGGTTTGGACCGGCTCCGGCAGGGTTGGTGTTGTCCCGGCTTCGGGTCCGCCCCCGCCAATGAAAGAGCAGCCGCTCAGGAGAAGCAACATCATGCCCAGAACCATTGAACGTGGTTTCACAGCTCTCCCTCAAGGATCGCCTCATAGACGTCGCAATCATACCCTGTGTGGAGCTGACACGATTCGGGGATATCGGCAGCGGGCTCAAAGCCCATCTGCTGCATCGCCCGCACCAGATGGCACAGCGGCAGCCCCATCACGTTCGCGAAGCAGCCGCTCATCGCCTTCAGATCGACCGGCTCAAAGTCATCGTCCTGGATGCCGTAAGCACCGGCTTTGTCAAAGGGAGAACCACCGGCAATGTACCTCACTTGTTCTTCCGTGCTGTACTCGCGCATCGGTACGTCGGTCTCACACACTTCGACCGTTTCCCGGCCTTCATGGTCTTTCAGGACAATGGCCGTGATGACGGTGTGTACCTGCCCGCGCAGCCGGGTCAGCATACCATCTGCCTGATCCGCATCATGCGGCTTGCCCAGGATCTCACCCTCATCCACGACCAGCGTATCAGCAGCCAGCGTCAGGCCGTATTCCTGACAGGCTGCTTCTGCTGCCCTGGCTTTGACTCGCGCTAATCGCAGGGCTCGTTCACGCGCGGGTTCACCCGGCAGTTGTGTCTCCTCAGCCTGCGTGCTGCATTGGGAGAACTTCCAGCCGGTCAGCTCGAGCAGTTCCGCCCGGCGTGGTGAGCCGGATGCCAGGGTGATCTCGAGTTCAGGCATTCCCGTAATAACCTCGCTGGGGGCTCAGTGTTCCCCGTGCGAATGTACGTGACCGTGATCGAGTTCTTCATCCGTCGCCGGGCGTAAGCCGACGACCTTCACATCGAACAGCAGGTCCTTGCCAGCCAGCGGGTGGTTCAAATCGACTTCGACTTCGTCACCCTCAATACCGATTACACGCGCCAGCAGTGTATCGCCATCCGGCTCGTTCATTTCGAAGACCATTCCCAGCTCGGGATCCATCGATTCGGGGAAATCATCACGCTGGAGCGTGATGTAGGCTTCCGGGTCAACACCCCCGTAAGCCTGCGCCGCTTCTACAGCGACCTGCCTGGTTTCACCCACCTGCATGCCGTACAGCTCAGCCTCCAAACCAGGAATGATGTGTCCCTGGCCTTGAATGAACTCGATCGGCTCGCGATCCTCTGGATCGGTCGAGTCGATGACCTCACCTTCGACCGTCAGCTGGTACTCTATCTGAACGACCATTTCATCTTTAATAACTGCATCTTCTGCCAAGATAACCTCCCGATTGCAGCGTCCTTTCTGGGTAGCGACGCTCGGCGGATTCTAACATAGAGGTCGATGACAGGGCACAACCTTGCTGTGGCAGGAGATCAGCTCGATCGATGGCGATGGTACAATCGGCGAATGGACCTCTTCGACCACGCGATGCAGGACCGCCTTCGCAGCGAAGCCCCGCTTGCAGCCCGGATGCGCCCGCGCACACTTGATGAATTTGTCGGGCAGGAGGAGATCGTTGGCGGTGGACGCTTGCTGCGCCGGGCCATTCAAGCCGACCGTCTTTTTTCCTCGATCCTGCTTTGGGGACCGCCAGGCACGGGAAAAACTACGCTGGCGATGGTGATCGCAAATACCACCAAATCCCATTTTGAAACGATCTCGGCAGTCCTGGCCGGCAAAGCGGAACTGCGCATGGTAATCAAAGCCGCACTCGAGCGCCGCAAGCTGTATGGCACGCGCACAATCCTTTTCGTGGATGAGGTTCATCGCTGGAATAAAGCCCAGCAAGACGCACTCCTCCCGCACGTTGAAGCAGGTACGATTACCCTGATCGGAGCCACAACCGAGAACCCCTATTTTGAAGTCATCGGCGCCCTGGTCTCGCGCTCGCGCATCTTTCAGCTGCGGCCGCTTGAGGACGAGGCAGTTCACACCATCCTGCAGCGCGCCCTTAATGATAGCGAGCGCGGGTATGGCAAGCAGCAGATCAAGCTCGAACCCGAGGCGGAGGAACACCTGGTGCGCGTAGCTGGCGGCGATGCCCGCAACGCCCTGAACGCACTCGAGCTGGCGGTCGAGACGACACCGCCCGATGCGAAAGGCCGGTTGCATATCACGCTCACCGTTGCCCAGGAATCGATCCAGCGCCGGGCCGTGCTCTACGATAAGGATGGCGACGCGCACTACGACACCATCTCGGCCTTCATCAAATCGGTGCGCGGCTCGGATCCGGACGCAGCGCTCTACTGGCTGGCAAAAATGCTCTACGCTGGCGAAGACCCGCGCTTCATCCTGCGACGCCTGCTGATCTTGGCCTCGGAGGACATCGGTCTGGCCGATCCACTGGGCCTGGTTGTCGCCGCATCTGCGCTGCAGTCCTTTGAGTTCATCGGCCTGCCGGAAGGTGTATACCCGATTGTGGAAGCCACGCTCTACCTATCGACGGCGCCAAAATCGAACAGTGCCGGAGCCTATTTCAAAGCTTACAAGCTGCTCGAAGAGCGGGGGGTGGTCGAGGTGCCCCGGCACCTGCAGGACAGCAACCGTGATGCGAAAGGGCTCGGTCACGGCGAGGGCTATATTTACCCCCATGACCATCCTGAGCACCATGTCGGGCAGGGGTACCTGCCCAGGGAGCTGCTTGGTACCTACTTCTACCGTCCGGGGGATCAGGGTTACGAAGCACAGGTGGTGGACCGACTCGAACGCTGGCGGGCTGCTCAACGCGCAGCGCTCGAGATTGAAACCATCATCGAGACGCCCGACCTATCCGAGAGTGAAATCGAATCGATTAAACACGGCCTCAGCGTCCGGCGGCGTCCGGACAGGGAAGAGATGCCATGACGCTCTTTTACCTGATCCGGCACGGCCAAAATGAGTTTGTCGCCAAGGGAAAACTTGCCGGGCGCATGCCCGGAGTTCACCTGGACCCACTCGGGGAACAGCAAGCTGAGGCGCTGGCGGCCCAGTTGAAGCCGGTTCGCTTCCAGGCGGTCTACGCCAGTCCACTCGAACGCACGATGGAAACGGCCGCCCCCCTGGCAGCACTGCAGGGCAAGGAAGTCCAGCCCCTGGAAGGCTTGCTCGAAGTTGATTATGGCTCCTGGCAGGGAGCTTCCCTGAAATCCCTCCATCGCCGTAAGCTCTGGCCGGTCATTCAACGTCAGCCCTCTCTGGCACGTTTTCCGCAAGGTGAATCATTTCCCGAAGCCCAGGCGCGCATCGTCGCCGTGCTCGAAATGCTGCGCGAACGCCACCACTCCAGTAAGGCCTGTGTGGCATGTGTTTTTCATTCCGATCCGATTAAGCTGGCTATCGCCCATTACCTCGGTCTACCGCACGATCTGTTCCAGCGCCTGACCGTCGATCCGGCTTCCGTCAGCCTGCTCGCCATCGGTGATAATTACACCCGTTTGCTCAAATTGAACGACAACCGTGCCACGCACCCTGATAATTCGGGGTGATATACTTCCTTTCGAAAAATTCAGTGCGATCCGTTTGCAGCGGTGAGGTTTCATGGCTTCGATCACCTATGAACTACGACCTGTCAACCACATCACTACCGGCGCGGTCGGGCAGCCCGGGAAGCGTGTGTTCTATCTGCAGGGCAGCAGTGCCGACCAGCTGGTAACGTTGATTGTCGAAAAGCAGCAGGTGCAGTCGCTTGCTGTCGGGTTAGAGCAGTTCCTGATCGATCTGCAGGAGCGTTTGCCGGAATTGCCGGATGCCTCGGTCGAGATCGACGAGGAGGAGATGGCGCTGCGTGACCCGATCGATCCCGCGTTTCGAGTGGGTCACATGGGCTTGGGCTACGATGAAGAAGACGACCTGCTCGTGCTGGTCGCCCGTGAGATCCAGCCCCCGGACGCCGACCCCGAGATGGCCGCTGTTGCTCGCTTCTGGTGCACGCGTTCGCAGCTTCGTAAAATGTGCGCCTGGGGTTTGATTGTCTCCGAACGTGGCCGCCCAATTTGCGGCAACTGCGGCGAACCGATGGACCCGGAAGGCCATTTCTGTCCCAAACGCAACGGTCATAAGCACTGATCCCGGGCAGACCGTTTACCAGTGCCCAGCCCCTAATTCCAATCATGACGGACGAACGCCCTTCAAATACCGCAGTGCTCGAACTGCTGACCCATGGCTCGATCGAAGCGGTTGGGCAGGTTGTATGGGGATCGAATTACACCTTCCTCGTTAAAGTCACACTCGATGATGAAACACAACAGGCCATCTACAAACCCGCCCGGGGGGAAAGGCCATTGTGGGATTTTCCCCATGGCAGTCTGGTGGAGCGCGAGGTCGCTGCCTACCTGGTGAGCGAAGCCCTCGGCTGGCATTTTGTGCCGCCTACATTGCTGCGTGCGCAGGCGCCGGCCGGGCCGGGGTCGCTCCAGCTCTATATCGAGGCCAACCCCGAACTGCATTATTTCACCTTTGATGAAAAGCTGAAGCAGCGCCTGCGTCCGGCGGCGCTCTTCGACTTGCTGATCAACAACGCCGATCGCAAGGCCGGCCACATCCTGCTCGATGAGCATGATCGTCTTTGGTTGATTGATCACGGCGTGTGCTTCCATGAAGAGCCAAAACTGCGGACCGTCATCTGGGATTTCGTCGGCGAACCGATCCCGGATGAACTAAGAGCCGATATCGGTTCTCTGCTCGAACAGCTGCAGCCCGGGATGAATCTTCACGAACAGCTTTCTAACCTGCTTTCGACTGGCGAGATCGAGGCTCTGCGTGATCGCACGGCCCTCCTACTGTCGGAAGCCACCTTCCCTGAACCTGGTCCCGGCCGGCCCTATCCCTGGCCGTTGGTATAATCCCAAAACCCGTTCGAACTTTAAGGATACCCATGCCCGAAATCAAGCTGGCATTTCTTGGGTTTGGCAATGTCGGGCAGGCACTGGCCCGGCTCCTGCTCGTAAAGCGCACCGCACTGCGAGAGTTGTACGATCTCGAGTGGCGTGCGGTTGGCGTGTTCACCCGTTCTCACGGCGTACTCATTGAACCAGAGGGCATCGATTTGGAGGCGGCACTGAGCCGGATGGCTTCCGGAGACGCCCTCGCTTCACCCTCACCACGAGTCACAGCTCTGGATGCAATCACATTTATCGAGGCCTGCGGCGCGGATGTTCTCTTTGAAAACTCGCCGGTAAGCTATGTGGATGGAGAACCGGCTCTTTCCCACCTGCGCTGCGCGCTTGAGCATGGCATGCATGCCATCACCGCCAACAAGGGCCCGGTTGTGCATGGTTACGACGAGCTGCGTGAGCTCGCCGCGTCCGTCGGCAAGCATTTCCTGTTTGAATCGACCGTCATGGATGGCGCGCCGATCTTCTCGCTCTGGCGCGAGGCGCTGCCGGCGGCAGAGCTGAGTTCGCTGCGCGGGGTGTTGAACTCAACCACGAACCTGATCCTGACCCTGATGGAAGAGGGAGCGACGTTCGAGGCTGCGGTAAAACACGCGCAGCAGATCGGTATCGCTGAGACCGACCCCTCCGGTGACATTGACGGGTGGGACGCAGCGGTTAAAGTGGCGGCGTTGGTGACCGTTCTGATGGGGCAGCCCCTGCTTCCCGCACAGGTCGAACGGGAGGGCATCCGCTCGATTTCCCGCGAGGACGTACAGCAAGCACAGGCGGTGGGCAAGCGCTGGAAGCTCGTCTGCCGTGCAGAACGAACGGCAGGTGGAGTGAAGGCCAGCGTAAAGCCAGAATCCGTGGATCGGGAGGACCCTCTCTACAACGTGATGGGAACCTCATCCGCCGTAACTTTCCACAGTGACGTGCTCGGCGCATTGACGGTCACGGAAGAGGATCCCGGACCTCACACAACAGCCTACGGCCTATTGGCAGACATGCTCAACGCGATCGCGCCTGGAAGAGACTAGCAAATCCACCGCTCACGGCCTGCCTCAACCCTTTCACCCGGTCTGACGCCAAGGAGAGACACACGTGGAGCATAATCCATTCACGGCGCTGCTGCTGATCACTGGACTGGCGCTGGTCGTGCCGATTCTCACCAGCCGGGTGCGCCGCATCACGCTGCCGATTGTCGTTGGCGAAATCATCGCCGGTATTATCGTCGGCCGCAGCGGGTTGAATCTGATCGAAGCCTCGCCCACACTGGATTTTCTGGCTGAGTTCGGCTTCACCTACCTGATGTTCCTCTCCGGCCTGGAGGTCAACTTTGAGCTCCTGATCCCCGGGTCACGGCGCCAGATTCTGGATCCCCGCCGGCCGCTGCCGATGGCGATCTTGATCTTCCTCGGCACGCTTATTCTTGCATTATCTGCCTCGGTTGTCCTACGCAACATGGGGTTTGTCTCAAGCCCACTGCTGATGGGATTGATGCTCAGCACAACTTCGCTCGGCGTGGTCGTCCCGGTTCTGAAGGAACGCAAGCTGATCGGCTCAGACTTCGGCCAGGTGATGCTGGTGGCAGCATCCGTGGCCGATTTTGCTACCTTGCTTCTGCTAACACTGGTCATCGCGATCCGCAGTACAGGCCTGACCTTGGATCTGCTCTTGATCCCGGTGCTGCTGGTGGTTTTCATTCTCGCTGTCCGACTAGTACAGCGCTATGGGCGTGCCCTCTTCCTGCAGCGGATCCTGCGGGAGGTTTCCAGTGCGACCTCGCAAATACGCATTCGGGGTGCATTTGCGCTGATGGTCGCCTGGGTCGTGTTGGCTGAAGCGCTGGGTGTCGAAGTCATCCTGGGCGCGTTCCTGGCAGGCGCTGTCGCCGGCCTGGTAGCTGATGCCGATGACGATGCGGCGCAGGAGAAGCTGGATGCTATCGGCTACGGTTTCTTCATCCCGATCTTCTTCATCATGGTCGGGGTCGAATTCAACCTGGGAGCCCTGCTCGAGTCACCGCGTGCAATGCTGCTCGTTCCGTTCCTGGTCGTAATAGCCTACCTGGCCAAGCTGCTGCCATCCCTGCTGCTGCGCCTGAAATACTCGTGGCGGGAGACCGCTGCCGGTGGGATGCTGCTGTCATCACGCCTCTCTTTAATCATCGCTGCAGCCTCCATCGCCCTGAGCCTGGGCTTGATCAACGACGCGGTCAACGCCGCTGTCATCCTGCTGGCTGTCATCTCGGTCACGCTCTCGCCGCTAGCCTTCAACCGGCTCCACCCGCAAAGCGATGACTCCCGCCGCAGTGGTGTGATCATCGCCGGGCAGGATCAACTGGTCGAGTATCTGGCCGAACGGCTCATCCCGAGCGGAGAGACGATTCGCATTCTCTGTCCTGATCCAAGCCGCCAGGCCGCCTTCGAACGTCTGCAAGTCGAGGTCGTCTCTTCCTGCGGCGATATGTCCTCCACCCTGGAAGCAGCTGGCGCCTCCAGCGCTCGCGCACTTTTCGACCTGACGAGCAATATCGAGGAGACAATGGAGATTTGCAGACTGGCGCGTGAGCACTTCAACATCCCACTCGTCATCTCTCGCGTGAGCGAGGTGGAGTTAATTCCCCAATTACAGGCGCGCGGGGTCAAGGTCGTCCAACCAGCACTTGCTACAGCGATGGCGCTCGAAGGTGCCCTGCGCTACCCGAGCGTTTTCGACGTGCTGGTCCGCCAGGGCACCGAGGATATCGATGTGACCGAAGTCCGGCTTGCTAACCACCACTTTGCCGGTCTGCAGCTGCGGCAGGTGCGCTTGCCGGGTGATGCACTGATTCTCAGTTTGCAGCGTGCAGGGAGTGTGATCGTACCGCATGGTGAGACGCGACTTGAACTGGACGACGTGCTCGGATTGATCGGAAGCCCGGCCGCGCTCGAAAGTGCGCACGACATGCTGCGCGGCTAAGCCAGCCGCCTGCTCGACGGGTACGGTCCCGTTTGCCGCGATGCCACCGCAACCGCCTTCATCGTATCGTAGACGGCTGTACGAGTCGGCAAGTTACGATCCCCCTAATCAACGCTGGCTATTTCAAATTTTAATTGTCCTAATTAATTCTCCCGTTCGATCTTGTCAGGAATTTTCCCAAACCCATATTTCCTCCGGTGACACCTGCTCCCTCAGGGCCACGATTACCCCGACGTCCGGGCCTGCCTACAACTTCGTCTGACGCATGCTCTCTAACGGGAACCAGGTCCGCGGCCACCTCGACGACCAGAGGTCTCGCTATGCCTGGTGCGGAGCACGCAATGGCTACTCGCCGCCCGATCCGTGTCTTGGCCCTTAAGTCCTAAAAGTCATTCCAGGTGAAAACGCTTCCCGGGCAATCGGGCGGTCTTCAAAATTCGATCACCCTCGAACGGCAGGGGCACGATATCATGCCCCTGATGCATGTCTCGAAACGATATTTACCCAGGAATCCGAGCATGAGCCCGGTTTCCCTACGGAAAATGAGTACCCGGTGATTGGTGCTGTTAGGAGCAGCTGAAAAGCGAACTCCTTTTCAACTCAAAGGTGAACCGTAAAATCCTGTATTGGTAGATCGAGTGTGTGCACCAGGTCTTGTTTGTGCCAGATACGGACGCGCATGACTTCCCTGTCAAAATCAGGGATAAGACGTACATCCACTTGCTCCCTAAGTGGGACATTGGCGATCCTGATCTGATGGTTGAAGAGAGAAATTCTCCCATATCCATTGGTGACCCTGGTCTCCTGCAGGCAGAA
>DAOUEL010000061.1:0-45643 GCA_034430595.1 Anaerolineales bacterium | reverse complement strand
TATGGCCCCGCAGGCAGGTTTTCCGGGTGGCAGAGCACGCGCGTGCGGTCCCCGATGACCGGCACAACGCCGTAGCCGTTGATGTAGGAAGTCCCCGAAGAGGTGAGCGTGCGCTGCTCGTAGTCGAATGATTCCGCCTGATCGAAGCCGTGCAAGAAGCGCAGGATCAGGCGCGTATTGGGTGTTACGGGGCTGCTGGCGTAATTCCTGACAAAGAGATGAACCCAGACCCGCAGTTCATCGTAGCCGCCGCTGTCTAATGTCTCGTCGAACAGGATCCCGTAGCCAGGTCCAATCGGTTCAGGAACGGTAAGTAGGTTTGTGAGCGCCAGCTGTTCGACATACCGCGTGTGTTTCCAGAACATCGCACATCCACCCTTTCCTCGAAGCGCTTGCCAGCCGCCTGCTGTTCCCGCCTGGGTTGAGTGGTGACCGGGTCACCCCGAGCAGCAGTCACTGCCCACCCATTGGGCTTCTTTAGGCACTCAAGCTTCGTGACCCTCGCTCAGTGTCAGCAGTGTGATCTCCGGCCGGCAGTTGAAGCGTAGCGGGGGACCGATGACGCCGATACCGCGCGTGGTGTAGAGCCGCATACCAGCGAGAGCGTAAAGACCCTGGTCGTATTTTTGCCCATAGCGAGGCAGGAAAGGCGCCCCAATGCCGGGCAGGCGCACCTGTCCACCGTGACTGTGGCCGGAGAGCTGAAGGGCAACCCGTCCGTCGCCACGGTAGCGATCGGCAAAATCCGGCTCGTGCATCATCAAGATTACCGGGGCCTCTTCTGTGGTGGCGGCCAGGGCCGCATCGAGATCCGGATGCCCGCTCCAACCATCCTCAAGTCCGGCCAGGATAAGCTCACCGCCCGGAAGAGCAAGGGAGACATGTGCATTCTGAAGGATCGGAATCCCCTCCCGCTCCAGGACAGAAATCACCAGGCCGGGATCGGTCCAGAGATCATGATTGCCGAGCACCGAATACACGCCGTATTTCGCCTGGATGCCGGCCAGCACGGGCGCCAGTTCGAAGATCGCATCGGCGCTTTCGAAGACGTAATCTCCGAGCAGGCAGACGATATCCGGTCTCAGCCGATTGACCTGGCGCACGCACTCTTCGATCAGGTCGATCTGGGTGTAGGGATGCAGGTGGAAGTCGCTCAGGCAGACGAGGCGCGTGCCGTTCAGCCCAGGGGGAAGCGAAGCAAGGGGAATGTCGACCGGAACGATCTGGAGTAGGTGTGGTTCAATCTCACGGGCGTATTTCAAGCTTAACGCACCGCCCAGGCTCAGCCCGAAGGCAGAACCACCGAGTGCTTTTAGGAATCCCCGCCGGCCGAGGCCGGGCTGTGGTACGGGAGGCATAATTCTCGGCCTGTCCAGCTAGAGCTCGAAACCGGCAACAATCGAACGGGCCTGATCGAGCTCATCCTGGCTAAGCGGTCCAAAACTCAAAGCCGATGCGTTCTGTTCGACTTGTTGAACGGATTTGAACCCTGGAATGGGAATCATGTTCTCATCCAGAGCCCAGATGTAGGCTAGCGCGCCCTGGGCCATCGTGCGCCCAGTGGAGGTCAGAATCGGGCGCAGCGCTTCGACAGCCTCCAGCCTGCGACGAATGGCATCGCTGCTGTAATCACGCGTTGAGCGGATGTCGTCGTCGGGGAAGGTGCTGCTGGCGCTGAACTTTCCTGTGAGCATGCCGCGGTGGAGGGGATCCTTGTTGACGCCGGCCAGGTCCTGATCGGCGCAGAGCTGGCGCATTTCGGGGTTGTCGAAGAGGGCGTTCAGGCCGAATTGGATCGCGCTGCAGCCTGGTCCGGGGGCAAAGACCTGCGCCCGGTCGACCAGGTCGGTGCTCCAACCGTAGGAGCGGATCAACCCTTCTTGGACCAGGTCCTCGAGAATGCCGCGCAGTTCGAGGGCCGGTTCCGGGTCAAAGCCGCCGGCATGAAGCTGGTAGAGATCGATCCAATCGGTGTTCAGGCGCCGCAGGCTGTTCTCGACATCCTGGCGAAGGTTGGGGATGATTTGGGAGTCATCGCCATAGACGGTTTTGAGTTCTTCGTCGATGATGTGTCCGAATTTTGTCGCAATCACCGCTTGTGGTCGCCTGCCCTTCAATGCCTGGCCCAGAATCCTCTCGCTGTGGCCGGCCCCGTAATTGGCAGCGGTATCGAAGAAATTCACACCGGCGGCCAGCGCGGCATGAATGGCGCGCAGCGATTCATCATCATCGATCTTGCCCCAGCCGGCCGGCCAGGATTCCTGACCAGGCTGGGTCCAGGTCCATGGTCCACCGATCGCCCAGCAGCCCATGCCCAAGGCGCTGACTTCGATCCCGCTCTTGCCCAGCTTGCGTTTCAACTGCATCCAGTCCTCCAATTCGATGGCTCTAAAGGCAAATCCTATCGCATCGAACGAGCCTTTGTATTAGCTCACTAATCCATTCCAGCGCGCTTCTTTGTGTGTGTTCAGGCCGGGGATCTTTTCCAGGCGGAATAGTGCATCAGCTTCCGCACATATTCGATCTGATCGTCCCCGATCGAACGAGATGTCATTTCATGTTCGCCGAGCTTTCCCTGCAGGTATGCGAGAATAAGATCCAGGGTCGTGTAATCCAGACCGATGGCGGACTCATCCGTGACGCCTGGGAGCATATCGGGTGACGGCCGGTTGGTGAGCACACATTCTGGCAGCTTGAGGTAACCTGCAAGCTGGCGCACCTGGGTCTTATACAGCTCAAGCAGCGGCTGCAGGGGTAAATCGTCCACTCCACCCTTTACGAACCAGCCAACGAGCAACTCGGAGCGGTTGGCCGCGCCGAGAAGAAGCCAGTTCTGGTCATCCGCAAGCGCTTCCAGTACTGTACGCCGGTAGCGGTGGCGGGCGTTCATGCCGTTTTCAGCCTGGCCAAGGATGGAGTGAAACCATTTTTCGGAGGCCGAATCATGCGCTTTGAGCGTCGAGAGGAATGGGGTTTCGTGCGTGAAGCGGTGGTAGATGCTGTAAAGGGTGCGGTTCAGCCAGCCGGAAATCCCTGTCAGGCGCATTCCTGCGCTGCTGTACAGTCCGCCTGCTTCCATCTCGGCCGTAATGGATTGCTCGCGGTAGTCCAAGCCCAGCATGTTCGAAATTGTCCGGGCGCACCTCCGCAGCCGGCGTGAACTGTGCCGGTCATATAGGTAGATGGCGTGCACGGCTTGCGGGCCGACCGCACGGACGGCCAGCGCTGCCAGCAGCGAGGAATCGATTCCACCGCTCAAACCGAGCAGGACCCCTTGTGCGTCTTTTTCGTGCATCAGCGTTCGAATGCCGGCGGCAATGCGATCCGCAGTGCTGCCTTCATCGATTGCAAGCGGTCCAGCCAAGTCACTTCTCCATTCGATAGAAGTGGAGGTGTTCGAGTGGCGTCCGTTCGATCTGCTTGAAGCCGGCCTGCAGAGCCAGGTTTCGGAGATGTTCGGGTTTCAGGCGGTGTTCGAGCGGCGGTCCGTGCTCTTCGGTTTTGTATGGCCATTCGAGTGCGGTGACACGCAGGCGCGCCACCCGCCTGGCTTCAAGCAGTGCCTGGAGCAGGTCGTCGGTTTCGTGCAGCAGTAATCCGAAAAAAACCAGGTCCTGCGATTGATCCGAAACCGGAAGTGCTTCTGCGACCCCATCCTGAAAATCGGCTCCAGGGACGAGCCGGCGCGCAGCGGCGAGCATCTCCGGATTGACGTCAATTCCGGTCACCTGGCAGCCGGCACGCAGAAACGCCTCGCTGAAGAGGCCGGTGCCCGCACCCACGTCCAGCACCTGCTGAACGGGGATTCCCTGCAGGGACAATTGGACCACATGCTCGACCTCGAGCCGGGCCACGCGCTCGGGTGAACGCAGGCGTTCGATGTCGCCGGAGAAACGACGTTCATGCATTCTCCAAACCTCAACGGCGGGCGGGTAGATCTTCTGAAACCATCGTGACGTCGTCGATGTAGCAGTACAACCAGCGTTCACCTGGCTCAAAGGATTGAATCAGCGGATGGTTGGCGGAGTGAGCGTGATTGCTGGCATGATGGTTGGGGGAGGCATCACAGCAGCCGACGTGGCCGCAGGTCAGACACAGGCGCAGATGGACCCAGCTGTCACCGCTCTGCAAGCATTCTTCGCAACCGGCCGCCCCCGGTTCGACGTCCTGGATCTGATCGAGGTGATTGCATTCAGCGTTCAAGGCAGCCTCCTTGGCCTGGTCAAGAGCAAGTGTAAACCGAGGCGGAATATCTTTCGAAGGAACAACTCCATTCTAATGGATCGAGCGGTGCGTAGGTTGAAACGGCTACAGCCTCGCGGGCGGCATAATGGCCGTGAACAGGATCAGTGCAATACCGATCACCGCTGCCATGGCGGCGGGAAGATAGGCCGGCCCGACGGAAAACCCGGCCAGCAACGTCAAAGTCAGCGCCAGCGCGTTCCCGACGATAGCCAGCCAAGGATGACCGATTCGCAGGAGATATGGGCCGCTGGAATAAAGCAGGACGAATACCACCAGTACAAAGATGCCTTGGGCTCCCTGTACGGCATAGAACGAAACCTGCTTAGTGCTGGTTTCGCTAATGGCCGCCCCGGTTGTGTCCCCGCTGGCGGTGATAACTTCGATGGCATATGGACTGAGGGCCAGCCACAGGCCGGCGACGATCGCCCACAGGGCGGCGAAAAGGAACAGGATAAATTTCAAGCGTTGGAGGAGTCGGTTCATCCGATGCTCGCCTTCACCGGAAAAATCTCTGCGGCAGGTCTAAGGACAAGGACATGCCCATCATTGTAATCCGCATTCGACGGCTCTCCACCGATCGAAACGTGAACAACGCTGGTGTTCCCCCCAATTTCAAGACCAACCCTTGACAGGATACAAATCTAATATAAAATAATGCCAAGAACTTTGCTATGCAAAGTACATAAGACGACAAAGTAAACTCAAGGAGCACCGATCATGTCTGACCAAGTGAATTTCAAGGATGTCGAGAAACGCATGATGCATATGATCAACTTCGAGGATGGCCTGTGGGATCTGCTGCTCGGCGCGATCTTCATGGCGTTGGCGATCTACCCGGTCACGCGCCGGCTGCTCGGGCCCACCTGGAACGTCGTGCTCTTCCTGGCTGTGCTCGGCCTGGGCGTCTTCGCTCAGCAGCTCCTCCGGCGGCGGGTAGCAGGGCCGCGCATCGGGCGGGTGCGGCCCAGGTGGACGCCGAAGGCGCGCTTGGTTTTGGTGGTCCTGGTGGTGATTGTCGTCGCGACCCTGGCACTGGTGCTGATGACGCTGATCAGCCCCGGTGAATCGCCGAGCCCTAGTCTGAACGTCGGACCGGATCGGCCGCGGACGTACACCGTCGAGATCGTCACGATGCTCGTGATGGCCGGGGTCTTCAGCTTGATGGCCTACCAGTTCGATGTCCCCCGTCTGTACGTATACGGGTGGCTGCTCGGATTCGGCAATCTGGCCTCGGTCGTACTCGAGCACAGCGCCGGGCTGACCTTCAACCTGCCGCTGGCGATCGCAGCCGGGATCATCCTGATCATCGGCATCGTGCTGCTGATCGAGTTCCTGCAGAATTATCCGGTGCGGCAAGAAGGTGCGTGAGATGAACTCACAGCGATCCGAGAGCGAAAATCTGCGTGACCTGGCGGACGTCGACCGCGTGGTGCACGAGCCAGCCCGCTTGATGGTGATGATGTACCTTTACAATGTTGAAAGCGCTGACTATGTCTTTCTCGTCAACGCAACAGGCCTCACCTGGGGCAATCTATCCTCGCATCTCAGCAAGCTGGAAGAGGCCGGTTATGTGGAAATCGAAAAAGGCTATATCGGGAAGAAACCCAACACGATGGCCCGGCTGACCGAGGCAGGGCGCGCAGCACTCGATCGCTATCGCAGGACGATGCAAACCGCTCTGCGAGATGGTTGAAAGAAGGTTCTTCCAAACGGCGTAGGGGCACGATATATCTTGCCCCTACGAGAATATAATCATCTCATCATGTATTAAGGGCGACCGCTCGGTCGCCCTTACGTCTATTATGTGCCCAGCACTTCGAGATAAACCAGCTCAGCATCCGGTGAGAACAACAGGATCAGGTCACGCAGCCGGTTTAAGTGGACATCGACCTGTTCGCTCCCAATCCCGGGCACCCCATAAGTTGTGAAGAGTGCAGCCTTGGTATCAGGTCGAATGCGTGTCCGCCGGTCGGGACCATAGATCACACTTGAGAGCACGCCAGCCTCATCAGCCGAATACAAGTCCCCGGCTTTCAAGGTTTGCGGCTCGCCGTTCATGCGTTCATAGCGTTCTATTCCTTGTGCGGCGTCGAAGCGGACCTCACCAGAAACCCGATCGAGGTCATGCCCGGCCGTCAAGAGCAGATCCTCCAGCTCGGCCATGAACATGGCGCTGACGAGGGCTTCGCCGGAAGGAATGGATTTTCCTGCCACGATTGATTCAAGCTGCAGCAGAAGGTGATACGTTTTTTTGAACTTCTTATAAAACTGGTCATAGGCTTTGATCGATGGAAGCTCTTTCAGCGCAGCCCGCTCGCGGCCGGCATAGCGCTGCCGAAGATCGCTTTCGAGCTGGGTTCGACGAGCGTTCAGGCTCTCGGCCGGGCCGGAGTTCGAAAGCCCCTGCATGGCAAGCACACCCATCAAAGCTTGCGGGTAGACTTGGCGCCATCGCTTGGTCAGGATGAAATTCACGCTTCCCCCTTTCTCCTCAAGCACGATTCCCGCTCAGGTCCCGGCCGAAATCCACTCCGGGACTGGACGGTGTGTCCAGCGTGCTTTGCTAACTTTCTCGGCCAGGTAGAAGCTGCGGTAGGCAGCAACCGCATCACCCGGAACTCTATACTTCTCGGGCATCGCCTGTGCGAACTCGGTCAGCCCGGAATCACCGATCGGGGGTTCCGGTAACGTGGCCGCAACGGTCGCCGAGCGGTGATCCCGCTCGCGCTCGAAACGGAAGCGATATTCCAGGTTTAGCTGCAGCGCCAGCTCCCGCAGCCAGTGCCAATTGCTGAGCGATTGACCTGCCCAAACCGTACAGGGATGATGCGAGTGTGTTGGGCGGTAAGGTGAACGAATTCCGTGCTTGTTCAGCACGGTGCAAAGCATCTGGGTGCTTTCAAGGATCATCTTCACCACGTGGCGATCATGGTGATACTGCGCACAGCGTGCGATGTCCCGGTCGAGGACGAAGATATTCAAATCGAATCCCTCCACTGCCCAGCCCGGATCCTGTAAACCTGATTGAACCGTGCCGTTTGCAGGCATGTCATGCGAACGCGGCAGGAATGACCCAGCGGCTTGCTGAGCCAATCGTCAGGTAAACATCTCCAGAATATAAGACCTGCCGCGAAAAGCTGCGGGTGATCACGAGCAAGTCACCGAGAGCTTGAGCTTGCGATGTGCGTCCGCTTAGCGCTGAACGAGACTGCTCTGCAAACCCTGGGCGAGCGCTTGTTTTTCAGCGCTGCTGAGCTTTGCTTCAGCGTGGAGCAGGACGAAGTAGGAAGGCGGCATCTCGCCTTCCAGCACGACCTCCCCGGCTTCGCCAGCACGGCGACCGGCTGCGCCCCATTCTGAAAAGTTCAGGACGCTTCGTCCCTCTTCCACGTCGTGCTGGATCAGCCACGAGACGGGGGCGATGTTGGAGTACCACGGCCAGGCTGTTTCGTTGCTGTGACAGTCGAAGCAGGCACGAGCGGCGAGGCCGCGCGTTTGCTGGTCGCTCCAAGCAGGCTCGGCGATCACATCCGGATTGCTGTGGTTGTGCCCATAGGGAACGACCTGGATCGCTCCGAATAGGACGACCACTCCAGCAAAAATTATCAAAAGGATTTTTCGCATTCGGTGTGCTCCTGTTTGCTGGCGGTCAGGATAGGTGTTGTATGAGCCAGCACGAATCACATGCGCAATCCTATCACCGTTCCAGTCCGGCAAGGTTTAAGAGAACCTAAAGCACCGCATAACATGGAGTTTCACCCCGGCTCCGTTCAGGATTCGCTGGGTGTTTGAGATCAGCGGTAGAAGATGAAGTCGAGGTCGCCAGGTGAATGGCCGCGCTCGGTGAGCAGCTGAGCCAGCTCGGCATGATGCTGCATCCCGTGCAGCAGCAGATGGTAGATGATCTTCCAGCGCGCAAAGGTACGCTTCATCCCGCGCCGGGTCGTGAGTTCAATTTCCGAACTTACGGCACCCTCGTCCAGGCTGGCGAGATACGCCTGCCAGGCGGAGCTTTCCTCTTCAAACGCCTGCTGCAGTGAATCGAGATCCGGGTACTGTTCTGCTTTTATCCCCTCCGGCTGCTGGCCGGTTTCCAGGGCAATTCGCCAGCTGCTTGCTGCGGAGAGCAGGTGGATGAGCAGGTCATGGATCGATCCACGCCCATAGCCCGGGTTGCTATGCAGTTCTTCCTTATTCAATTCCCGGGCACCTGCCGCCAGGCGTTGTACCGTGTCGAAGCTGTAGGCAAAGAGTGTTTTAAGTTGTGAAATTTCAGCCATTCTCCAATACCTCTTGGTTGCAAGCGATAGGAAATTATTGTGTTATCCCCACATTCTACTCGCGGAACGATGCGTCATCGCAGCAGGATGCCCCGTAGCTCCGCCTCGATCTTCGACTGTTGACTCCGCGCACGGTGCTTCAGACAATAAGCTCGTCTTCTGAATTCCATAAGCCACCTCCCCGGCGCAGCCCTGCATGGGTGCGGTGCACGGTAGACCCGATCGGTCCCATCATAAAATCGTGTTGGATTGCTGTGATCTATTGGGCCGATTTGATCTCCGCCAGGTGCTCCTCGACATGTTCATAGGTATTGGCGGTGATGTAATCGATCCAGCAAAGCGAGGCAGCTTCACCTGTGCTCAAATCGGGATGCGGTTGATGAAGTTTTTCTTCCGGAAAATCCCCCAATTCTTTCATCAGCGCGGCATGCGTCTCAAGCAGCAGCGCCCGCACTTGCTCCGCAGTAAGAGAGCGGTTCATTTCGAGCAGGTGCGCGTTTACCTCGTCAAAGCCAGTCACGCGGTAGCGAGCGCCATCCATGCCGATCACCTGATCGAAGGGTTCCCCCCCGAGGTGGAAGCGCAGCAGAATATTCTCCCAGGCTGCAAGATGCGCCAGGGTATCCTTCACGGTCCATCCACCACCGACCGGCTGCTCAAGGGCCTGGTCGTCGGAGATGTTCAATATTTCTGCCACCTGGCTGAAGGAATACTCGATCTGCCGCAGCAGGGTCTCTTTGCTCTGCAGTGGTTTCGTATTGGGCTCGTTCATCAACTGCACCTCCCCGCATTTACCTTCGACCAGAATCCCTTTGCCAAAGCACGAACAGCTGGCAAGCAAGAACGATAATCCCGGCGATGCAAGAGGTCAACCCTGATTCGATGTACGGCGAGCCCGGTTTGTGAGCGTCACGCCGGCGACAACCAGTGCGCCGCCGAACAGCGTGGGGAGAGCCAGCCTCTCACCCAGCAGCAGCACGCCCAGCAGCACGCCGAACAGCGGTACCAGGTTTAGAAAGATGCCCGTGCGGGCGGGACCAATCCCGCGCAGCGCGTCGTAATACCAGGTGAAGCCCAGTGCTGTGCCGAACAGGCCCAGATAGGCAAGGGCGAGGAGCAGGCCAGAGGACGGTGCAGACAGGCTGCCGGACTCGAAAAAGTATGCCAGCGGCAACAATCCCAGACATCCGATCAGGCTGGCATAGGTGGTGGCAGCGAGCGGGGTCAGGGTGCGCAGGGCGGCCTTCCCCAGCAGTGTGTAGGCGAGCCAGCAGATGACCGCGCCGAGGATAAACAGCTCCCCCTGGCCGAAGCCGATGCTCAATTGCTCTATATTTCCGCGTGTGATGACCAGTGCGGCACCTACCAGGGAGACACCGATCCCGGCCAGACCCAGCCCGGGCAGGCGTTCGCCAAAGAACAGCGCTGAGCCGAGCGTGATGAAGATCGGGTTGAGGGCGATGATGAGTGAAGCCCGGCTGGCGTCGATCTGGCGCAGTCCGAGGAAAAAGGCTGCGTTGTATCCGATCATGCCGCTGAGCGCCATCGCGCTTACAAGCAGCCATTGACTGCGTGACAGCCGTGGCAGCCGCTCCCCCCGGATCCAGAGCAAGGCCAGCAGGGCCAACGAGGCGGCCACGAAACGCCCCAACGTGCCGCTCAAGGGCCCGATCTGCTGCGCGGCAATGCGGCCGGCGATGAAGGTGCCGCCCCAGAATAGAGTAGTCAGGATTAACTTAAAATATGTCATGGAGGAGATCGGATGTAATTCGCTCTGGGAACGATTCGAAGCATGAAATCTGTATCCAGGCTGCGATCCTGATGTTCGAAAGCCATACAAGTCTGGAAAACATGTTGTCAACCTGTGATTGCAAGGATAGGCTGCAGTCCAAGGTTGGAGGACCACCAGCTCGGAAATGCCCGGCAAATTCGGATGGTGTGAACACTCCCGCGACCTCCTCGATGCAGCAGTTTCCAACGGTTAGCTTGAGGTGTGGGAAGAGAAGAGCGAAAGGGCGCGCTCGACAACAGCATTGAAATCAAGCGGAAAGTCATGCACCAGACCGGGCTGAACTTCAAACTCAACGGAGTATCCGTGGGTTCGCAGTCGCTCGGTGAGCGTTCTGGCAATCGTGGAGCAGGGGTCATCGCGATCGCCAACGACAATATAGCCGCGAATTTCAGCGGCACGCAGCCCTTCGAAGAGTGGTGTGAGCATATCAATATCAGGCAGATATGGCCCTACGAGAATGAAATTCCTGATTGGGAAATCCAGCCCTTGCAGTACCAGTAATAAGGCCAACCCGGCTCCCATCGAAAACCCGCCGATGACCGAGCGGGCGGTGTCCAGGGAGATCCGTTCAGTGAGTTGAGCAAGATGAGATCTAACTTCGTTAACGCCCAACTCCAGGTTGGTCCAGCTTCTAGTGGTTCCCCATGCGACCTGTGATGAGCGGGGGGCGGCAAGCAGGTATCCACGTTTGAGCATTGGTTGCCATGCTTGAAGAGCGTGCTCGTCCGTTTGGGTGTTGCCATGGAGAGCAAGCATCAGGGGATGCTGAAGTCTTTCTCCCCCCTGTATTGATTCTGGTTCGAGTATAGAGATGGCAGGCTGTGAGAGCGCCTCCTCGGTGCGCTGACGCTCGAGGCATGTGGAAGCGAGTTTTTCAAACCGCAACACTCCCTGCAGGTCTTCTAGATCCTGTTCCTCGCGCAGTTGCTGCGCAGAGTACCAGCCGCCTTCGGCCACAGTCCATTCGAGCAGCTCAAGGGATAACTTTATCTCGCCCATGCAGGCTGCCAGACATGCACGCCAATACCTGATTTCAGGGAGTTCGTCCAGGAAGCGGTCCTCTGCTTCTGTTATCAAATCATAGGCAGCCTTGTATGCCTGTTTCTGGTAAAGCTCATCCACTTCATACTGGATGGCTGCGAGGCGCGAATCCTTATCTTGAAGTTTAGCTGACATGCTGCAATTTTACACGAGAGCTGCGGAAAGTCAGCTCATGAGGACGAAAATCGGAATGTTCGCGGGGACTGCGATGGATATAAGGCTGGCTCAGGGACATGAGTTGATGATGAACCATGATATTCAATCGGCTGTAATATTGTTGGGTATCAGGCGTGGAGAGTAAGCAGGGACAAACACAAGCGGTTTGATGATCAAGATATGCTTTCCATTGAGCCAGACTTTGCAGAATGATGATGGCATGAAAAAGCAGAATACCTCTCAGATTGTGGCGAAGCGAAAATCCCTCTTCTCCAGATACCTTTCAAAACTTCCTGATCGGCAAAGGAATTTCCTGCGCGCGCTGGCGGGCACGCTCCTCTTTATCTTACAACGGCTATTGTTCGGAGTCGTTGTCCTGCTCTTTATCATCTTTCTCAGCTACCTGGGAATCAAGATGGCGTCTGGCACAAGCTTCGGTCCGGCGTCAGCCCAGGCGCTGGAGAACACAGGCGCCTACGTGGCCAGGCTGGCGCATGGCGATTTAGGGCTAACTACCACGGGCAGCGAAACGCTGCTGCCTCGGCCTGTGACAACTGTCGTATCCGAGCGTTTGCCGCGCAGCCTGGGATTGCTGGGACTGTCCCTGATCTTTGCCTCTGCTGTTGGCATTCCACTAGGAATACTGGCCGCGCGCGGCCGTGGGCAAAGATCCGTTGGCATCTTAGTCACAACACTTGTTGGCATTTCAATCCCCAGCTTCTTTGCCGCGTTTCTCCTGCAATGGGGTATCACGACTTTCACGCGTACGGCCGGCATCCGGCTCTTGCCAGTCGGTGGGTTCGGCTGGGATGACCACATCATTCTGCCGATGGTTGTTCTGGCTGCCCGCCCGATCGCACAGATCACGCGTATCACCTTCCTGGCGGTGCGTGACACACTCTCGCAGGACTATGTCCGAACGGCATACAGCAAAGGCCTTCACCGCCTGCAAATCATGACGGTCCATGTCCTGCGAAATGCAGCGATTCCGATCCTCACCACAATAGGAGTGTCACTGCGTTTCGCGCTGAGCAGCCTGCCGGTAGTTGAGTTGTACTTTGGGTGGCCGGGCGCAGGCCTTTCGTTGCTCAAATCGATTTCCCAGCAGGATGACAACCTGACGGTAGCGCTGGCTTTGAGTCTGGGTGTGCTCTTTATACTGGTGAACCTGTTGCTGGATCTAAGCTACCGGATCATCGATCCGCGCCTATCGACAAAACCTGATTTTGTCAGCGCAGGGCAGCAGTTCTCTTTTGTGAACTTGCTGCAGCAGATCTTTGCCGAAATCGGGGATTTGATCATAAACAATTCGCTTGTTCAGCGTTTGCGGCGTTCGCCTGAAATCGACCCGAATAACTCAATGCAAAGACTGAAGAGCCTGGCAGCGGCCCAGGAGGCAGAGACCGGAGCGAACGATCAGTGGGAGAACCGCGAGCGGCAATCCCTCAAGCTGATCCTGACCAATTTTTCCTTCGTCGTCGGAACGATCCTCGTATTCGGATTGCTGAGCGTGGTACTTTTCGGTCCTTATCTGGCGCCGAACAGTCCTTTCCAGACGCAGAGCCTGGTTCGAGTTGATGGCAAACTCACGCCACCGCCATTCGCACCAAACGATACATATCCCTGGGGCACTGATGCTCTCGGGCGTGGGATGCTGAGCCTGATTCTTGCTGGAGCCCAACAAACCCTAGTCCTGGGCATGCTTGTGGTCGCAGCCCGGGCCGCGGTGGGGATTTTGCTGGGAGTTCTGGCAGGATGGTCTCAGGGCAGCCTGCTCGATCGGACGATCCTTGCAATGGCTGAGATCATCTCGGCTTTTCCTACGCTTTTGATCGCCATGATCTTGATCCTGGCAATTGGCATCCGGTTAGGAATGCAGCCCTTCATCGTCGCGCTGTGCTTCGTTGGCTGGGGTGAAATGATGCAGTTTGTGCGCGGGGAGGTTATTTCCCTCCGCCCCAAGCTGTTTATAGAGAGCGCCGTGGCGATTGGTGCACGTTCACCCCGCATTGTCGTCCGGCATATATTACCCAACTTGCTCCCATCCTTGATCTCGCTCACCGCGCTGGAGATGGGCGCGGTATTGATGCTGCTGGGAGAGTTGGGATTCATCGGGATATTCATCGGCGGCGGATCTTTAATCGAACTGCCAAGCATGGCAGTCCTATATTCCGATGTACCTGAATGGGGTGCCCTGCTTAGCAACATCAGATTTCAAGCCAGATCCTATCCCTGGACAGCCCTCTATCCAATGTTGGCGTTCTTCGTGTCAATCGTCGGCTTCAATCTCTTCGGCGAAGGAATTCGGCGGCTGATTGCAGAAGGAAGCTTGGTGATCAACAAGCTGTTCAATCGATACACGCTGATCTTGGCGGTCGTTGTTGTCCTGGGCATGAACTGGTACAAGGATCACAGTGGTGCGCTGGCGTTTTATCGCCAGCAAGCCGGTAAGTTTGACGTTCAAAACGCGCTCCATATCGACCAGGAGCTGAGCGCCCCCGAATTCTCCGGGCGGGCGCTTGGAACCACGGGAATGGACCAGGCAGCGGACTACATCGCCGAACAATTCGCGGAGCTTGGCGTGCAACCGGCTGGTGAGGCAGGCACATACTTCCAGACCCGGAAGCACATGTACGGCAAGCTTCATGGCCTTCCAGCATTTTCGATTCGGGATGGTGGTCCCGCGTTGATCTACGGGGAGGATTTTGCTGCCTATCCTGGGAGAATGATGACAGGAAGCCAGGGAGCAGGTCCTGTCCTTTTTGTCAGCCTCGGTAAAACCTCACCGACAGCAGCCCTCGGGCGGATAGCCTATCCTGATCTCGATAGGGCTGATTTTTCAGGACAGGTCTTGATGGTGCTCTCCGACCGGGAGGCCTCGCTCCTTTCGTACAAAGGAAAAGAGGGGGTACTCGTTGTCACCGATGATCCGGCAAAACTCTCACAGCGCTACACGCTTTCAGGCCGCAGCGGCCGTGGCCATAACTACCTGACCGGCGAGTCGTGGGGGGATGAGACCCCATATATATGGATCTCGGAATCGACCGCGGAGCGTATCCTGGCAGGTTCCAGTTATTCCCTGGCTGAGCTACGGCGCCAGTCCGAAGTTCTGGCTATCGAGGAGCTATACGAACTTCAGTTGCCTGCGACGGTGAGTATCGATATGAAAGACGCTCAGATCGAGGAGATGGATGTACGCCACGTCATCGGGTACTTGCCGGGCACCTGGGGTATTGAGCGCTGCACAACCTGCCTGGACGTCAAGTTGATTGTCGTGATGGCTCAGTACGATGCACCGCCCCTTGGGTTCAACGATGAGATTATCCCGGCGGCTAATGACAATGCCAGCGGCGTTTCTGTGATGCTGGAAGTGATTCGCACCCTTCAGGAATCAGGGTACCAGCCTTATAAAACCTTCCTCTTTGTCGCTTACAGCGGCGAGGGACTCGATGGGGGAGAACCTACCAACAATCCGGATGTCCAGCATTTTCTACAAGCTAAAACGGGGTTTACGAACTTCGAGGTGGAGGCCATCATCCACGTCCGCAGCCTCGGGGCGGGTTCGGGGGACCGGCTGCAGGTATCTGCTGGCGGAAGCCTGAGGCTTGCGGAATTATTCGAGCGCTCGGCGAAGCAGATGGGAACAAATGCGGTCCGGGCGAATGAAGCCATCGACATCAGTCAGATCTATGATGAAGGTAGCACCATTCAGTATGGTGGGCAAGAGGCGCCGACCGTCCGTTTGTATTGGGAGGGTTGGCAGGCTTATTCACGTTCAGCAGTAGACTCTTTCGAGAACATCCACGCGCAATATCTTGAAGATTCGGGACGGGCGATTTCTCTAGCGCTCATGGTCATCGGACGTGAAACAGAGTACTGAATTCGGCTTGCACAGGGAATTCCCAATCGGATTGAAATCTCAGCCCCGGCTTTGTGCTCCCCCCCATGCTCTTCTTGCCGGTTGAACATCCCCGGAAACACGCTAACCGCAGTAGCGGCGCCATCTTCAATTTTCATTCGTTCGCCGAATCCTGAGATGCTTCGCGGGCTAGCCCCAGCTGTCGGGCCGTGCTATCCTTGCCCGGAATTCATCAGGCAGGTCAGCGCGTATGTCCTATACCATCAATTATGATCCACAGGCTGGATTGATCGAAATACAAGTCTACGGACGCAGCAGCGTACAAGAGGTGCTCGAGGCGCGACTGGAAATTGCCAGGCTGGCGAGAACGCATGGCGTCTCGCGCGTGCTGGTATCGGCTCGCCAACTGGAAGCCGTGGAAGCGTTCTCGCCCGCAATTTTGTACAACTTCGCCTCGAGCTTCCGGGATAAAGGCTTTCCCCCTGGAACACGGTTCGCCGTGGTGCCGGCGCGCCTTGGAGATATGGTGCAGCTTGGCTGCCGGATCGCCCGGGAGACAGGCACGCGCATGCGGGCTTTTGCCGACCTGCGGTTGGCTCTGGAATGGCTCTTCGAACGCATTTCCACCGCTGAATTAAAGCTTCCGACCTGATGCAGGAATCGGAGCAGGTCCCAGCGTCTTTTCCGAAAGCCATCTTTGAACAACTTCATATCTTCCAGGATGCAACGTTAGTACCTTGCTTATAGCGTGGGAGTTTTTACTTCCACGCCGGCTGCAAGGCTGGTGGACTTCCGTCTCTTTGAGCGGTTGATCGCCAGGGGATGTTGTGGATCCCGATTGCCATGCTGTTGGCCGGATGCCGGTTTAGCCGGTTTGACACACCCAACAGGGAAGTAGTTACGGTGAAAGCCGGAGGTAATCGAATGCCTCACCGCTGGGAAGCGGCAGGGCTGCTTGACATCGATACTTGCGGATCTCTGCCGTAGGTTCCACGATTGTGCGACTTGCAGGCCTAGTCCGGCAAGTCGTCCAGGACTTGCTGCATGCTGCGCTTGTACTCCTGGAAGGCCTGGCGGCCGCGCTCGGTGAGGTAAATCGTCGTGTGCGGTTTCTTGCCCTGAAAGGATTTCGCGCTCTTGATGTAGCCAGTCTCCTCCAGCTTGTTCAAATGCGTGGCGAGGTTTCCCCAGGTCAGGCCAGTCATGTTCTTTAGAAAGATGTAATCCGCGCTTTCGACGACGTACAGGTACGTCAGGACCATCAAGCGTGCCGAAGCGTGGATGACCTGGTCGATCTCCACCAGCGGGTGAAGATCGGGCTCTACCTCTGTACGAGCCATCTCAGCCGCCATCCGCCTGGAAATCGTCTCTAGCGGCCTGGTAGCTGCGCAGGAGCCGCAGCAGCAGCATGATGCCCGTGAGAATCATGATGCCCGAGATAACCCCGAAGGTGACCGGGTAGCCATGGTGAGATGTCAGGTGATTGACCCAGAGCCACTCACCGATCGGCGGCGCTAACCCAAGGAGCAAGGCGTAAATATAAAGCCGGCCGATACCGAGAAAGTAGGCTGCGAAGCTGAAGGCTGCCAGAAGCACCAGGCCGAGAGCGATGCTCGTCGCCTGACCCGGAATCCTGCTTGTTAGCGACGCTGCGATCAGGCCGAGTACGAGGGCGATCAGGTTCACAACGAGCATGACGAGGTTGAATCTCATCAGGATCGCATTGCGTGACGCGCCGAACTTCACGCTGCCGAGGCGCGGGGTGATGACATGTTTTCGAACGAACCGGATCGCCAGGTATACCAGCCCCCAGAAGGGGAGAAAGATAACCGAACTCCAAAAATCTCCAAGTCTTTCGCTGAGGAAGGGCGTGATGGCGAACATCAAGAAGAAACAGCCGAGGAATATATCCCATAATCCATCGTTCACGGCAGTATGAAAGACTTTCCGCTCGGCATCCCTAAGGCTGATCGATTGCGACATTGCGGGCCTCCCTGTATTCGTGGGGTGGTTCTGGAGATACTTTGAAAAACAAAGTACTTTGAATATAGTAGACGAATCTATGACATCTGTCAAGGACTTTCGCCGCATTGCGCGCATCAGGACGAAATTCGTGATGGCGAAAAAGTGCACTTTCATGTACATTTATGGCATGGATGGACACAACGTTCTCGTCGAACGTGCGCTCGAACTGTACCGCTCGCTCGGTCACTTCGTCGAGCAGGTGATCGAGATCGATGAACTGCGAACCGACCTGCTGATCGCGTCGTCCGGCGGCGAGCGCTGGGTCGCACGCTGCGATTCAAACGCCCAGATCACCGCCGGGGGCGTGAAGCTCTTCCTGACTCATCTTGCAAATTACAAGGCGCAGAAGGCGGCCCTGATCACAACTGGCATGCTGACCGGCCAGGCCCGCCAGTTGATCGCCGGCAAGCCGCTCGAGTACATTGACAGTGCAACACTCTTAAATTTCGAGCAGCTGGCGGGTGAGAAGAATCAGCCTGAAGAGCCGGATTTAGAGGATGGGACGATCGATTGGGAAGGCACGGCGAGGGGAGGCCGCACCGGCTGGCGCCGCTGGGTGCGGCCGGTTCTGATGGGGCTCACACTGCTGGCGATCCTGCTGACCATCCTGCTGTTGGCCTGGTACGGCCTGCTCCCGGTCTAGCTCAGCTGTCCAATAAGATATCACGCAATGGCTTCAAGCAGCTCCCAATCCGGGAGCTGCTTGCTCCTTTAATTCACCATGCACTGGAATTGATCGCCGCGGCCCGTCACCCGGTCCAGGTCATGCGTCCCACATAACCTGGACCGGGTAGTTCAGGCCTTCGGTGCCGGACAGCTCCAGACCGGGTAGGGCATCAGCCATTCATGGGGACGGGAGCGGATGCACGCTTCCATCCGCCGCAAGACTGCAGCCGTAATCGCCCTGACTTCTTCATCACGATTTAAACCTTCGAGCGGGATGATCGGGCGTATCTCTGCCCGGTAGCGCCCGGGAGCGGTAGTATGAATACAACCAAACAGCACCCGGGAGCCGGTCAGGCACGCCAGTTCGGCATAGCCTCCTGATAGCCGGCTTGGTCGGCCGAAGAACTCCTGTGGTTCACCCTGCTGCTGCGGCAGGTCAGCTCCGAGCGCGACGGTATTCCCGGCGCGCAAGTTACGTCCAGCTTCTAACAGGGCAGCCGGCGAGGCGGGGGTGATTTCGACTCCACGCCGCCAGCGGATGACGTTCATCGTCCGCGAGCTGCCGTGTGGCTCAGGGTTGCTGAGTACCTGCACTGCTGGAAAGATCTCGGGAAGTGCGAGAATCAGCATGTCGAAAGCCGTGTTGTGGATGCCGACCAGCACAGTGCCTTCAAGCGAGCTGAAGACATCGTATAGTGTTTGTCTGGAGAGATGATCCAGATCGATCCGGTCGAGGACACGTTCCCGGCGCTTGGACAGCAGTAGATAGAGGTCGGTATAGCCATGCATCGCGTTGGCAAGCTGATGGGCCACGTCCACCGTCAGGCTGGGTGAATTGACGGATATCCTGCGCACCACACTCATATTGGCGTAAAGCGCCGCGATGAACGGCAAGCGGCGCTGACGCGCGAGATAGGCTGAGATCGCGTCACAGAGCTGGTAGGATTGCCGCCGGCCAAGCAGGTTGCACAGCGCCTGCAGGTAGATTGGCCTCCAGCGGTTGGTGGCGAGGGAAATTAGGTTAAAGGACATCTGACACCTCCCCTGCGCAGATGTGGAATCCGGTCTAGTCTTAAATATTGCGGAAAATACTCCTGGATGCTCTGTTACCGAAGGACGAACAGCCTACGGTTGCCATGCGTGGCTTGAGGCTACACATGTTAAACGTTTACTTATGTAAAGCCACATATGCTGAGCGATGTTACCGGGTCAAACTTGAGGGAAGCGAATTTCAACCAGTGGGCTGCTTGTAACGTAGTGCTCGAGGTCAGTGAGGTTACCCCAGCGTGCCATGATTATGGGCAGCACCCGGCGCCGGGTTCCTTCATCCGTTATCGGGATAGCCCTGGCGGGCAGGTCCGTTTTCACAGCACCTTTGAGATGAAAGGTGAAATCCGGGTTCGCCAACAGGTTCGCGTACCAATCGCGCTTCCCCGGCCGGCCGCTGATGTAGACCTTCCCCTCCACGATGTGGAAGCCAATCTCGATCCGGTGGGACCGGCCGCTTTTCCGTCCGGTGGTGGTAACGTCGATCAGTTCGTCCCTCTCGAATGCGCGCTGGACATCTGCGTTCATCGAATGCACCTCAGCAGTGGAATGACCTGTTATCGACAGAAGTGTATCCAAAAAGGCTGCGCTTTAAGCAATGGCAGACTTCCAGTGGCTGGGCTGATGGGTCACTCGTAGTAGCGAAACACGAGCGAGGAGTTGTGACCAGCAAAGCCGAAGGCGTTGCTCATCACGACCTTCACCGGCAGCTGGCGGGCTTCGTTCGGCACGTAATCCAGGTCGCAGTCCGGATCGGGCGTATGATAGTGGATGGTGGGCGGCACGGCGCCTTCCTGCAGCGCCATCACGCAGAAGATAGCCTCCAGCGCGGCGGTCGTTCCCATCAGATGGCCGGTCATCGATTTGGTGGATGAGATCGGCAGCCGGTATGCTTGCTCCCCGAAGACGGACTTGATAGCACGTGTCTCGGCGACATCGTTCAGGCAGGTCCCGGTGCCGTGGGCGTTGATGTAGTCGACCTGGTCCGGGTTCAGACCGGCTGCTGCGAGCGCGTTGCGCATCGCGGCCGCCGCTCCGGAGCCATTCTCGAGCGGAGCGGTGATGTGAAACGCGTCGGCGCTGGCGCCGTAGCCGGCCAGCTCAGCCAGGATTGCGGCTCCCCGGCGGCGGGCGAAGCTCTCCGTTTCGAGCACCAGCACGGCCGCGCCCTCGCCCAGGACCATGCCATCGCGCTCCAAGTCGAATGGGCGCGGAGACTGCGGGTCGGGCGGCGAGCTGTGCGACATGGCGCCGGAGCGGTCGAGTGCTGCCAAGACCATGTGCACGATTGGAGCATCGCTGCCGCCTGCCAGGACCGCATCGACCATCCCGGCCCGGAGCATCAGCCAGGCCATGCCGATGCCGTCCGAGGCTGAAGCGCAGGCTGAGCTGACGGAAAAGGTCGGGCCCTGGGCGCCGAGGTCGATTGACGTGAGTCCAGCAGCTCCACTCGACATGTACATCGGGGGCGTGAAGGGGCTGACGGCTTTCGGTCCACGCTCGCGCAGCGCGCCGAACGCATCCTGCAGCGACCCCAATCCACCACCGGAGGAGGAGATAACCACACCGACCCGCCCGGCGATTTCAGGCGTGATTTTCATCCCGCTGTCTTCCAGAGCCTGTCGCGCGGCGACGGCTGCAAACTGCTCGAAGCGGTCCCGGCGGCGGGCTTCCTTCGCCCCTAAATGTTCTATGGGGTTGAAATCCTTCACCTGGCAGGCGATTTTGACTTCGAGATCGGCTGGGTCGAAAAGGGTCAGGGGTCCGACGCCCGCTACGCCTGCCAGTGCGTTTTTCCAGGATTCTGTGACGGTACGGCCGATGGGGTTGATTGTGCCCAGGCTGGTTATGACGACGCGTTTGGTCAATGGCGTCACCTTTATAGGCTGCGGTCTGCCCTAATTATGGCGTGGCTCGGCCTAGAGGGAAAGCAAAGTGCTGACGTTTCCAGAGTCCGTGGGCACTGCCTCTGGCATGCAGTTGAGCTGCTTGACTCCAGATTCGCCTCAATGCCTCATAAAAGGTTGTAGAGGCGCACGGCCGTGCGCCCCTGCATGAATTTAATGCCTGAGGAAAATGCTCGTGGGTCGGGAATGATCGGCCTGCTCGATAAAAAGGTGGGGTCGGCTGCCAGCAAATGGTTGACCCGCTGGTTCATCAGCCGCTCTGGAACCGCTCCAGCTGCTGCTTGAGGTAGTCGGACTCCGGCGAGAGTTTCAGAGCTTGCTCGATCCAGTGAACTGCCTGCTGCGCGTCCCCAGCGGCGAAATGTGCTTCAGCCAGCGTGTCGAGGATGTCGGAATCATCTGGCGCGAGCTCGACGGCCCGCCCGGCTGCCCTGATCGTGTCGGCCGGGAAGAGCTTCCGTTCGGCCAGGAACCACGCCAGGCTGTTATAAAGATTGGCGTCATCGAACGTTGCCGGCAGGCTCTCCTTCACGAAGCGTTGCAGGTGTGCGTGCCGCGCGGGAGCCAGATCCGGTTGCTCATCCGCCAGTCGAGCGTAGGAGGGCAGCATAACATGGTACTTCCAGAGTGTGTACAAGCGGCGCAGTTCAGGGAGTGGGTCGGGGTGGTCGGTGATACGCAGATCGACCAGCCGGTCATCGGTGCCGTCGAAGCCACCTCTTTCACACTTCACAATTAACGCCGCCGACTGCTTGCCGCGCTTGTCTCCGCCGGCCGCTTCTCCTGCCTCGAGCGCCAGCATCAGCCGTTCCGCCAGCGGCCCATCCGAATGCTGATACGTTTCCAGCATCGCTTGAACAACGCCCGGTCCAGCCAAGAGATTTCCCTGGACAGACACGTTCTCTGCTGTCAGGTGGCCGGCCCACTCACCATTCGCGCTGCCGGTGTAGGCCGCCGTCCGGCCCTGGAAATCGACCACGCCCACCTGGCGCCGCGAGGCACTCTCATCCCGTGTGATAGCCGCTTCGAGCGCCTCCGTAGGGGTGTGGCCCTGCTCGAGCGCTTCCAGGATTTCAGTTCCCAGGTGTGGGTTGGATAAGGCCTGTGTCGCCACGCTACCGACAGCGGTCTTCAGAAAGGTCACATAGTAGCCGGCGTCGAAGGCACGTGAGGCGACGGCCAGCCCGAGCTCGCCCAGTATGGGGTCGAGCGCGACGATCGAAAAGGTTCCCAGATGGGGTTGATGGAGAGGGTTTGTCATCCTTGGTTTCACTTTATAGCGGGCATGCTGCCGGCATGGTCAGTGGCGCTCGGGTTAGTCGTCGGAATAATCGCTCTAGTTCAAGGGTTGGATTGAATTCTACACCGCACTCTCGTAGGCAGTCCTTATCCAGCCAATCAGCTCCTGATCAACGTCAGAGGGTCTGTTCAGGAAGACTCGATACTGACACATCCCACCCGGCGGAAGTTCCTCCAGGCGTTCTGTGCCGGGCACACTCTTCATGTTCAGTCCGATTTCCAGACGGCCTTTCGTTCCCGGCCCAACCATCGCGAACTGCTTCTTCCTGCGCAAGCTGAGATAGGCCTTCTTGGGTGCGATTTCGAACTCCCCCAGCTTGTGGATTTCCTTCATCACATGGGCGTGAAGAGAGCGCAGGAGTTCTTTCTTGGCGGAGTAAATTCGATCAACTGCAGCCTCGATCTCTGCCGGAGCAGAACTGGAGGAATTCAGATTGGCGGACCCTCTGGCTACGTGAACCAGCATGTTTGCATCACCGTAACCAAGCTGGAATTTTTCCCTGACCATATCTCGCAGCTCGCTGTGTTTCGAGAGCTTGCTGGCGAGGATAAAGCGGGTCAGCTCCTCCAGGCTTTTGCCTGTCTTGCTCTCGATGTTCTTCATCTGCGTTTCGATGGCCTTGTCGATCTTGTTCATTGTCTCATTTCCTCTCTTCCATTGCAGGGCCGGCGAGCGGTATTGAAGCACTTCTCTTCTTCCGCAGCCCTCCAGCACCCATTCACGTGATCGGGCAACTGCAGGTAAAAGCAGACTTGACCGCTCGCTCTGTATTCATCCAAAGGGGATCACGAGTCGTATTCCAGCAGAATAGTCGAAGTCTCATTGACGGTATCAAATTGGGACGGATCGATCATTGGGTTGGGCGATTGGTCGAGCGTATCTACCAGATCCTCCAGGGTTTGCACGGATTGGTAAGTAGCGAAGGCTTCCGGCTGTCTGGTTACATCCAGCACGAAGAGAAATGCTTCACGGTCATAGGCTTGATCCTGAAGATGGAGCACGTGGAACATGTCATTCCAGAGTTTCGTTCGAGGGAGCATACTACCCGTCCCGCCACAGTCGATCTCCTCCCATGGTGCCTTCGGGAATCGAATTAGGACCACTACGTGGTCGTCCAGACGAGGCGGGTAGTCGTAGAAATTAAGCCCGAAGTAAACCGCGGTTTCCACTTCCCCATTGCCCTTATTCGTCTGGCATTGACCGGGTATACCGGTCACCTGGAAGCGATCGTAATCCAGATCCCAGTCGGAAAATTCCAGCTTGAGATGCTCGTTAGAAAAAGCGCGCCGTTCAAATAGGCGTTCGGGAATCAAGGGAACAAGGGAGGATAGGTTGTGGGTAAAAACACCTTTGCCCTTCATCACCAGCTTCGAGTCGAAATCCAGGTTGAAGTCCATGCAATTGCCGAGCATTAAGACCACATGATCCAGCTCCAGCAGGTGAGGGCTGTTTGCATCATCCTCTCCCCAGAGACCGAGCGTCTCAACCACAGCTGCCCAGCGCAGCATGCGAACCGCCTGGTCTGGATCCTGGTGTTCCTGACAGCGATTTGAGGCTTCACTGATTGCATGCCACAAGCCGTTAGCCAGGAGCGCGCGGGCTTCAGTGCGGATTGGATCGAGCCGGACCAGGACAATCGATTGCGCGACATCATCGATATTTGACACGACGAGCGAAAATTGATTCCAAGCTGTGTACTGCCGCACAGCTTGGTCGATGAATGATGAATCGTTTCCGGCCTGTGAAAGCCAGGGGCGGATATCCTGGTACCATGCGGTGAAAATGTCATACAATCGGTTACCGCGGCCTTCATTATTCTCAATTGAAAGCGCTTCAGCGGCCTGTGATATCCAGTAGCCAGCTTCCTCGACGGGGGGGTAGGTCTCTTGGATATCATGTATGACATTGCTGCCCACGTTGGCCATGCCTGGATCGCTGAAGTGTATCAACGGGATTTCGATTTCGCCGTTCGTGTGCATTGATGGTGAAAAATGGAAATCCCTGCCTTGGGCGAAGGTCGCGAAGGCAGTCGCGCCTTCTGCGCCGTTAACGGGCCGGATGGTGAGTTGAGCCGGGGTCATCAACGTCAGTCCTTCCGGTTGAAGATGAACGGCGTGCACATCATCAACACCCTCGGGCAATCCATCGAAACCGCTCACCGGTGTCATCGATATTTCCACCGGGCTGAGCACAGCTCCAGCTGGGAAAACCAGCGTATACAAAGTGCCATCCTCACCGGTCACGCTCAACTCGGTGGTTTCATCAGGCCAGACGAAACCCCGGGCGGTATTGGCTTGCTCCAATTGTGGTTCGAGAATCAGTGAATTGGGCTGGGAGGGGCGGACGTCGATGCCAGTTGTTCCACTGCTAATTTCTTCGGCCTGCTGTTGTGCAGCGACGGTCGAAGGACCTGAAGGCTCACCGGCTGAATTGGTACATGCTACACTCAGGGCACCAAATACTCCCAAGACCACTGCAGTTCCCCATCGTTTTCTCATAACTACTCCTCCATTCCTACCGTGCCTGTCCTCAAGGAATCTTCTCTGCCAACCGGAGCTCGATGCAGTTCGAAGCTGACAACCAGACGTCTCGCCCGAATCCAGGCTGATTTCCGTTGCCAGGATCGAATTCAGGCTTCTATCAGCTGGCTTTTTTATGTTGTGCTACGTTCAGGCAGATCACGGTGTACACAAAAAGGCATGAATTAGCATTCTCTTTTTTAGAGAATACCCGGGCTGTACTGGTATAACGACGGCAAGGCTTGGGAACTCGAGACAAGCAACTGAAAAGGGTTCCATCTGGAGATCTCGTTCCTTTCTAACTAGCCCCCGGCCATCGCGCCGACGACCCGCAGCGGCTCTTCGCCCCGCGCGACCGCCTCTGGCAGGAGGGCGTCGAGAGGCTGTAGCGATAAATCCTGCCCCATGGCGAAGAAGCGCAGGTAAGCCCGCCGTTGCCCGGTTTCGTACTCACGAATTGTGCCACGCAGCGCCGGGTATTCGGCCTCCAGTGCGTCAAGCATGGAATTTAAAGTGGCGGGCCCTTCTATCTCGAGTATCACCTCGCGCTCGACGCCAGCCATCCGGCGCAGGTGTGTCGGCAGGACGACCCGCATCATGGCAGAGTCTGAACCTCGACCGAATAAACAGCCGGCAGGTCGTGGGCGATGGCATTCCAGCTGTCGCCGGCGTCGGCCGAAGCATATACCTGGCCGCCGGTCGTGCCGAAGTAGATGCCGCATGAATCGAGCTCATCGACCGCCATCGCGTCGCGGAGTATGTTCACGTAGCAATCACTCTGCGGCAGCCCCTTTGTGAGTGCCTGCCACTCGTTGCCCCCGGAACGGCTGCGGTAAACGCGCAGCTTGCCATCGGGCGGGTAGTGCTCCGAATCGCTCTTGATCGGGACGACGTAGATCGTCTCCGGCTCGTGGGCGTGCACGGCGATCGGGAAGCCGAAATCGGAGGGCAGGTTTCCGCTGACCTCATACCACGAGTCGCCAGCGTCATCGCTGCGCATCACGTCCCAGTGCTTCTGCATGAAGAGCGTATTCGGCTGCTCTGGATGCATGGCGATGCGGTGTACGCAGTGCCCGACCTCGGCTTCGCCATCCGGCAGCTCGGTATTCGACTTGAGGCCTTTGTTGATTGGACGCCAGCTCTGGCCACCGTCGTCGGTGCGGAAGGCACCTGCGGCAGAGATGGCAACATAAATGCGGTTCGGATCGGCCGGGTCGAGCACGATTGTGTGCAGGCACAAGCCGCCCGCTCCCGGCCCCCAGAGCTCGCCCTTCGCATCACGCAGGGCAGGCAGCTCGGACCAGGTTGCGCCGCCATCGTTCGAACAGAAGAGCGCCGCGTCCTCGACCCCGGCGTACACGACCTCTGGATCATCGAGCGCGGGTTCGAGGTGCCAGACGCGAGTGAATTCCCACGAGCGTTGGGTGCCGTCGTAGAACTGATGCGTTCCGGGCGTGCCATCGTAGCGGAACTCGTTCCCGACCACCTCCCAGGTCAACCCACCGTCGTCCGAGCGGTGCATGACCTGGCCGAACCAGCTCGTCGTCTGCGAAGCGTAGATGCGGTCCGGGTTGACCGGTGAACCCTTGAGATGGTAGATGTCCAGTCCGGGAAAATATGGGCCGTTGATCTCCCAAGCCGCCCGTTTGCCATCGGCGGTCAGGATGAAGGCGCCTTTGTGGGTGCCAACCAGCACTCGAACCTTGCTCATGATGTATGCCTCCGTCGAATATAGCGGGTGCGTACAGATTAGGCACCCGGCGGGTGATGGTAGCGAATTAGAACGGTGAGTATTGCGCGATCGACATACCGAGCAGTGCCACGACCATGAAGACCACGCCGACCTGGCCGGCAGTACCAAGCTGCGCCACGAGCGACTGCATCGTTCCAGCCTGCTCCGGCGAGGGCGGTCCGCCTGCGGCGGCGATTGCGCGGCTCATGGACTGCATGCGGTTGAAGATGCCGCGAATCACGAAGAAGCCGATCACCCAGGCTACGATTCCCGCCAGTCCGCCGATGGTCAGTATCAGGCCGTAGCCGGAGCGCAGGAAGCTCAGCTTCAGCCCGGAGAGGATCCAGTACATGGTCACTCCGGAGAGCATCGTCAGCGTGGCGGTGACGTAGACCGTCGATAGCAGGCGCGTCTTCTGCGTCAGGTAACCCATCACCTTCTGCCCCTCGGCACCGACCGCGGCGATCGCCGGCGCCATGAAGCTGACGTTGAAGAAGGAGAAACCGACCCAGAAGACACCGCTGAAGATGTGGATAACCCGCAGGACCATAATCAAATTTCGCATGAAGACCTCTCTAGTTGGTGGGTGGCGCGATGTTTGTATGAATTGGAGCGGAATAGTCTGATTTTAGCCCATCCCGGCTGAAAATGCCAGATGGATTTGGGTTGGACCTGGAGAAATTAGCGTGGATGGTGCTACACGGAAAGGCGCTTCATCGGCGCCTGGATCCTATGTCAGCTTTCTGCAGCACGCGCACGATGATTCGTTCTCGAGCACCGACGCGGTTGCCCTGAGGATCGGCTTTCATCGCCTGCGTTGCCCGTTTCACCAACCGCTCGCTTTGCTCGGCCGCACCCGGTTCGCTTGAATTGGTAAGCCAATAAGCCAGTTCACCGAGCGGCGCGTAGGTCATGCATTCGAATGTCTTCGAGGTGCGCTGTTGGAAGAGTCCCGCCGCGCGCACATACCGAAGCGCCCGGCTGGCGTCGCGATAATGGATGAGAGGAAATCCAGATGACCCGACGAAAACAAAGCTGCGTGCCCGGCAGTACCCGACCTGGGTGTGGGTGATCGCCGGGTGAATATCCACCAGCTCCCCGTTGGTTCGCAGCACGCGCCAGGCTTGTTCCAGGGCATGGACCATGCCCTCCGGTGGTATTCATCAAAGCGACCAGCCGAAGACCACGATGTCGAAGGAGGTCGTCTTGAACGGCAGACGCTCTCCTTCCGCCAGTGCAACATTAAGCTTCTCGTGGTAGGTCCTGGGCCGGGTTGCCATCGCCTGACGCACCTCTTCCGCGTCCGGATCGATGGCAATCACACGCGCTCCCAGACGCACCAGGCGGCGCGCTAGGCGTCCGTCGCCGCAGCCGATCTCCAGGACGCGCTTGCCGCGCCAGTCTGTGGCCGCTCGCAGTGTTTTGATTTCCACGCCTTCCGGATCGATTTGAAGTGTCATGTCTTATCGAACCAGTTCTGAGATGGCCTTTCCCCGAATCAGGTAGGTGCCGAGAAGGACGAGCGTAAGGCCAGTCGCCAGAATGATCGCCACGGCCTGGCCGTACGATTCGCCACCCGCACCCGAAAGACGGCTCTTCCCGGTAAGCAGGCTTGTTCCGAAATCAATCAGGATAAAGACCGCCATAGCTGCGCCGGTGATCAACAGGAAGATGCCCGAGAGCACCACCGCCCATCTCGCCTTGCGCGCCACGCCGATGCCGACGGCGACGGTGGCGATGAGACCGGCGATCATGATCAAGTTGACGGCGTCCCCGATATACGGCTCGAGCAAGTACCCGAGTCCGCCTGTCATGGAGAAAACGAGGCCCCCAGCCAGCGTTCCGAAGCAGCCCGGGCGGTGCTTGAGCTCCTGCATTGCATTCTCTCCCGCCTGCAGGTTCGATCGGCCCGGGTTCGCCAAATCCCGCAGTCGATTAGAGAGCAGGCACTATGACATGCATCCTGCCCAATGCAGTGGCGCGAATATGGCGGGATTATGCATCCATTTGATACACTCACCAAGTATTTTTAGCTGCTTTTCAACCGCAGCCGGCGCTGATTTTCCCATGGAATGCGCTCGAACCTGGGACATGGCGCTGCTGTGCTTCGATGGCTGTTATTTGTACTGAATGGAGACCGCCACGCTGGCCGACACCGATCTGTACTTGGCGGTGCATGAAGGCTGCATGACGTATTAAGGGAGATGGGCTTGCGTTTCGCAAGCCCGTCTCCCTCCCAGCCTCAACCTGCCCTATTCGGTCTGCAGGCACATGTCGAAGCGTGCTTCCCACGAGCCGTGGCCGAGCGTATCGAACGTCCAGACGTGGCGGCCGTCCTCACGCAGCGGGCGGAACGAGCAGTGGTAGACCCCCTCCTCCGTACCCGCACCCCACCTGGGCGGGTCGAAAGTGCGGGTGATGGTGTAGCCCGGGTTGAGCGAGTTGTGGTGCGTGATCTGGATCGTTATCTCCAACCGTTCATCCCCGCGAATATCGATCCACCCGCTGGCGTACTCGCCGTCGTAGAATTCCCGCACGCAGTACTGGTCTGTGAAACAGGAACCCCAGTCGATCTCGCGGTTGATATCCCAGTGTATGACCTGCTCCCGGCCTTCGGCTGATACAAGGAAGGCATCGAAATGGAACGAGGCTTGATCTCCGAAATCCTCGGGCACCTCGATCCGGGACAGGTATACATCCACTTTCCCTGACCCGGGGACGACCCAGGTGTTGTTGCTCTCATGCGCTTCAAGAATGTCGTCGCCCGGATCGACTGTTACCTTATAGCCGTCGGCCATCCGTTCACGAATGGAATCCGTGATTCCGAACAGGTCGAAGGTTCGAGCCTGGCCCGGAACCAGGCTGACCGCCGGCCACGAGCCGTTGATGTACAGCGGCGTGCCATCCAGCTGGTCGGTCCGCAGTGCGATCGTGCGGGCTTCAAGGGCACCATCGCCGGCGTTGATCACGGTGACGTGCAGGTGCCCGGAGGCGTAGACGGCGTCCCTGATGACCAGGTCAGGCAGGTCCGGGCAGCGCGGGGTATGAGCCAGCGCGCCGGATCGTTCGTAGTACTCGAGCATCTCATTATTTGGATCTATTACGACACACGCATCATAAGGCGGGTCGAGGGTCATGTCATCATGCACAAGCACAGTGGTAGCGCCAACCTCCAGGCTGAATCCGGGCCAGGTGTAGGAGCCGATAGTCTCACCGGCGCGAGTGCGCAGCTCGACGGTCAGATCCCGCCAGGGCCAGAATGCCGTGCCCGTGTTGCGGACTTCAATCTGCACCTGGCCAGTATTCTCGTCGACGGTGAAGTCGGTCAGTTCGAGCCAGGGCAGCGGTTCCGATCCGGCCTCACCCGACCCGACTGGGCTGTTGAAAGCCGGACCCCAGCTGTAGCTCACCCGGCAGCGCCCGTCTTCGGAGGTGAGATCCCCATCATGCCACTGGTCGAGGTCGGCGGCGATATTCTCCACGTAGGCTTGCGAGGTTGCGGCGCAGATCGTGTCGTTGCAGCCGGGCTCGTCGCCATCGTGACAGCGGCCGGTATCGCGATCGAAGATCTGATAGCCGAACTGGAAGGATCCACCGACCGGGACATCGACGATGGTGCCATTCATACCGCTGAAATTCCAGTCTGGGTCGGCCGACATTTCGGACAGGTCATAGACGGTGTTTGCAAACAGGCCAATCGGGTAATCGAGTTGGCCCTCGAAGCTGCCACCGTCGAAGCTGATCAGCTTCTCGTTGGCAAAGAAAGCGCCATATGCAGGTCCGATATCGCCCGTGCGGGGCTCGTAGTGGCCGTCGCCCGGCATGCTGTACGTTTCGAGTTCGTGGAAGATAATCTGGATCTCGCGATTGCAGTCCTCAAGTGGCTGGTTCAGGAGGGCGAGCGATGGGATCGATTCGGGGCCATCCGGAAACCCGATTCGGAAGGCGGTGACGCCGAAGGTATAGGTCGATCCACAAGGCGGGTTGAGCCACTCGTAAGGCAGCGGGCTTTCGCGCGCATCCGCTGGTTCGACCCACTGCAGGTTGCCATTGAGGTAGATTCGAAAGCCGTCGATTGGTTCTTCGTCGGGCCGCGGCTGGTATTCCCAGCGCAGGGAGATGCGCCGGTCGTCGATGTGGGCATCCCAGGGTGGGGTCATGGTTGGGTCAAGGAAGAGTGGCACTACGGAGGGACGGTCCTCGCTGCGCGAAACCCGGTAGATGAAGGCGAAGCTGCCTTCCCCACTGTTTACCTGCACCTCATGCGGAATGCCATCCCATTCAATAGCCGGGATCAGCAGTTCCGTCCGCCCCAGATCAAGCGCCTCCACCCCTGCCAGCACGCCCACGCAGGAGACGTTCAGGGGCAGGGCTTCGCCCTCTGGCCAGGTGATGACCGGGGCGGTGGGTCCCTCCAGGTAACCGGAGGTATCCCAGCTGCCGCCGCCGAGGGAGGGGAAGGATTCGTCGGTCGCCTGGTCGTCATCCAGGTCCGGGAACCACTGCGGCGGGCTCCCGGCCAGCTCCACGTAGCAGTGCAAGCCGTCAAATGCTTGCGAGGTTGTGAGGTCGGAGATCTCGACCTGCAGCGTCACACGCTCCCCAGAGCCAAGCGGGAACAGGCGGAATACGCCTAAGGTCAGGCCATCCCAACCGGGTGGATCGGAGTCCGCCTGGGGCGGCTCGCCATCCGACGATGGTAGGCTACCGTCTTCTCCGGACTCATCTCCGGGCAAGGTGAGCCCATCTCCTAGCCCAGGACCGTCCGGGCCAAGACCGGGGTTAAGGTCGGCTAACTCCTCGGGTGTCGTACCGAATTCAGTAGCGATCGAATCGAGCGAATCGCCTTCCTGCACCTCATACGGTCCGGGGCCAGCCGGGGCAGCGGCGATCGTGACTGCTGCCTGCCCTTCCACGTTGTTGGACGAGAAGGCGCGGGCGATCAGCTCGTGGTTGCCCTCCAGCCTGGGTGACCAACTGGCCGACAGCACCATGCTGGTCGCCTGGTTTGAAGCCGCTTCTTGCTCGGCGATTAGCACATCATCTGCCCACAGTTCTAAATGCCCCAGCCCGTTATCGGCACGGGCGGTTACATGGACGAGCATGCGTTCCCCGACCTGCACCTGGCTGTTGTTAGCCGGGCTGTGGATCAGCACCAGCGGCTGTCCGTTGAACTCGCGGGCGCCGAGCAAGCGGGAAAGGAGAAAGCCGGCCAGCAGGCACAGGATCACCAGGAAAAGCAGACCAAGTATTCCTACTTGCAGCCAGCGCTTTGATATTGTCTTCATCATATCCTCCTGTCTCTGTGCCAGCCCGGCTCAGGTCAGCGTGATGATGAAGGATGACCATGCGGACCAGGATCCGACGTTACCAACCCCATCCACGGCGCGCACGCGCCAGCGGTAGGTCCAGCCGCATTCGACGGGAATGCTGCGCTGCTTATCGGTGATGCCGCTGAAAACGCTGCCGGAGACTTCCTGCCAGACACCATCGCCAGAGTGGCGTTGGACCTGCAGCTGGTATTCGTCGATTCCACTTGGGTCGTCGACTGGCAGCCAGACCAGGTTTTGCGAGCCGGTGCAGGCAAGCGTCAGCCCGTTCGCGGGGACGGCCGGTGAGGGCGCCGGCGGAGGTGTGCTGTCGACCTCGGGCGTGATGCAGGAACCGGATACAGCGATATCGAGGCTGTGTTTCTCCTGCAACCCATCCAGGTCGATGACCGTCAGTGTGTAGTGCTGGGACTCGCACAAGCAGTCCCGGTAAGAGCCATCAGCAGGCTGGTCCAGACCACCGAAGATAACCTGCCCAGCGTTCTCGACGTGCCATTTGAGCGTTGTGCAGGAGCCTGCCTGGACCTCAGCTGGATCGGCCAAGAATTCGACCACCGGTATGGGGACCTGCTCAACCGCAGCCTCTTGCACGCAGAAACTATACACATCGGACTGTGGTCCAGAGCCGCCATCAAGTAAGGCGCGGGCGCGCCAGAAGTAGCACGCCCCGGCCGGCAATGACCAGGTCCGGTTGGTCTCAAGCAGATCCTGGGTGGTGTAGTCATCCACGATTTCACTGAAAGCCTCGTCTGCCGCGATCTCAAGTGCGATTCCTTCCGGTTGGCAATCTGACCACGGGTACTCCCAGGTGAGCAGTGGATTCGGAGGGAGGACCTCTCCGTCAGACGGAGAGATAAGAATAGGTGGAAGCAGATTGTCTGAGGCGCAGGCTTGCTCCTGCGTTTCCGGACCGAGGAAGGTCAGGCGGGCCAAATCAGGTTGGCTGGCTTGCCCGTCTTCGGAAAATGCCACCGCCTGGACGGTGTAGATGCCTGCTTCGGGGGGTGACCATTCGGTGTGGAAGCTGGCCAGTGCGCCTTCCGCCGGAGGGGATTCGATCGTTGCCTGCAGCGTACCATCGACGGAGATCTCGACTCTCGCCACCCCACCGCTGGCGGTCGCGTGACCCTCGATCTTGACTGCCTGCACGCTGGGGAAGGTTAGTCCGTCAAGCGGGACGTCGATCCAGACGAATGTCCCGCCTGAAGCGGAGCCGCAGGCACCGATAAGCAGGGCCGCCAGGACAAGCGTAAAGGTGATTCTGCCAAATCGCCTGCGATTCACGGGACACCTCCTGATCGTCTGTGTGGATCGGGTTAAAGAATGCCTCGATCCCGCGGACATGCCGGTTTGCTGTAGTTGAAACGTGCATAAACAACGAATTGTGACAAGGAGTGCAAGAACGACGTGCAGTGGGGCAGCCATATGCGGATATTGGCTGGTAGGAGATCCAGGAATATACAATCGAGGTCATGCGCCGGTCCCAGAGTGCTTCAGCGTGAGATTCAGCGCCAGTCCATGGAGCAACGCCTCAGCTGATGGCCCGTTTGGTCGATTGTCGCATTTTTCACAAGATGAATCAACCCAAATCGGAGCATGAGATTGGAAGCGGGAATCGATTTAAATTCGGTATGGAACTGCACCCCGCGGGGAGCTTTGATTCACTAGTGCACGGGAGATGGGCCTGGACCGAGTTTGAGGTTGATGGCCGGTAGGAAGTAAAGCTCATAAGAAAACTGCCTCCTCTTTTGAGAAGGGACAGACGGCGAAACATATCCCGCAATCACTTCCCGCCTGCACCTTCCAGTACGTCGCGCATTTGAGGGAATCTTCAAAATATACCTTGTGTCCAGGGTTGTTCCACCGGCCCTGAACTTCCCAGGTCGGATCATCGGCCAGGCTTAACGCGCCGGAGGGGCAGGCTTCAGCGCATTTTTTGCAGGTGCGGCAAAATTTCATGATTCCAGCGTCGATCGGATGGTCCGTTTGAACGGGAAGGTCGGTAAGTAGCATGAAGATGCGCACCATAGGCCCAAACTCGGGAGTGATCACGCGGTTCAAGCGTGAAAGTTCACCCAATCCCGCCATGACGCCCAGTGCAGGTGCGATGCCGAGTGCGTTTGTTGTAGCTTGCCCCAAGCCCTGATACCCAAGGCCGCGCAGGAACTCCTGGGTTGAATTCTGGATCTGCCGGCCACGCAGGTAGCTCAGCATGGTCGATTGGGAAGCCAGAACCGTAGGGGCGCGCTTTAAGGTGATATTCGACATGCGGACGGAATAAACGATGGCGTACTTGCAGGAGCGGGGAATCAAGCGTGAATGCTCTGTTTCGGATGCCAATTCGTCCTCGGTGAAGATCAACTCCTTGCCATCAGGATCGGTGGCGTAGATCAGTTTTCGGGTGTGTTCATCTAGTTCCAGAAAACCGATCTGGGCCGCGCCCATATGACGCATGGCGGAGCGCAAGACCGTTGCGGCTTCCTGCGGCGACCCCTGCTATTTGTTCACACCTCGGTCGCCGGGTGTGGTAGCTTGGCGTGGACCGAGAAATGAAATCGCAGGCCGGCTGCGCATTGCATCGTAGAGCGCGTAATCTTTCAGGGTGTAGCCTGGCTCATTATGTTCGATCCGTTCGTGCTCGAGCGTACTTTCGATCTCATCCAGGTGTAAGCTTTCATTCTCCCCGATAAAACGGCTCAATTGAGACGAGCGCACATTATCCAAATCGGCGTGAACCCGCTGCATTCGTTCCCAATCGACCTCGACAGTGGGAGCATCCACTTCATGAACCCACCAGGGCCGGGCGGGTCGTGTTTGATCAGAAGGTTGTGCAGGTCGTTCAATATCATGCTCGGACAAGCTGCTACCAGCCACGCCGGCTCCGGCAGTAACTCCGAGCAACCGAAGAAAATCTCTGCGATCGACCTTCTTCCCAATGGTCATATCATTCACCTGCACTTGATGCGACTGAGATTTGCGTTTTACAGGTTGTGGCGGCTTGGCTGCCCATCACGCTACTTGGAAGCATAGCAGAGAGGTTCATGCGGTTTGTAGGGAAAAGTATTACAAAACGAGCATGAGTTTCTCCCTGAAATCGCCCTGTGGTCATATTTGTCATAAAATTTTGTGAGAGTCGATGATGAAATCAACCGCTTCGCACGACGATCAACTGTACCGGGACATCTTCGAGGCAGCCAGTGATGGGGTTTTGATCACAGACCTCGACACCGGAGATGTGCTGGCGGCCAATCCCGCCGCGGCCGCGATGCATGGTTACCCGCCCGAGGCCTTGCATGGATTGCAGATGCAATCGTTCCTCCATACGGATAGCCTGCCAGATTTTTCCGGGTATGCCGACGTCATTAAGCAGGGGGAACGATTCGAAACCCTGGCCCAGCATGTGCGCCAGGACGATTCGCTATTCAGGGTCGAATGGCGCGCGGTGTCCTTCACTTACCAGGGACGCAGCTGTGCCCTGGCCTTCCTGCGCGATGTCAGCAAGCGGGTCAAGGCGGAGGACCGGCTTCAGCAGCGAGCGGGGGTGCGAGCGAACGAACAGGCCGTCCTGCTCGAGATCTCCCAGACTCTGGCTTCCGAACTGGATTTGCGGCCAGGGCTGATCCTGGATCAGCTGGGCGTTCTCATCAAATACACCCATGCCGCTCTTTTTACCCTCGAAGATTCGACGCTGGTCGCGCTGGCACTGCGCGGAACGGAGGCCCTGGAGAATTCGATGCCGTTCCGCATCCGGCTGGACGGAGAGGAATCGCTGCAGGCGCTGTTCAACGGACATCACCCAATCCGCATTGCAGATGTTTGGAGCGACGAGCCATCGGCGGAATTCCTGCGCACGCTCCTGAAGAACGGCGCTGCAGCCTTGCTGGATGGCGTGCACTCTTGGATGTGGGTGCCGCTGGTCGTCAAGGGGCGCCTGCTCGGCGGCATTGGCATTGCTCACGCCACACCCAGTAACTTCACCCCGCACCTGGCCGACTTGGCGATGACCATCGCCAACCAGGCGGCAGTGGCCCTGGTCAACGCCGAGCTGTACGAACACGCCCAGGAGCTGGCCGCGCTGCAGGAACGCCAGCGCCTGGCGCGCAACCTGCACGACGCTGCAAACCAGTCGCTCTTCTCTGCCGGTCTGATTGCCGAGGTGCTGCCGCGCCTGTGGGAGAAGGACCCGGTGCAGGCGCGCCGTTCTTTGAAGGACTTACGCCGCCTGACGCGCGGCGCACTGGCCGAGATGCGTGCCCTCCTAGCCGAACTGCGGCCATCCACCCTGATCGACACCGATTTGGGGGATTTGCTGCGCCAGCTGAGCAATGCCTTTACCGGGCGCACCAGCATCCCAGTCGAGGTGACGGTGCGGGGCGAATGCAGTTTGCCCGCCGAAGTTCAGGTTGCCGTCTACCGCATCTGCCAGGAGGGACTGAGCAACATCGCCAAGCATGCCCGGGCCAACCATGTTCGCCTCGACTTACGTCTTGCACCCAAAGAGCTGGAACTGCAGCTCAACGACGACGGCCGCGGGTTCGTCACATCCGAGCTGACGCCATCCGGGCACTACGGGTTAAGCATGATGCGTGAACGAGCGGCTGCGGTGGGCGCCGTGCTGACGGTAACTAGCAAGTCGAGGCAGGGGACGCAGATTCTCCTGCGCTGGGATAGGCAGGAGGGGGTGTGATGAAAAAGCCTTCCGATACAATTCGGGTCATGCTGGTCGACGACCACACCATGGTTCGACGCGGCCTGGCAACCTTCCTGATGGCTTTTGATGACCTGGAACTGGCGGGGGAGGCTGAAAGCGGGCAGCAGGCGATTGAACTCTGTGCCGAGGCCAGCCCGGATGTGATCTTGATGGACATGATGATGCCGGACATGGATGGAGCGACCGCCACCCGCATCCTGCGCCAGCAGGATCCGCAACTCCAGGTCATCGCGCTGACCAGCTTCAAAGAATTGGATCTGATTAAGAATGCGCTCGATGCCGGGGCGATCGGCTACCTGCTCAAAGATATCACGGCCGAAGAGCTGGCCCAGGCCATCCGCTCGGCGCATGCCGGACGGGGTACGCTCTCTCCTGAGATCGGCCAGGTCCTCGTCCAGGCCGCCAACCAGCCGCCCGAGCCAGGCCTTGACTTGACGCCGCGCGAGCGTGAGGTGCTGGCCTTGCTGGTCGAGGGGTTGAATAATCGACAAATTGCAGAACAGCTGAATGTAAGCCCATCCACGATCAAATCCCACGTGAGCAACATCCTGACCAAGTTCGGGGTCGCCAGCCGTACCGAAGCCGTGACCCTGGCCTTGCGGCACGGCCTCGTCAGCTAACCCTGATCTCTACCTCCCCCAACTAGCGGAGGCAAAGACTGCCCGGCCGATGGATGTAGTCGGGCTTTCGTTGCTGTACGCTAAATACATGACCCGAGTCTATATCGCCAATGCCAACGCCGATGAGCGCTCTGCTCTGCAACTACTGTTGCAGGATATGCAGATGGAAATTGCGGGCGAGGCCGCTGATTGGCCCACCACCCTGGCTCAAGCTCCAATCAGCCATGCGGATATGCTGCTGGTGGACTGGGCTCTCATCCCCGGCGTTTCCACAGAGGCACTTAAAGAACTACGCCAGGCTTGTCCGGCTGCGCTGGTCATTATTCTCATCAGCCAACTTGATGCCCGTCAGCAGGCTGCCCTATCCGCCGGCGCCGATGCCTTTATCAGCAAAGGTGAGACGCCCGACCGTGTGGCTGAACGCTTGCGGATCGCTGCCGCAGGCGTCCCGGGAGGGTGATATTCCGGGTTAATTGGTGCTGCGAGGTCGAACAAAAAGGAAATAGAAAATAAGAAAACCCTAGTCATGAAATCAGACAGAACAATCATTCACGGAGGAGTTACAAAATGAACCTTCTAATTTACCTTGTCGTTGCGGCTATTATCGGCTATGTGGCGACCCAATTGATGCACGACAGCTCGAACTTGCTGATCAATATCATCGTGGCCGTCGTGGGCGCATTCCTGGCGGGCTACTTCCTGAGCCCTATCTTCAATGTTGGGACGATCAACGATGCGATCACGATTCCGACCATGCTGGTAACACTGCTGGGTGCTGTCATCCTGCTGGCGATTGTCCATTTCGTCCGCCGTGGGCGATAACCACTTCCCTCTCCTCACGGTTATCGAGCCCGGCTACCCAGGAAATGGTGTCACAAACGTTCGCCAGGGATAGCGCTCAAGGAGGCCAGGACAGAAGATATCGAGTTTTGTACGTACGCAAGATATTCCAACAGCATTTTCGCCTGTCTCCTTCTCTAAAGAGGAGGAGCGCCGGTCCAGAGACGGGACATCACCTGGCTCTGAGACAATCAAAGAGGAGATCGACAAAATGAATGTCCTAATATATCTGGTCGCTGCAGCAATCGTTGGCTGGGTGGCGAGCGAGATCATGAAGGATCGCGCCAGCTTGCTGATGAATATCATCGTGGGCGTGGTAGGTGCCTTTCTGGCCGGTTACTTCCTCAGCCCGATCTTCAAGGTGGGGACAATCAACGACGCGGTAAACATCTCAACTATGCTGGTAACACTGCTGGGTGCCGTTATCGTGATTGCACTTGTCCATCTCGTCCGCCGGAGAGTCTAGCCAGTCCAGCCGCCACGGCATCTCTTGCCGCATTGCGGATGTCTACAGGGGTGCTCAACCGCACCCCTGTAGACCCAACTGTTAACCCCTCCAACCTCCGGCGGGGGCTTTGTTTAAGGAGTTCATCATGACAGACAACAGAATATCAGAAGTTCGGACGACACAAAATGAACCGGAACGAGAACGGCGTATCTTCACCTTTAAAGCCACCCAGCTGGTCTGGCTGTTCTTCGGCATACTCGAAGCCCTGATCGCGCTGCGCATCGGGCTGAAGCTGATCGGTGCCAACGCAGCCAGCCCGATAGCCGCTTTTATATACGGGGTCACCAGCCTTTTCCTGGCTCCCTTTGCGGGGTTAACGGGGACACCGTCAGCGGGTGGCATGGTGCTGGAAATCTCATCCGTGATCGCCTTGCTGGTATATGCCCTGATCGCCTGGGCACTTGTAAAAATAGTCCAGGTGATCTTCTATCGCCCGCGTGGGCCTGTTGTAGGTGTGACGCAAACAACGACTACCGATCAACATACTCCCGAATAAGAAGGCAACCGAATGGGCATTTCTACTGATCAATACAAATCAGTGGGAAATCAATCAGGTTCTTTCCCATTCGTACTCTATCGGACCGTGCAGGGATTATTTAGACGGGTGGTTGGTATCTTCACCCTGACAGACGCAGACCGATTGAAGGCGGGTATCTACCTGGGCGGCGAAGGACGGGACGGATAGGTAAACCCGTGCGATTATTTCGATCCCCACATCAGGATAATCCGCCGTGCATCAGGCTCATTATTTAAGGAGATGGCTCCATGGAAGACCCTATTGAAGAACAAGATTACGATGGAAGACATACGAAGAATGTTGTGCTTGGCTTGCTGATCGGGAGTCTGGCCGGCGCAGCCGTGACGCTGCTGTTTGCACCCTATTCAGGAAAGAAGACACGAGCCCAGATTCAGCAGAAGGGTATCCAACTGCGTGATCGGACAAGCGAGATGGTAGACAATGTACTCGCGCAGGTTCGTTCCGGAACGCACGAGATCACGGCTGGCGTTCAGGAGAAGGCCGAAGAGCTGAAACAGCGTGGCCAGGATAAGCTCGTTGAGCAGCTGGACCGTGTGTCCGCAGTTATCGACGCCGGTAAAACGGCGGTCAAGGACGCGTGAATCTTTGATCCGCAGCCTGAATAGCAACAGGCAAGGGTCGCTGGACCTGACAACCGCCACTCTCATTCACTCTCGAAGGGATTATGACCATGAGATTTACCAGGAATATTGGCATGCTCTTGCTGGCCATCTTTCTCATCGCCTGGGGCCTGGTACAGCTGCTCGGGATCGGCGGCCTTGGTGCGATTCTGGCGATCCTCGCCATTGCGGCTGGCATCTTCATCCTGCTGGGCCGTTAGTTCGATATTGCCCTGGCAACGAACCTGTTGACATCCGAGAGATCATTCAATAAGGAGAAAAATCATGCTTACCTGGATTATCGTCATACTGCTCGCCCTGTGGTTGCTCGGCTTCTTTGGACCGAAATACCTGCCCAGCATCCCACGCACCGGCAATGTGGTCCACGTACTGATCGTTATCGTGGTCATACTCGTTGTCTTGCGGCTGCTGGGAATCGTCTAGGCGGAAACCCTTAGCAGCCTCTGATAGGAAACTCTTAGGTGGGCTGGGGCTGTGGTCAACATGCGCTACATTCGGCGGGCTGACCAGGACCCGATCACAGGGGAGTATGCGCAAGTCGGCCAACCGGACTTGATGCTAAGTTCCCGCAGGAACCGTTTTCGGCCGGCAGCCGTCTGCATTCAACAGGCCAGGCAGCTACTGCCGCGGCTCCATACACGGGGGACCGTGTGTTTGTCGCTGCAGAATTCTTTGGAGTGTATATGGGGGCGGCTTTCCCTACCTGATCAAACGGGTTGGATTAACCGCCTAAATAACGATGAATTCAAGTAGCAGGAACGATCGTAGCATTCTGGAGCGCATCGCCCATCAAGCGATGCTGGAGCGTGGGCTACTGCCCGAGTTTTCCCCGGCGGCGCTGGCTGAGTTGGAACGGCTCAAGCCTCTTGCGGGGGGTGAAGCTGGGCCGGCCGATGGCCCTGGCTCTGTTCGAGACCTGCGGCACCTGCCCTGGGTTTCGATTGACAATGACGATTCACTTGACCTCGATCAGCTAACCGCGGCCGAGCAGATGCCGGATGGCAATGTCCGGCTCTTTGTTGCCGTGGCGGATGTGGTCTCGTTGGTGAAGAAGGGCTCGGCCATCGACGAACATGCTTGCCATAACACCACCTCGGTATACACCGCCGCCCGCATCTTTCCCATGCTGCCCGAGCTGCTCTCAACGGATTTAACCTCGCTCAATTTCGATCAGGAACGCCTGGCGTTTGTGGTTGAGATGGTGATTGCATCGGATGGAACGCTTCGGGATTCCGATGTCTACCATGCATGGGTCACCAATCATGCCAAGCTCGCCTACAACAGCGTGGCGGCCTGGCTGGATGAGAACGGAGATCCACCGCAGGCTGTCGCGGCCGTAGAGGGGATGGATAAGAATCTGCGCCTGCAGGATCAGACAGCCCAAAAGATGAAGCAGCTGCGCCACATGCATGGGGCGCTAAGCCTGGAAACGATTGAGTCCAAACCCCTCTTTGATGGTGATCAACTTCGCGCGCTCCAGGTGGAAGAAAAGAACCGTGCCAAAGAGATTATTGAGAATTTCATGGTGGCCGCAAACGGGGTGACGGCCCGCTTCCTCTCCGCAAGGAAATATCCTTCGATCCGGCGGGTCGTGCGTAAACCCAAGCGCTGGGAGCGGCTTGTCGCCATTGCCGCAGAACACAATTTCAAGCTTCCAGATACGCCCGATTCAAGGGCGTTGGAGGAGTATCTCGTCAAGCAGAAAGCCGCTGATCCGCTGCGCTTCCCTGATTTGTCGCTGGCTGTGATCAAGCTGCTGGGCTCCGGCGAATACATTGCCGAGCTCCCGGATGGGCATGCCCCGGGACACTTCGGGCTGGCGGTAAAGGACTATGCTCACTCTACGGCTCCCAACCGCCGCTATCCCGACCTGCTCACCCAACGCTTGTTGGAGGCCGCCATTGACGGCCAATCATCTCCCTATAGCAAGGGTGAGTTGGATGCTTTGGCTGCCCACTGCACCGAAGCTGAAGACGTAGCCACCAAGGTGGAACGGAGGGTTGAAAAATCCGCCAACGCCCTCCTGCTTCAATCCAGGATTGGGGAGAAGTTCGATTCGATCGTCACCGGTGCTTCCACCAAGGGCACCTGGGTCCGGCTGCTTGATATTCCCGTTGAGGGCAAACTGGTTCATGGGTTTGAGGGAGTAGATGTCGGCGACCGCATCCGTGTGCAGTTGACATCGCTCGACGTTCAGCGCGGGTACATCGATTTCACGAGGATCGACGCAGTAAAACACCAGCGTTGATCTACTTGACCCCGTTATCGAATCGGGCACAGAGAGTCGTCATGGGCATACACGCAGGTCTATGGATCGATCACCGCAAAGCTGTAATGGTCATCGTTACAAACCGCGGGGAGGAGATGCACGAGATACCATCACATATCGAAAGATCTACCCGCGGCAAGGACGGCACGGGCTTTGGGGATGGCTCGGAGCAAGACATACACGACCGCAACTACTGGACCCGTCTAAACCGCTACTACGACAGCATCATCACCCTCCTGCGCGGTGTGGACACGATCTTGATCTTTGGTCCGGGCGAGGCGAAAGAGGAGCTGGTCCGGCGTCTTCAGCGCGCGGGCCTCAGGGAGCGTGTCGCGGCCGTTGAAACGGTGGATAAGATGAGCGATCGTCAGATCGCAGCCAGGGTGCGAAAACGTGCGGTGTAGCGTGAGCTGGGCAATCGCCACAACCCTGCCCAAGACGGAAATGGATACCTGAGGTCAAGATGAGTGAGGAACGAGAGATCATAGTGGGGGAAGCGCGAAAGATCGGCGCGTCGCTCGGGCTCGACTGGGCGCAAATCGACCTTGAGCAGTTTCGACGCGGTATCGAGGTCGAACTCGAACACGGTGTTCGCGATCCAGAGACGGATGTGACCATGGACGACCTGCTGCTTACGGGGAAGATCGCCTGGGCGCATCTGAAGGAAATTTGCGATTACTACACCCGCCTGGATCAACTTGAGGCCGAAGCTAAGAGCCAGGCCTAGATAGCCGGGTCTTTCTGACCGGTAAGCGTCGGCTTGTTCGTGCAGCACATGACACCACCCGCAGGCTGTCCGACCCTGCCCCACCCGGACTGAACGTCGGACTCCGCTAAAAGAGATATCGATATCAAAGGAGTTGTGATGAGAAACCTTTCTGCTCCAAAAGTCGTTACCTGGTGGATCGCGATTGGCCTTGGTGTCCTCGGGATTCTCGGGTACACAGGCACGGTCGCCGCGCTGAGCGAATACGCATTCTGGCTGGTTGCTGCCGGATGGCTGTTACTGGTGTTGGCGACCCTCTTAAAGGATCTTTAGCCGCACGAATGCGTGGACTCCGGGGTTGGGAGACGGTCCGGGCCGCCCCGGGGTCCACGTCGCTTCCGCCCTGTTTGCCGCCTGTGCATGGATGGCCTTCATAGAGTTTGCCAGGCCGATATTGAATATTTATCGTTGGAGGCTTGGATCCCCCGCCAGGCCGCTGACGCGTTGACCGCGCGCCTTGAGGGTTACTTGGCGTTTCCGTTCGAGGCTGCTGCGCAGAAATTCTTCCAGGGCCAATCGAACGGCGTGCCGCCTGAGTAAAGTGGGCTCATTTCCACCAGATTAAGAATTGCAGGTATCGAGAGCGCAGCCCCTCGTGTTCCCCTGAGCATCACATGACTCGTATAAATCTCTTTCCAGCCCTGCGAAGATTCGCACTCTTTCCGCACCCGCTGGAGTTCACTCGACCAGCCTGGCAGCATCTTTATCAGAACGGTCTTGAAGCCGCGCGGCAGGAATCGAAGGATGATTGCGAAAAGAAAAAAACAACGGCAGGATGATGCACGGGATGAAATTGCATCAGATTATGAAGCCGGCTTTCCTCAAGAGCTGCGTTAGGGAGGCGTGGCATCGGCGGAATCGATCTTGATGAGGTTGAGTGGTGCTATCCTGATGTGCAGGTCATTGCAGGTATGGAATTTTAAAAGGTTGCCCCGAGAAGTCCAGAATCGCCATTCCGGAATCGGGGTCGGCAGCCGCGATCTCACCCAGCCGGCGATCCCAGCTGAGCGCCTCGACTTGCGAAGCACCGGAAGGGGAGCCGTCGCTCCTTGGCCTGGCTCGACACCATACAATTGGTATAGTTGTTGAGGATGTGCTACCTGGCGAACCTCAATGCGGCGTAAGCTCAGCGATCTGCGGGTACAGCCGTTGGCCGGGTGTACTACGTAGCATCCGGCCGCCGAATTTAATCCTCGAGCACGAACGTCACCATCATGTTCACCTGGTACTCTGACGGCTTTCCATTCTCGACGCGGACATGCTGCTCTTTGATCCAGACGCTCTTAACATTTCGCAGCGTCTCGTTCGCGCGCGCTACCCCCTGCTGAACCGCATCCTCAAATCCCTTAGTCGAGGTCGCGCTGATTTCCGAAATCTTGGCAATGGACATGTTGGATCTCCTTTGATAGGTGGTCGTGATTACGTATCGGGTAAGCTACAGTGAGATATTGGCGTTCCATGGACCCGTGAACATGACGCCCTGCTTCACGAACGACGTTTGAGCTTACAGAACAGAAGGATACACCGCCAGGCCGCCCGCATGGAAGAGATATTTCCCCGTCTCCCTCAAGCCATCTTGTCCTTATCAGCTGCAGATGATGGGCGGGTGAATGGCTGCGGGAGGCCGATGTAGACAACAACCTGAGATTGCCGTTGGGATCTTGACCAAGCATTCCCAATTCATGAGTGCGGGCCTGCCATTGTGGCTGTTCAGGCCATAATCTGCGCTGGGCGTTTACCCCGGAGCAGGAAGGTCAATAGGAACCCCGCCAGGAATCCGCCGATGTGTGCCATGTAGGCGACGCCGCCCATCTGCGCTGCGCTGTCAATCGAGCCGATGCCACTAAATAACTGCAGGACGATCCAGAGTCCAATGACGATCAACGCCGGCACTTGTATCACCTGCTGGCCCTGTAAGACCCGGACCCGACCCTGTGGGAACAACAGAATGTATGCGCCGAGCACTCCCGCGATCGCCCCGGATGCCCCTAAGTTAGGCAGGTTTGAACCGGCGCTGAAGGCCAGTTGTGCGAAAGTTGCCGCAAGTCCACAAAGTACGTAAAAGAACGTGAACTTGATGTGTCCGAAACGGTCTTCGACATTGTCACCAAAGATCCATAAGTACAGCATGTTGCCGCCCAGGTGGACCCATCCGGCATGCATGAACATGGAAGAGAAGAGGGTTAGAAAATCACCCTCAGGGTTGGCAAGGAAGCGGCTTGGGACGAAAGCCCATTTCTCGATAAAAGCGTCCCCACCGCTCAGCTCTACAAAGAAGAACAGGACGTTCAGAGCGATCAAGATATAGGTGACAAACGGAAAAATCCTTCGAGAGCTATCATCATCACCGATAGGGAACATGGGATCGAGCTCCTTTACTCTTGTTGAACCTGTCACAGCTTCCGGTGGAGACGGCCTGCTGTATTTCCAGGGATGTGCCTTGCTCGCGTTCAACCTTCCATAATACTTAGAGATATGCGCCTTGGGATCTCAAACCGCGCGGAGCGTTCCAGCCGCGGCGAGGTTACCCCGCTCTTGGCAAGCGGATCCAGAGCTCGAGCTTCTTTGTCCCGCGTTACTGCCGTCTCGAACCTGCGGTGATGCCCAGAACAACAAATACGATGGCCACGCCCAGCAGGAACCCAAGGTTATATTGGGGCCCGTCGTTATGTACTTCGTACATCTGCGCATTGTTGTTGACGAAAGACAGGACCATCGTTACAGGTGAAATGATCCCGTGCCAAATTCCCAGCAGGATACCGGCGATATGGCCACTTGCATCGGCTTCATCGACCATCGGGTTCGGCCCGGGCGCATAAACTTGAATGCTTACACCCGGCAGGTTGATCTGACCGTTGTTCGGTGCAGGTGT
>DAOUEL010000060.1:0-14483 GCA_034430595.1 Anaerolineales bacterium | reverse complement strand
GTGCAGTGCTGAAGATGACTGATCAACGCGTCAGCGCTGGCAAGGGTTGGATCGAGATCTTCACGGTGGCTGTTCAAGCTGCGGGATCGCCAACGGCCGAGGTTGTTGACGACACGCTCACGGCGTTCAAGCAGCTGTTTTGACGCCACGCTTGACTCGAGATGCTCCGCAAGTGGGGACCGGAAGTTATTATCGTTCCACTTAATGAGCAGCTGATCCTGGGTTTCCGACCCGAAGAGTTCAAAGTGCACGTCAACCCCCGAAGGAAACGGGGCATCACAAAGCTGGCAGCTTTGCTGGTAGCGGCTTGGGAGCACGCCACCCTGGGCTGCGAACTGGAGAGTTTCACGCGTCATCTGCAGGTAGTCTTTGGTCAGTGTAAGGTGCCGGCGGTAATCTTCGTAGGGTATTGCGCCAAGGCAATCACTGCTGAGCAGCAGGACATTGGTTAAATCGACCTGTTCTCGATCGGCGATCTTTCTCAAACTGCGGATTTCACAGGGGCGCAGGAAAAGCCCCAGCCGCTTGCCATGGGTCTTACGAATCGAATCAAAGGCTGTTCTGGCGGCGTTCCCGATCATGATCGGGGCGAAGGGATCCGCTTGGAGCAGCTCCTCCGGACCCCGGATGAGGGTGGGCACCGGCATGTGAGCGTTCTCCGACCAGATGGGAATCAACATTTGGTTGAGTTCGGCCGTTTCCCATACCGCTTGCAGGATTTCGTGCGCGCTCGTCAGCGGGTTGCCGTCGGTAACTGGAATTACCCTGTGTTCAGCCATGGCACACTCTCATCCGGCTTTACCGCCCGCTTCATGCAGAGGGTTTGCCAAAACCTCGGCCAGATCGAAAACCTGGATCTGTTCGCCGAGTCCCTTGCTGCGAACGGCATCATCGAACATGATCAGGCAGTATGGACACGCTGTCACAACCACGTCAGCGCCTGCTTCATCGACAGCCTGCGACAGTCGGCGCTGGTTGATGCGGGTATTCGGATCGGTTTCCATCCACATCTGGCCCCCCCCACCGCCGCAGCAAAAACCCTGAGCCCGGTTGCGTTCCATCTCGACCCGGTTTATGCCCGGGAGCGAGTCAAGCACCGTCCTCGGCGCCTGGTAGACGTTGTTATAGCGACCAAGATAGCAGGAATCGTGGTAGGTAAGGCGGTGTCCATCCATCGTCTCGGATCCGGGCAGCATACCTTCCGAAATAAGTTCCGAGAGCAGTTCGGTATGGTGGATAACCTCGAAGTCAGCGCCGAAGGCTGGATACTCATTCTTAAGGGTATTGAAGCAGTGTGCACAAGGCGTCACCATCCGGTTGAATTCGACGGAGCCAAAGGTGGCGATATTCTCCTCAGCCATCACCTGGAAGATGTATTCATGCCCTAACCGGCGGGCTGTCTCGCCGCAGCAATTTTCAGCCGCCCCCAGGACGGCAAAATCGACCCCTGCCCGCTGGAGAGTTTTAACCAACGCCCGGGCCGCATTTTGATTGCGGTTGTCGTAGTTGTAGGCGCATCCGGCGAAGAGCAGTAGATCGGTCCGTTCTCCGGGTTGCAGCACACGAACCCCGAGCTCCTGCACCCACGGGGCTTTATTCTCCGGGGGGAGCCCCCACGGGTTGCCACGCCGCTCCATTTGAACCAGTGTCTCACCCACCGATCCGGGAACTTCACCCGTTGTCAGCGTCAGGTAGCGGCGTAGATCGATCACGCTCGAGACAGGGTCGATGAACATCGGGCACGCTTCGACACAGGCACCACAGGTTGTGCACAGCCAGGCACTTTCCTTCTCGATGTAATCGTTCAGGAGTTGACCTGACTGGCCGCTGTTCTCGCCCATTAAAATCTCGTGACTGGCTCGCTGAAGCTGGAAGATTAGCTTGCGTGGGGAGTAATCGATCCCACTGAACGTTGCCGGGCAGGAGTCTTCGCAGCGGCCACATTGGACACACGCGTCGAACGAAAGCAGCTGCAGCCGGGCAAACTCACTGATCTCGCCAACACCGAGCTTTTCCGCATTCTCGATGTCTTCGATCGTCTCCAATTGACCCTTTGCGCGCTGCGGCCGAAGGACGATGTTCAAGGGGCCGGTGATCATATGCCGCAGCTTGGTGAAGGGCAGCGCGACGATGAAGAGCGTGCCGGTGGCTGCGTGTGCCCAGAAGAGCCAGGCGTGGAGCGGGGCGTCGGGTCCGATCCGCACGCCGGCCGCAAATAGCCCGTTCGCCAGGGCATTTCCAATCGGGGACCATGCTCGCCAGGAGGGATTTGCCGCGAGCAGGCGAATGGCCTCCGAGCTAAAACCGAGCAGGGCGATCAGCAGCAGCAGCCCCAGCGCAAACCAATCATCCCAACGATTTACGAGGTAGTTGGGTTTGAAAAAAGCCCGCCGGGCGAGGGCCATCAGGACGCCTAGAATGAGCAGCCCGCCGCCGATATCCATGACCAGTTCGAAGCCAAGATAGGCATTTCCCTGAGGGAATGGAAGATCGAATGGGAGAAAGAGCGGGTACTGCAGCAGGTTGATGATCGTCCCTAAAATCTGTATTGTCATGCCCCAGAAGATGCAGGCGTGCATGATACCGGGGTACAGCCGCTGGAGAACGCGATCTTGCAGGACGGCGTGCTGCAGGAACTCGCGCAGACCAGTCATCCAGCGGTTGGTGCGGTCCTTCGGGGTGGTGGTAGTGATCGCTTCGGTTGTCACGCTTCACCACCAATGAAAAGGGTGCCGTCCTGTGTGAAAACGCGTATCGATTCGAGCGGTGCCGGAGGCGGCCCGCTGATCACGGAACCATCACGCGGGTCGAAAAAGCCTTCATGGCAGGGGCATTCGAGCCGTCCAGTTGCCGGATTCCACTTCACCAGGCAGGCGAAATGTGTGCAGACGGCAGAGTAGGCGATAAAGCCGGTCTCGGGATGGTTGATCACGATGGCTGGATAGCGTCCATAGCGGATCGTGCGAGCCTGGCCGGCCTGAATCTCGACAGCGTTACCAACCGGTACCGGCTCCGACGGGACTTCCTCCAACTTCGCCGGCCAGAAGTAGGCGATGACTGGCCCGAGCAGTGCCGCCGCCCCACCCAGCGCTAGCAGGCGGTTGAGTAACTTGAGGAAGCTCCTGCGTTCAAGCTTGGGTTCTTGATCGGTCATACATCACTCCAGCCTCGATGATTGCGAGAAACCAGCACCCAACGGCTCGCTCAACTGAACGCGCCGAGAGCTGTAAGAGCCAGGACACCAACCGAGCCGATGATGACGATCATCCAGCGAACTCGCCGGGCTTTCAGGCTGTCTATCTTGCGGTCGAAGAACGGCCAGATCGCAATCACTACCAGGGCTGCGATTGGGATCATCACACCGAGCGTCTTCGGCAGGTATTTGAGCATCTGGTACAGGAAGAGAAAGTACCACTCCGGCTTGGCGTGGGCGGGTGTGTCCATGGGATCGGCGGGCGGTTCAAGACCGATCGGGTGGATCGTGCCCAGCACACCGATCAGGACGACCACTACCAGTAGGCCCAAGGCAACTTTTGCTTCCGTCCGAATATGATCAGGGAAGAAAGGAATGGTCTTCTCGCTCTGTTGTTTTTCTGCTTCAGCCATGCGGTCTCCGAACTCCCGATTTAGAGCGGCTTTGAAATCCCCTGGCGGCGGATCATCAGAAAATGTGCCCCCAGGAAGGCGATGATGATGATCGGCAGGACGATCACGTGCAAGGCGAAAAAGCGACTAAGCGTGACCGCGGTCACATCCCAACCACCGCGCAGGAAGACCAACACCAGGTCTCCGATTTGCGGAACACCGCCGGCGATCTCGCTAGCGACGGTTGTCGCCCAGTATGCCCGCTGATCCCAGGGCAGCAGGTAGCCGGTCAACCCGAAGCCGAGCGTCAACACGAGCAGTACAACCCCGCTGACCCAGTTCAGCTCGCGTGGGGCTTTGTAGGCACCGTGGATGAAGACCCGGATCATATGCGCCACGACCATGAAAACCATGCCATTGGCTGACCAGTGGTGGATCGCTCGAATAGCGGCGCCGAAGCGGACCTCGTTCTCGATGAAAAGGATGCTGGCGTAGGCCGCGTCGGGGGTGGGCTTGTAGTAGAAGGTGAGCATGACGCCGGTCAGGATCTGGATCACGAAAAGTGTGAACGTGATTCCACCCAGGCAGTACATCCAGCGTGTGGCAAAGAGCGGGACCGGTTTATCGAGCGCTTTTTGAACGGGTTTGATCACCTGGTAGCGATCGTCAACCCAATCGACTGCGCGTGCCCAGAGCGGCTTCCATTTGCGCCGGCCGATCCAGGTGCTGCTGGTCCGGTATGCACCGAAGATGAATAGCAACCCGCCCAACCCGGCCACGCTCCACCGGGCGAGCGGTGTCCACAGGTTCTCGATCGAGCCGCTGAGATGGCAGTGCTGGCAGGTATCTAATTCAGGTGGGGGTGGGGGTTCAAGGTCAGAATGGGCATCTGCCAGGTTTTGTGCCAGCTCAAGAGCACGTCCGCTGGCTGGCAGCATGCCCGGCTCGGCATGAGCGCGCGGCGTGCCCAGGATAGCAGCTGCTGCCAGGAAGAAGGCGATCAGTGTCAGGACAATGAATACATGGCGGTACTGCCGCATGCATACCTCCTGCAGGTTGGGGAGCGAGCAGGCTTACCGTCAATGAGCGATATCGTCCAGAGACGAATCTTAGAAGTACCATATGTGACAAATCCCACTAAGGATAGTGAAAATGCTCACATCGTGCGGCGCAGTTCATCCCTGCGGTAATCCAGGATAAAAGGGGTTACTTTTGCCCCAGTGGATTGGAGTAGCAAATTATTGAATTTCCCGCATATTGAGGCGGGCGGATAAGGTGCACGGCCGCAGGTCCCCATGCGTGTGAATCAAAGTCCATTTTGCGGTGATGCGTACTCTCAAAACTGCAGGGGCACGGCGTCGCCGTGCCCCTGCCTGATGGACTGACGACCCGCTCAGGCTTCGATTGCCAGTGCTTCTTCCTGTTTCTGCGTTTGCTGGTTGGCCATGAACAGGTACATGCCTGTAGCGACCAGACCCAGGATTCCCGCCCCGAACCAGACCCAGTTCGGATCGAGGTAGTCCATCACGGCACCGGCGATCAACGCCCCAAAGACTCCCGGAATGGCGTAGCTGAACCCGTAGAAGGCCATGTAGCGGCCGCGCATATCCTCCGGTGCCAGGTTGGCGACGATCGCCTGTCCGACCGGCGCAGCAAGCATCTCGCCAATCGTGATGATCGCCATCGCGAACAGGAAAAGCTCATAGGTGTTCACGTAGCCATACATGCTGAAGCCAACGGCATAGAACAGGGTGCCCCAGGCCATCACGACGTACGGTGAGTAGCGCTTCGTACGGCGCGTGACCCAGAACTGGAAGACGACCACCATCGCAGCGTTAAGGCTGATGATGTAGCCATACCACTGTTCAGACACGCCCTGGAAATCACGCAGGTACACCGACAGCGTGCCGTTCATCTGCATGTACACCAGCCAGGTAAAGACCGACGCGACCCAGAATAAGATGAAGACCCTGTCGGCAAGGATCCGCCCGTAACCCTGGAACGACTGGGTCATCGTCTCCTGTTTTTCCCTGCTCAGCCGCACACGCGTTTCTGGCAGCAGGAAGAAGACCATGACTGCGACCAGTGTACTCAGGATCGCGTCGCCGATGAAAAGCGCCAGGAATGAGCGTGAGGCGATGAACCCGCCGATCGCTGGACCGACCGCGGCCGAAATGTTCACGATTACACGCCAGATCGCGAAACCCTGTGCCCGCTGCTCGTCCGGGAGCAGATCCGCCAGCATCGCCTGCTGGGCAGGCCCGCCGACGTTGGAGAATAGCCCAACGAAAACAGCGCCGGCAAAGAAGAGCGAAAGCTCATCCACCACGCCTAGCCAGATGCTGGAGATCGCGCTCACCAGCAGACCGTAGATGAGCATCGGCTTACGGCCGAAGCGGTCTGTGAACGCGCCGCCGACCGTGCTGCCCAGGATGCCGGTCAGCGAGAAAATTCCGAATATGAGCCCGACCGTCGTCATTCCAACGCCGAAATGCTTCGTGATGTAGAGGGCGAAAAATGGGTACAGCATGAACCCGCCCAGTCGGTCGATAAACGAAGCCAGCATCAGGGTCCAGAACTGGCGTGGATACTCATCGAGTTGTGCCCGAAGCCGCCACCAGTGTCGTTTGATTCGAAATTGACCGCTGCTCATATTCTTCTTTTCTACCCCCAGCAACTGCTGGAAGCGGGGGGTTCGGTATAGGATCTCGGAAGGGATCGACCGGCCAGGGGCTGGGGCAGAGGTGTCCTGTGTTTCAACCCCTGATCGGCAGAACCGGAATACCAGCTGAGTGCAATTCCTCTCGAGCCCGTCAGTATGCCGGATACTACGGGCGGTACGTCGAGCATCTCAGCAGCGCTGGAGAGTGCTGCCGGCGACACCTTGCGCGGCTTCTGCGCTCATCCCATAGCGTGCCTTGAGCCCGCAGCCGACCGCCTCCAGCCAGGCACCGAGCCTGACCATCGAGGTTCTGAAGTGCGTTTGCAGGTGTGCCTTGCTGGATAACCTTTTTGGCAAAATATGCCATGGCTCAGCCTGACGAAGCATTTCATCACGATATGCTTTCTGTACGGCGATATCACGTCCTGTGAAGTACATAGTGATCTCCTTTTCACACCTGCCCGTCCCGGTCCTGATCGTTCGATCTGTGCAGGCGATTATCCTGCGGTCCATCCTTGCGGTGAGGAGCAGGGAACTACTCGAACGCTTCGAGCGCCCGGATCGTATCTTTGATCCGCTCAGCGTTTATGCTGTAGCACTTTCCAGCTTCCGTTCTGCGCTCGCTCAGGTAGCCGGAGGCAGCCAATTGCCGCAGATGCCGGGAGGCGGTCGACTGGCTCAGGTCAAGCTCCTCGATCAGTTCCTGCGCGCAGGATTCTTCTTGATCACGGATGAAAGTCATGATCCGCAATCGTGTGTCATCGGCCAAGGCCGAGAGCCAGACCAGCAGCTCAGCCCGACTCAATGCAGCGTGGCTCTGCCGTAATCCTTCGGGAGCACGGGTGCCGAAGAGGATCCAAACCACATCTCCGCGTACAAATTGTGTAACGTAGGGACCGATGTGCACACTGGGAACAAAGACAACTTTCTTCGCGTCGGTAAGATGCCCGAGAAGCTTTTCAAGTTCGGTCCCGCTCCTTCCGGTGATGAGCTGTACAAGTTCAGCGTCAGAGTAAACGCTTAGATCGAGGCTCTGGAACGCGTTCACAGTTTCGATGATCAACGGTTCGGTCCTCTTCCATTCCTGGGCCAGGACCTTATCCCACATGCTTCGCAAATGATCCACGATCACGCTGCGCATGCGTTCGGGGTGGGTAAGCAGCGCATAGGCTTTTCGCTCAATTGGCTCGTCGATATGATCCGGCGAGAAGCGGCTGCGCAGGAAAGCAAGGAAATTATCCACGCTCGCCAGGACGCGGTCTTTATCATCCTCGCACGGCTCTGCCTCACGGCAGGGCATACAGAGATAGGAGTCGAGCACGCGGTCGCGCAATGCGATCGGATCGAGGGACTCAAGCCGATCGAGGTAGGCCGTGAAGGAAGGCCAGCTGCGCTGGGGGACAAGAGCGAAATAGAGGCCCATCAGCACAAGCTTGTTTTGTTCGATTTCCTCATCCGTCAGAAGGGCGGCGGTTTTTTCAACCCAGGGATCGAGACCTGAAATCTCATCCGTCCAGGCAAACATCATTAAGCTGTTGAGAGCATTCAGGGCAGGCTCAGGGCTGATCGAGATGCGATTCGTTTCAGGTGCCAGGATGACTTCTCGTACTGGAGCAGGCATGCTGCCTCCTAATCTATTCTGCCGTTTACCCGAATAAACGGGTTATGCACATAAAATAGCATTATGGGTATTTGCTGTCAAGAGCCAGATTCATGCTCTTGCTTTGCTTCTTTCCGGACTGGCGCTACAATGCAGCCGAACAGTAACTCGCCATCACCGATCAGGAGCAGCACCCATGGAATCAAAAGTCATCCCCATGAGCGAGGCGGTTGCCAGGTTCGTATCGGATGGCTGCTCGCTCGCCATTGAGGGTTTCACGGCCTTTATCTGCTTCGCCGCCGCGCACGAAATCATCCGCCAGGGACGCAAGGACTTGACCCTGATCCGCATGACCCCCGACCTGGTTTACGACCAGATGATTGCCGCCGGCACGGCGCATAAGCTGGTGTTTTCCTACCTGGGCAATCCAGGCATTGGATCTCTCTTCGCTATCCGCCGGGCGGTGGAACAGGGAATCCCACATCCGCTTGAACTGGAGGAATATACACATTTCGGGATGATCGGACGCTACCTGGCCGGCGCCAGCCGGTTGCCGTTCTTTCCACTTCGATCGTTCACCGGATCCGACTTGCCCCGCGTCAATCCGCGCATCCGCACACTGACCGATCCGTACGGTGGTGGTGAGATCGCAGTGGTGCCGCCATTAAATCCTGACGTGGCCATCATCCATGCTCAGCGTGCCGATGCACAGGGCAATACCCAGGCCTGGGGGATCCTCGGTGTCCAGAAGGAGGCCGCGTTTGCGGCCAGGCATGTCATCGTGGTGGTCGAGGAGATCGTCGACCCGCAGGTTATCCGGCGCGATCCCAATCGGACCATCATCCCCGGTATGATTGTCGATGCCGTTGTGCACGAGCCATTCGGGGCTCATCCCTCTTACGTTCAGGGGTACTATGACCGCGATAATCAGCAGTACCGCGAGTGGGATCGACTCTCACGCGACCATGATGAGCTTCAATCCTGGCTTAAACGATGGGTTTATGGAGTGAAAGACCGCCAGGAATACCTGAGTCTGCAACCAGCGGGTACCTTGGATAGTCTCAGACCCGATCCGGCTCTTGCCGGTGCAGTTGATTACGGTGATTACCGATGAACAGCTACAGCGCAAACGAGATGATGATTGTCAGCGCTGCGCGTGCGCTGGCTGATGCGCGCAGTGTGCTGGTAGGTGTCGGCTTGCCGAATATCGCTTGCAACCTCGCCCGCCGTACCGACGCTCCCAAATTGGTTTTAATCTATGAATCAGGAGTGCTCGGCGCTGAACCGGCACGCCTGCCGTTGTCGATCGGTGATCCGACCATCATCAGCGGTGCGCTCTGGACTGGACCGATGGCCGATCTATTTCTCTATATCCTGCAAGGGGGCTGGGTGGATGCCGCGCTGCTGGGAACGGCCCAAATCGACCGCTTTGGAAATCTCAATTCAACCGTCATTGGACCGTATGCGTCTCCCAAGGTGCGGCTGCCGGGCAGTGGTGGGGCGTGCGAGATCGCGATCAACGCCCAGCGGACGCTGATCATCACCCGGCTTTCGCTGCGAACCTTCGTTGCCGAGTTGGATTTCCGGACAACGCCCGGCCATGCTCGTTCTGACGGTGAATCTGCGGAGAAGGGCATTCCAGGATCCGGTCCACAACTTGTGATCACGGATAAAGCCCTCTTCCATTTCGACAGCGGGAACGGTGAAATGGTGCTTGCCTCGTTGCATCCCGGCGAGGTACTGGAAGATATTCAGGCGAACATCGGCTGGCCGCTGAAGATCGCCCCCAAGCTAGAAACGACCCCAGCTCCGAGCGAGAGCGAATTGTGCATGATACGGGAAGAGCTGGATCCGGAGGGATTGTACCGATGAAGATCGATAATTCGGCAGGCTGGCAGATTCGTCCGGCCGGACAGGTCCTGGCTCTCTGCCAGCGGCACAACTTCTGGACCTGGTCTGCCCAGGCCGATGTGGATCCGCTGCCGGTTGAGCGAGCTGAAGGTGTCTATCTTTATGATTTCGAAGGCAAGCCCTACCTGGATTTCAACGCCTCCGTCATGTGTGTGAACCTGGGACACGGAGACAGCCGGGTGATCGAGGCGATCAGCGAACAGGCACGTACTCTGGCATTTGCCGGACCCCATACCGCAACCCGGCCGAGAGCCGAGTTATGTCGCAGGTTAACGGAGCTCACGCCCGGGGACCTGGATCACTTTCTCTTTACCCTGGGTGGAGCGGATGCAATTGAGAATGCGATTAAAATTGCACGCGCTCACACAGGCCGGGCGAAGATCATGGCCGGCTACCGCTCCTACCATGGAGCGACCCATGGCGCGCTTGCTGCAACCGGTGATTCTCGCCGACTTGCCTGGGAGCCATTCCTCATGCCAGGCGTGGTTCACTTCCATAATCCATATCCTTACCGTTCCATTTTTCCTGCGCATCATGATCATCCTGATCCGGCGCAGGTTGCGGCTGATTACCTTGCGTACCTGGAACAGACCATTCGGTCTGAGGGACCTTCAACAATCGCCGCCATCCTGCTTGAGACCGTCGTCGGCACGAACGGAGTGCTCGTTCCCCCCGACGGGTATCTGCAAGGGGTGCGTGAACTGTGCGATCAATTCGGCATCCTTCTAATCTGTGACGAGGTAATGGCTGGCTTTGGACGGACCGGGAAGTGGTTTGCGGTAGAACACTGGAACGTGGTGCCCGATCTAATGGTCATGGCAAAGGGCCTGACCTCCGGGTATGCGCCGCTCGGAGCTCTGGCGATGAAGGGGAAAATCGCCCACAGCTTTGATCATCGTATCTACCAGGGCGGGTTGACCTTCAACGGGCATCCGATCAGCCTGGCAGCCGCCATCGCTAACCTGGAGGCAATTGAGCAGGATGGCCTGGTTGAGCACGCCCACCAGCTCGAACCGGTTTTACTGCAGGAACTAGAGCGGATCAAATCCGCCATCAGCATCGTTGGCGATGTCCGCGGGATTGGCCTGTTTGGCGCGCTGGAACTTGTCCAGGACGTCAATTCGCGTGCGCCGCTCGAATCCACTGCCGATGGCATCGCCAGCATAGGATACGTGCGGCGGCTGGCGCGCGAGCGCGGATTGTTTGTTACTGGTCGGGGCAACATCCTGCTGGTCGTACCGCCACTGTGCATCACGCAGGAACAGCTGCAGCAGGGATTCGAGCTGCTGGCGAATTGTCTGCGGGATCTTGAAGCGCGGGTCCTGGATTCGGGGACAGCCTAATCTCTGTGTGTTCTACCCGTGTGTTAGAATCGAGCATCGCACAAACAAGCCGCGTGGAAGCTCTCGCCCGACCTGGCAAGAACTCAAAAAGGCATAAAGGAGCCACGGTGAGCCGCCCGCCCACCCCGCCCGGACCCGGGCATGAATCTGTTTGGGATTACCCACGCCCCCCACGAGTAGAGGAATCATCACGTTATATTCTCGTCCGGCTGGACGACCTGATCCTGGCCGAAACCCGCCGCGTAAAGCGCGTGCTGGAGACCAGCCTCGCTCCTAGCTTCTACATACCACGCCAAGATGTTGCCATGGAGTACCTCATTTCATCCGATCTCCACACCATCTGTGAGTGGAAGGGACGCGCAAGCTACTTTGAGCTGCGCTCAGAAGGCATTTTTGTCAGGAAGGCAGCCTGGACCTATGAGAATCCGACGCCAGGGGTTATCGAGATTCGTGGCCATATAGCTTTCAACCCAAATCGACTGGAGTGTTTTCTTGATGGCGAGCGGGTCCAGGCTCAGGTTGGTGGATTTTATGGTGGCTGGATCAGCCCCGATCTTATCGGTCCATTTAAAGGTGATCCTGGCACAAGGTTTTGGTAAGAAAGGATCGCTATAGTTCGTCTGTAATCCTGGTACATCCCCGGCACTCAATCCGAGCAGAGAAGAATGTAGGAGGAAACTCAATGAAACTGGGAAGATCACCCGCAATGAAGCCTGTATTCCGACCAGTTGGCATGCTTGCTCTAATTCTCGCAGTCATTCTCACCGCATGCGGCGGAACAACGGCTGCTCCCAGAACCGGGACCTTACGGGTCGCCATGCAGCCTGTGGTTCAGACAGATCCAGCGTTTATCAGCTCGGATAGTGAGGTCCTGCTCGCAAACCATGTCTATGATTACCTGGTGGACCTCGATCCCGAAAATAACATCCAACCTCGGTTGGCCAGCGATTGGAGCATCAGCGATGACGGTTTGAAGTACATCTTCCAACTCGCAGATGGCGTGACATTCCATGATGGTTCAGATTTCTCAGCAGCCGATGTAGTCTGGACCTTTGATCGGCTGCGGGATCCATCACTCGAGCTGCCGACCGCCGACCTGTATTCCAATATCGCAACGGTCGAAGCTACGGGCGATCTTGAGGTGACCTTTACTCTCAAGCAATCGAACCCATTCTTCCTCTATGATCTGAGCGACAACCACGCGTTGATTCTCAAAGCCGGGACGGCCGATCCCTCAACCGGATTCAACGGCACCGGCCCATTCAAGGTCGAAACTTATAACAGCGAGCGAGTCGACCTGGTGGCGAATCCTGATTACTTCATCAGCGGTCAGCCAAAACTCACTCGGCTTGAATTTGTATTCTTCGATGACGAATCAGCCTCTGTGAACGCACTGCGCAGCGGCCAGATCGATCTGGTCATGCGTATGTCAACCTCGCTTTTCAGCAGTCTCAAGGATCAGGCGGGCATCGTTGCGATTGACATCCCGACCAATGGTTTTGACCTGGTGCGCCTGCGCGCTGATCGCGCGCCTGGAAACGACCCCCGCGTGATCCAGGCTTTCAAACTGGCGACGGACCGCGAGCAGGCTTTCAGCCTGGTTCAACAGGGATATGGTGCCGTGGGGCGCGACAGCCCGATTGGGCCGCTCTTCACACGCTATTACAGTGAATCGACACCGATTCCCGCACGCGATCCGCAGGTCGCACGCCAGCTGCTGGCTGACGCAGGGTACCCGGATGGGCTGTCGTTGACGCTGCACACACCCGATACCGGCGGGCGCCCGGACTTGGCTGCCGTTTTGAAGGAACAGTGGGCTGAAGCAGGAATCAACGTCGATATCTCCGTCGAGCCAGAGAGCGTTTACTATGGCGATAACGGCTGGCTTGACGTCGACCTCGGCATCACTGGTTGGGGATCACGGCCAGTCCCCCAGTTCTATCTCAATGTCATGCTTGAATGCGATGCAGTCTGGAACGAATCACACTTCTGTGACGAGGAATTCGATCGCCTGGCGCAGGTTGCCGGGACAACCTTGAACGAAGATGAACGCGTTCAGGCATATCAGGAGATACAGAAAATCCTAATTGAGCGTGGGCCGATTATCATCCCCTACTTCTTTGCTCAGTATGCGGCGATCAGCGATCAGTTCGAAGGGTTTGAATTGAAAGCCTTTGCAGGCCGGACCGACCTGCGGACGGTATCGCCGATCTCCGGGTAGGAGAGCCTGCTGGCCGATGATTTCTTCGGGTGACTCAGGCGCCGTTCCCTCTCAGGGACGGCGCCTTAACACTCTCTTTCGTGGACTGTACCGGCATTCGGCGTCCGGGCTGGGCACCACGATCGTGCTGGTCTTCCTGGCGCTGGCGCTGCTTGGCCCGCTCATTGCCCCTTATGGCGTTAACCAGCAGATCGCGACGGAGGCGCTGTCTCGGCCGTCGAGCAGCCATCTCTTCGGGACGGATCTCCTCGGCCGGGATGTCTTCAGCCGTGTCATCCTGGGCGCCGGCCAGGTCCTGGCTTTGGCAGGCATGGGAACCCTGTTTGCGGTATTACTTGGCACCAGCATCGGTTTGATCAGCGGCTACACAGGCAGTTGGCTGGACGAGCTGCTCATGCGCTTCTTCGATTCGCTGCTCTCTCTCCCGGCGCTCCTTTTAGCGTTGCTCTTGCTCGGTACGCTTGGCCCCTCTCGCCGCAGTGTGCTGGTCGTGATCGTGGTGGTATACACGCCGATTATTGCCCGCGTCGTACGCAGTGTGACGTTGAGCATAAAAACGAAGGGGTTCATCGACGCCGCCCGTCTGCAGGGTGAGTCGCTTGGACGGATTCTCTTCCGTGAAATTCTGCCCTCGGCGCTCCCTGCGCTAGCTGTGGAAGCCTCGCTGCGCTTTTCGTATGCCATTTTTCTAGTTGCTTCGTTGGGGTTTCTCGGCATTGGCGTTCAGCCGCCCAGCCCGGATTGGGGATTGATGGTGAAAGAAGCACGTGCGTACGCCAGCCAGGCGCCTTGGGCGCTCTATTTCCCGGCCGGTTCGATCGCACTGCTCGTTATCGGCGTGAACTTGATGGCTGACGGCCTCAAGCGGGAATTCCAGGCTGTCCGAGAATAAGATGACCTATGCCTGAGGTTTCCCCACCATCCCAGACAGTCAAAGTCGAAAATTTATCGGTCAGTTATCGTACCGGAGCGGAGCTTATTCCAGCGCTGCGGTCGATTTCACTGGCAGTTGTTGCGGGCCAGACCTACGGCATTGTCGGTGAGAGTGGATCGGGGAAAACGACATTGGCGCTGGCAGTCATGGGCTACCTGCCGGAGAATGGGGTGATCGATTCTGGACGCATCCTGTTCAATGGGTCAGATCTGGCCGGGCGGCCGCTG
>DAOUEL010000059.1:0-3503 GCA_034430595.1 Anaerolineales bacterium | reverse complement strand
CAGGTAATCGCGGTACTCCCGCAACAGCGTTTCGATGTACGACGGCTCCGATCTCTCCGGAATAGGATTGTAGATACACACCATATCGAGCAGTTCAGCCCCCAACTCTTCACCAGGCTTTTGTCCGGCTTCCCGGAAGCGCTCGAAGATAAGCGGCAGCGCGACCAGACTCACCATCGTCCCGTCAATCTCCACCAACTGTACGGGAATCCCCGAACCGCAGGAACAGGTTGCTTGCATCGATCCCTGCCCCTCAGCCTGTGCTTGCAGGGGATCACTGAATGCACCTTCACTCCGGCTCCAATGACTCTCGAGCAAGACGTCAACCGTATGCGCAACCAGGTCTGCCGTCGCCTCAACAACCTGCCGGCCAGCCTCATCGAGAGTGCGCAGTCCTTTCGGTTCGGCGAGTCCCTTCGCCTTAACGATGTCGCTGACCACGATAGTGGCGGCAGGCTTGCCGGAATACAGCTCAGTCGCGCGAGCGGCGCAGCGTTTCTCGCACCCGTCAATCGCAATCGTCGGGTAGAAGCGCGCGAAGGCCCGATCCCCCTCCCCACCGGCCAGGAATAGCGGCAGGCAGATCGTCACCGTCTCCGCCGGCCGGAGCTCCTCCAGCACGCGTAGGGCAGCCAGGCGGGTGACCGTACCCCCGGACAGCTCTTCCCCGGAGCAGGCCACGATTCCTACTTTCTTTGCTGGAAGCTCAGGCATGATCCCCCTCCCCATCCTGGCTTTCGATGTCATCAACGAACTCGGCCAATTCCTCCGCAAGAACCTGCGCCAATTCCTGGCCGGCCTCGTTCAATTCGGAGATCCCTTCCGGTTTTAGCGCCCGATGCTGGCGATACACATCCAGCACGGCTACCTCGCGCGCGATGCGCCCGCCGCTCTGTGCAACCATCTTCGAGGCGCAGGCCAGTTTGCAACCATCAATTGTGACCGCCGGGCTCTCAGCTACATCGGCGCATGCCTGCTCGTCCCCCAGTACCAGCAGCGAGAGTGCGACGAGTTTCGTCCCCTCCGGGCGGAGATCCTGGGTCAGGTTGTATGCAGCCTCGCGGCTTACCGTACCGTAGGTCTTGCCGATCCCACTGCACGGGACGATGACGACTCTCTGGGTTCCGGTCATAGGTTTCCCGCCTCTTCTTCGGCCTCTTTTTTCATCCGCCCGAAATAGGCGTGCGGATCTATTAAATTCGCTGAATCCCCCTCCCAATCAGCGGCCTCGACGATAGCCAGCCAGCCTGTGGAGTAGGGATCCTGATTGATGTGCTCAGGTTCAAATTCCATCAAGGGGTTGACTTCCACGATCTCGCCGCTGATCGGAGAGACCAGTTCGATGTTGACCTTGATGGTCTCGATCGTGCCTAATTCATCCCCGCGTGCAAGCGCAGCGCCCACCGGCTTGATCTCGGCGAAGGCCACATCCCCGCTGCGCTGCTGCAGAAAATCGGATAAACCGATGCGAACACGATTTTCACCTTCCGCCATCGCCCACAAGCCATCGTCGCTGTAAAGGCGATCGGTGGCAACCTTGAAGGTGAATTTATCAACCATGGTCTCGAGGAATTCCGTCATAACCTATCCTTCTTCTTCAACGAATGGCTTGTTCGAAGCTGCTTCAACTTTGCGCGCGCAAGGCGATGTTCTTGCGAGCAGCCCGGACCAACCGCGTGTCGTGTGCTTAGGCTGGTTGTCCGATCCAGGCCAGAATGTCCTCGATGGTTGGAATCCTGCCCGCCGAGACCAGATGCTCGTTGATAACCAAACCAGGCGTGGCTAGCAGACCATAGCTTCCGAAGAGCTCTGGATCCTTGATTTTTTCGATCGTCACTTCCAGGTCTGGATGCTCGACTTGCAGCTGCTTCACGGCTTCCCGCGCCTGCAGTTCGACGCGTTCACAGTTAGCACATCCTGGACCCAATACCTTGATTGAGATCATCTCGATATTCTCCTTGGTTAGAAGATTCGGCAGACGGCTAGTGGATGGTTTCAAGGACTTCGATTCGCTCGTGACAGCGCGGGCACGGGCAGGGCTCATCAGGGTTATGCTCGATTGATTTGAAACGGATTTTCTCGCCTTGAAGCTCTGCCACATGGGCGCCCAACCTGCGCAGGCTGTGTAATCCTTCTGCAATAACGGGTGAAGTCAGCGAGTAGTAAACGTTCAAACCTTCGCGCCGGTCCTGGACCAGCCCGGCCTCTCGCAGTGTTGCCAGCTGCTGAGATAGATATGCCTGCCGCAGTTGGAGCATGCTCTCAAGATGGCAGACGCAAGCTTGCCCATCAGCGCTCAACGCCTCCAGGATTTGCAACCGGACAGGGTGGGCCATTGCCTTGATGATTTTTGCGCTGTACTTGTGACCGTCCATGCCGCCTCCGATACAATATTCTATATTCCGAATATAGAATAAGGCTTTATGCGGTTTTACATACCTGCAGGGTGTCACGGAAATGGCGTGACGAGTGGCACGAGGGTTATCAAGGAGGCATGTGCAGCAAGGATGCGGCGAAATACTTTAGAAATAGGCTCGACCGCTGGAATCGGTCGTGTGATTATTCTGGGGATATGAATTCTCAGTAGAAACGGAAATCAACGAGATAACCCGGACAATTCCAGCGTAGGTCTGCAAATAGCAAGTACCATTCGACCAGCAATTTGAACAACAAGAAGGGCACCCTTTCGGGCGCCTTTCTTTCAGATAGCGGGGCTGGGACCTGCCCTGAACCCGCCAGGGTGAAGGGTCCCTGAGATCTATGAAAGTAAAAAGCCTCCGTATCGGAGGCCTTTCTAGGTAGCGGGGCTGGGATTCCCTGGCCTAGCCCGCCAGGGCAGGCGAACCCAGGACCTTCAGGTTATGAGATGGAATCCGAAAACAGGGAACTTGGACCGTCATGCTGGGTTTCCAAGGGTGGCCTTTCAACGTTTGATCCTCAGTAACCTAGTTACTCTCTATTTCAAATATCCTACACATAGCGCGTTAACGATGAAATTACCCGGGGATTCCAACCTTTTTACCAGGTTCAACAAAGCGGATCACACACGACAGGAGGTATGGGGCTAGGCCTTAACATCGCGCAGGAGATTATCCGCGGCCATGGCGGCACAATCGAGTCTGAGAGCACTTCTGGCGAGGTAAGCCTTTTCCGAATCCAACTTCCGCAGTAGTTGGCCAAAATCCTGCGAGTAGGCCAGGATGGTCATGAAGGCTTTGCCTTCCTGCTGTTTTTTGCCTAGACCCGGGATGAAGGTTAGCCATTCGGACGCCCTCGAACATGCGAGGTGAATCTGGAATCGAACCACGAGGGGAGACCCCTCACGCCGGGGTGAGATTCAGCACTTAATCCCGCTGCAATCGTAGGGAGTTCCCCACCACCAGCAAGCTGCTCGAAGCCATCGCTGCGGCGGCTATGATCGGGCTTATCCATCCAACCGCAGCCAGCGGTACAGCCAGCAGATTGTACGCAAATGCCCAGGCGAGGTTCTCATGGATGATACG